>DATJUM010000071.1:0-13150 GCA_035502355.1 Rhizomicrobium sp. | reverse complement strand
ACTGTTCGGGTTCGATGGAACGGCGGGCGGAACACCGCGCTGAGCTACGGGCTTTTTTGCCCCAGGATGAGTCGGTTTCCCGTCCGCCACCGCATCGGTCAGCATAACCGATGCGCGTTTCCTTGTCTTACAAGGATGAGGAGATTTGTACCTGCACATGCTGCCAAGGAACAACATTTGTGGAGTTAGGATTTTTCACATGCAGTGCCCGTCGAAGCGCGCAACGTATTGTTCCAGGGCAATCTAATGGGACAATGGGTCGAGGAACAGCAGCCTGACCGAACCAGGTGTAATTACATAACGGTGCCGCGGATCGGACGCGGCGGCGTTGGGGTTCTGCGCGAATTCGGCCGCGACCAGATAGATTCGACCGCTTTCGGGATCGACCGCCATGGTGCGCGCGCCGAACTCCGTCTTGACGGGCGGCAGCGTCACAAACGAATCCGGCGATTTCTCGGCGATCACCGAAAGCGTACCTTCGCGGTTTGAACTGAAAACGAGATTGCGCTTCGGATCGAAGGCCGCTGCATCGGTGCCCGCGCCGATCGGCAACGTCGCGACAATGGCGCCATTGTCCGCATTCATGACGACAAGAACTTTATTGGCGCAGCTCGAGAACAGGCGATGGGTAACGCGGTCCATCGCAAGGCCATGCGGCCGCTGGCAACCCGGCATCGGCCAATGCGCATCGGCTTTATTTGTCGCCGTATCGATGCGGACGATCTCGTTCTTCTCCGCGCCGTTGACATAGATTTTTCCGTTGTCGCCCGAAACACCGAATTCGAGTCCGCCGCCGCCATCGATCGTCGCGACGGCCGTATCGGTCTTCGGATCGATCGCCGTGATTTTCGCCGAATCGCCCTCGATCACGAAAACATGGCCGCTCGACGGATCGAACAGCATGCCGTCTGCGTCGCGCTCGACCTTGATCCGGCGAATGATCGCGAAGGATTTGGGATCAAAGGATGCAACGATTCCCGCCCGGCCGTCATCGGTGTAGCCGCGTTCCATAGGCACGATCGCAATCCCGTGCGTTCCACCTGGCAAGGTTGCGACCTGGCCCAGGATGGCGCCGCTCTTGCCATCCACCACCGTCACGCGATCGCCATGCGAGATGTAAAGCCGCCCGCTCGGCGCATCGAAAGTCAGATAATCCCATCGGTCCGGCGCGCCGAGCGGGATGGTCCTGGTAATCGCGTAGGACGGTGCTTCCGCCTTTGCTGCAGGCGATGTCACGGCCAGCGCCGCCGCAAACGAAAGCGCAAGACAGCGGTTCATCATTGTTGCTGTCCCGTTGCAGTGTTTGTTCCCGGCGCCGGCAGCTCGCGCTCGATCTGTTGGAGCACGGACTCGGTCGCGAAGCCGTCGGGGATCAGTGCGCGCGATTTCTGCCAGGCGCGCAGCGCGGCGCGGCCCTGCCGGCCCAAAATGCCGTCAAGCGGACCCGGATCGAACCCCAGCCGTTGCAGGTCTGTTTGCAAGGCAAGCTGCTCGGGGCGCGACAGCGGCACTTCATCGCGCGGCCAGGGGGCCATGATCGGCGGATAGCCCTTGAGCCGGTCGGCGAGCAAACATACGGCGAGCGCGTAGGAGCCGGCATTGTTGTATTTGAGCACGGTGCGGAAATTGTCGAACACCATGAAAGCCGGCCCGCGCGCGCCCGCGGGAAGATAGATTGACGCGCGTGCGTCACTCACCGGCAATTCCCAGCCGCCCGCTGCCCGCACGCCAATACTGCGCCAGTAGGTGATCGTGGACGGCTTGTCGATATCGGCGAACTCGTAGGGGAAACTGGCCGGCAACACGACTTCATAGCCCCAGGCCGCGCCGCGTTCCCAGCCCGATTGCGCCAGGAGATTGGCTGCCGAAGCCAGCGCGTCGGCCGGCGAATGCCAGAGATCGGGGCGCCCGCCGCCATCGCCGTCCACGGCATATTTCAGGTAAGCTGAGGGAACGAATTGTGTCTGGCCAAAGGCTCCCGCCCAGGACGACGTCATTTCCGCCGGCGGAAAATGTTGCTGCTGCTCGATGCGAAGCGCATCGAGCAATTCGCTCCGGCCGAATGCGCTGCGGGGACCCGCGTAACCGAGCGTCGCCAGCGCTTCGAACATGTTGAAGCTGCCCATTTCCTCGCCGTAATCGCTTTCAATGCCCCAGATGGCGACCAGGATTTCCTTCTGCACCCCGAAACGCTGCTCGATATTCGCGAGTACCGGGGCATAGGCGGCGAGCATCGCCTGGCCCTTGGTGATGCGGGTCAGTGACACCGCGCTGTCGAGATAATCCCAGATCGGCTTCACAAATTCGGGCTGCTGGAGGTTCAGCTGTTCGACGCTCGGATTGCGAACAATGCCGGCCGTGGAGGCGTCATAGACCTGCGGGTCGATTCCGGCCTGGACAGCCGTCGCGCGAAAACCCGCGACAAAAGCGCGGAACGCGGCGTCCTGATCCATCGCCGGTGCGGCCGCCGGCATCTGGGCGCGGCCGGTCAGCGGCAGCGCAGCAAGAATTGCGCAAAAAGCAAAGCTGAACGCCCGAAATCCGGTTCGCATGAGGGAAGGTCTCGTCGGCCCGAAAAAGGCCTATTAACACAAAGCCCGCGGGTTGACAGAGGCAGGCTGCCGAAACTAGCTTCCGCGCCTCTTTGGCGGAACCTGTCCGCCGGGGCTTTTGAAGGCGTGCCATGAAGATTCGCAATTCGCTCCGCTCGCTGAAGAAGCGCGACAAGGACTGCCGCGTCATCCGCCGGCGCGGGCGGACCTATGTGATCAACAAGAAAAACCCGCGCTTCAAGGCCCGCCAGGGCTGATTTCCCGCCGGTCGGCGTCCCGCATTTCTATCGCTCCCGCTCTGTCGTATGTTACCGGGAACCTCAGGCGGTCGCCGGACGTAGTGTGTCTTGCGTATCCGGTTGCGGAGCAGGACTTCCATGCGATCGTTTCTGTTTGCCGTCTCTCTTGCCGCGCTTTCCGTATCGGGCGCGTCGCCGCATCATCCTGCCGCGCCGGCGGCACCGCGGACCGTGCCGCAGCTCGACGCGCTGTTCGGGCGGCTGGCCAAAGCCGGCTCCGACGAGGAAGCCAAGCCCATCGAAGACCAGATCCTCGCATTGTTCCTGGAATCCGGCAGCGCGAGCGTCGATCTCCTGATGACCCGGGCCGCAACGGCACTCGCGGCCGACGATATGGACACGGCGCAGCAGCTTTTGGAGGTCATTACCAAGGTGGCACCCGATTACGCCGAAGGTTGGCACCAGCGCGGAAAATTGCAGGCGCTCGCGGGCGACGATGAAGGCGCGATCGTCAGTCTGCAGAAGGCCGTCAGCCTCAATCCGCGGCAATTCGCGGCGATGACCGAGCTTGGCGGCATCCTCGTCGAATATGGCGACAAGCGCGACGCGCTGAAGATCCTGCGCAAGGCGCAGGGGCTCGATCCGCATTTCTCCGGAATCGACCGCGAAGTCCGCCAGCTCACCCGCGAAGTCGAAGGCGACCGGATCTGATTATTTAGCCACAACACACGGAGCCCTAAGCAAGCAATCCCGCGCCTTGGTCGCGCGACAGTCCTTCGTGCTATTGGTGGCAAATCTTCTTTCACCGCCCGCCGACGAAGGCGACGCGGAGGAGATTTGTTGCGCCGGGCGTGCCGAGCGGGACACCGGCCGTCACCACGATGCGATCGCCGGCTTTGGCGAAGCCTTCCGCCTCTGCAATCTTACCGGCGCGCTCGACCACATCATCGAGGTCATGGGCGTCGTCGGTCAGCACGCAATGGAGGCCCCAAGCAAGTGACAGTCGCCGCGCCGTCTCCACGCTCGGAGTCAGCGCGATGATCGGCGCCTCGGGGCGCTCGCGCGCCGCGCGCAATCCCGTTGAGCCCGATTTCGTCCAGCTGACGATGGCGCAGGCATGCATGGTGTGCGTCACCTGATGGACGGCAGCCATGATGGCGTCGGGCGTGGTTTCTTCCGGCTGGGCGCGCTGCGCATCCATCAGTTCCTGGAAAAACGGACCGGATTCCGCCATGCAGGCAATCCTGTCCATCATGGCCACGGCCGCGACGGGATGCTTTCCCGCGGCGGTTTCTGCCGAGAGCATCACCGCATCGGCGCCGTCGAATACGGCGGTCGCGACGTCCGAGACTTCCGCCCGCGTTGGCGCCGCCGCCTCGATCATGGATTCCAGCATTTGCGTTGCGACCACGACCGGCTTGCCGGCTCGGCGCGCGGCGCGGGTGATTTCCTTCTGGCGCACCGGCACCGATTCGAGCGGCAGCTCGACGCCCAGATCGCCGCGCGCCACCATCAGCGCATCGGCCAGATCGAGAATCTCCGGCAGCCATTCCAGCGCATTCGGCTTCTCGATCTTGGCGAGCACCGCCGCCTTGCCGACCGCGAGCTTCCGCAGTTCGGCCACATCGTCGGGCCGTTGCACGAAAGACAACGCCACCCAGTCGACGCCGAGATTGAGCGCCGCATCGAGATCGCTTCTGTCCTTCGCGGTCATGGCCGGAATGGGCAGCACCGTATCGGGAAGGTTGACGCCCTTGCGGTCCTTGATGATTCCGCCCGTCACCACGACTGCGTCCGCCGCAGCCGCGCTCACCGATTCGATCTTGAGCCGGACCCTGCCATCATCGATCAGCAGGCCGTCGCCTTGTCGGAGTGCCGCAAACACTTCGGGATGCGGCATGGGGATGATCTCATTATCCGTCGAGGAGCCGGCGAGAACCAGTCCGACGCGCGTGCCGGTTTCCAGTTCGCGTGCGCCGCCTGGGAGCTGGCCCAGACGGATCTTGGGTCCCTGCAGATCGACGAGAATACCGATGGGCCGCCCGTCTTCGCGCTCGAGCGCACGCACCCGGCCATGCAGTTCGGCCAGCAGCTGATGTGGCGTGTGACTCATATTGATGCGGAATACGTCGGCACCCGCCTCGAAAAGCGCCTTGATCGTCTCGGGCGATGAGGACGCCGGCCCCAGCGTCGCCACGATCTTGGTCTTTCGCAAGCGGCGCATGGCTGTCAGTCCGGGCGGCGAGGACGCATGAGACCGTTCACCGTGTCACCCAAGCCGCGTTTTCTGTCAATGTGACCCGAACGCTTGCAAAAGAGGACCCCGATGGATGCGCATGTGCAAACGGAACTCGAGGCGGCGGTGTTCCGCCGCCTGGTGACCCATCTTCAAATGCGGACCGACGTCCAGAACATTGACATGATGATCACGGCCGGGTTCTGCCGCAATTGTCTCGGCGACTGGTACCGCGAAGCCGCCGCCGCAAAAGGCCTTGCGCTCGACAAGGACGAGGCGCGCGAAATTGTCTACGGCATGCCGCCTTCGGAATGGAAGCGGCGCTATCAGAAGCAGGCAACGGCGGAGCAGCAGGCCGCCTTCGAGGAGGCACAAAAGACTCACAGCCATGATTGAGCCGGATCGTTGCGCGGATTGAAATCCGCAGGCTAGGGTCCGCGCCTTTGAATTGCGGGACGCGGACTTCATGGCGAAAGCGTTTGCGAAAGATCAGCTGAAATCGCTCGTCGAGCGCATCGAACGTCTCGAAGAGGAGAAGGCGGCGCTCACCTCCGATATCCGTGAAGTCTATTCCGAGGCCAAGGGCAATGGCTTCGACACGAAAATCATCCGCCAAGTGGTGCGCTTGAGAAAACTCGACCGCGCCGACCGCCAGGAACAGGAAGCGATCCTCGACCTCTATCTCGCCGCGCTCGGCATGCGGAGCTGATATCACCGCCGATCAGCGTATCACATCGCCGCCTGCCGGGATGGCTCTTCTTCGATGTCGCCGAACTGGCCGGGCTGATCGAGGCCGAATTCCTTGAGCTTGCGGTAGAGCGTCGAGCGGCCGATCCCGAGCCGGCGGGCGATTTCCGACATGTGCCCGTCATAATGATCGATGGCCATGCGGATGACTTCGTACTCGATCTCCTCGAGTTTTCGCATATGGCCGGAATCATTGGTCGCGGAGATGGCAAAAGGCGGCGGCTCGCTCGCGCGCACGACTTCTTCCGCTGCTGGAACCTGAATGGCGACGGGGATGGCCGCAATGCGTTTCGGCCGGATCTCAACGCCGGCGGCGGCGGCGATCTGCGGGAAATCGCAGATGTCCAATGTCGCCGAATCACACAGCACCACGGCACGGAAGATCGTGTTTTCAAGCTGGCGCACATTGCCCGGCCAGTCGAAATTCTGCAGCAATTCGCCGGCCTCGGCGGACAGCCCGGCGATCTGTTTGTTTTCTTCGGCGGCGAAGCGGGCGATGAAATGGCGGGCAAGCTCGGCAATGTCCTCGCGCCGTTCCCTGAGCGACGGCACGCGGATGGGAAACACGTTGAGACGATAATAGAGGTCCTCGCGGAAATATCCCTCGCGCATGCGCTCGGCGAGGTCGCGATTGGTGGCGGAGATGATGCGCACATCCACCTTCACCGGCCGCTTCGATCCGATGGGATCGATGTCGCCCTGCTGCAGTGCCCGGAGCAGCTTCACCTGCATGTCGAGCCGAAGTTCGCCGATCTCGTCGAGAAACAGCGTGCCGCCATCGGCATCCTGGAATTTCCCCAGATGTTTTTCCGAGGCGCCGGTGAAAGAGCCTTTCTCGTGCCCGAAGAGGATCGACTCGACGAGATTTTCCGGAATGGCACCGCAATTCACTGTTACAAACGGACGGCCGGCGCGTTCCGAAGAACCCTGTATCGCGCGCGCGATCAGTTCCTTGCCGACGCCGGATTCGCCTTCGATCAGGATGGGAATGTTGGATTGCGCCGCACGCTGCCCAAGCCGGACCACCTGGCGGATTTCCGCGCTGACGCCGATCAGATGCGTAAAGTCCAAGCGGTTGTCCACGCGTTTCTTCAGTCTTGTAACTTCGCCGGCCAGCGTGCCGATCTTGAGTGCATTGCGGATGGAAACGGTGATCCGCTCCGGACTCGCCGGCTTGACAAGAAAATCGCAGGCGCCGGCACGCATCGCCTCGACCGCGGAATCAATGCCGCCGCGCGCGGTCAAAACGATGACCGGCAGTTCGGCATGGCTTGCCTTCAGCTTTCCAAGTACGGTCAGCCCGTCCATATCCGGCATCACCAGATCGAGCAGGACAAGCGTAAATTGATCGCCGCGGGGTCCGTTCAGAAGATCGAGGGCTGGCTGTCCACCCGGCGCGGTGACGACGGCCATTCCCGCGCGCGTAATCGCCGCTTCCAGCAATCGGCGCTGGACCGGATCGTCGTCCACGATGAGGATCATTTGTGCCATCTGTTCCTCTGAAGCGCTGGCCCGATGCAGAAAGCTAAAATTGGATCGGTTCCCGCTTTGCGACATGCGATTGCGGGAATGACGAAAATCTGTGCCAAAACTGAGCGGGAATCGCGACGGGAATGCTTCGCAGTGGTGAAGAAAGTCTGAACGGATGGCAAAGCAAAGAGTTAACCAGCGCGAGGACGGATTTGCACAAAGGTTGAGCCGGTTCGCGCGCGTTTCTGCCGGCCTTTCGGGCGTGGCGGCGCGCGGCGCGGGCCGCGCGCTCGGCGGAACGCGTCTTTTCAGCGCCAGCAATGCGGCCGATCTGACCGCCGTGCTCGGAAATCTGCGCGGGCCGGTGATGAAGGTCGCGCAATTCATTGCGACCATTCCCGGCGCGCTCCCGCAGGACGTGGCCGCGCCGCTTCTCACCTTGCAAACAAATGCGCCGCCCATGGGTTCGGCCTTTGTGCGCCGGCGGATGGCGTCGGAACTCGGGCCCGATTGGGAGAAGAAATTCCGCCGTTTCGATCGTGACGCTTCGGCCGCCGCATCTCTCGGTCAGGTGCACCGCGCCGCGGGAAAAGACGGATGCGAACTTGCCTGCAAATTACAATATCCGGACATGGCCGCAGCGGTCGACGCCGATATCCGTCAGCTGAAACTGGCACTGCAAATTCAACGGCAATTCGATTCTACCATCGACACACGGGACTTTGCCAGGGAGATCGCGGCGCGACTCGCCGAAGAGCTCGACTACGGCCGCGAGGCCGCGCATATGCGGCTTTACCGCCTCATGCTCGCCGATTGTGGCGATATCACCGTGCCCGAACCGATGGCGGCGCTGTCGACGAAGCGGCTTCTCACCATGACCTGGCTCGATGGACGCCCGATCCTGGAATTCGAGGAGGCGGCGCCATCCCTTCGCAACCGCATCGCAACGGCCCTGTTCCGTGCCTGGTGGAAGCCCTTTGCACGCTACGGCGTCATTCACGGCGACCCGCATCTTGGTAATTACGCCGTGCGCAAGGATGGCGGCATCAATCTCCTCGATTATGGCTGCATCAGAACCTTCCCGCCGGATTTCGTTGCCGGCGTGGTGGGTCTCTATCACGCGCTCAAGGAAAAGAACGACGCGCTGGCGGCCAAGTCCTATCGCGCCTGGGGATTTGCTGCGGTGACGCCGGAACTCGTTCGGGTGATGAATGTCTGGGCGCGGTTCATCTTCACGCCGCTCCTGGACGATCGTGTGCGGCTGGTCGATGACGGCGTGCCTGCGGCGGAATATGGATTGAAACAGGCCAACGACGTGCATGCGCGGCTCAAGGACCTTGGCGGCATCAAGCCGCCGCGCGAATTCGTCTTCATGGACCGCGCCGCAATCGGGCTTGGCGGCGCGCTTATCCGCCTCGGCGCGAAACTGAACTTTCACCGGATGTTCGAGGAAGAAATCGCCGATTTCGACCGCGCCGCCCTCGCCGCACGGCAGCGCGCAGCGTTCCGCGAGGCCGGCGTGCCGCTGCCGGAGGGGAGATGAATGAGGGTAGCTTTGACTATTGGGAATTCTTCGCCGCCGATGCGCGGCGCAATTCGGCGCCGCTCTACGAACAATTCGCACTGGGCGTCACCCGCGACGAGGCATTAAGACAATTCGCCAATCTTGTCCGTCCCGGTCAGCCGCCGGCCAACGTGCTATTCGCCGCGGTGCACTATTTGCTTCTGCGTGGCGCGGATCATCCGCTGCGCCGCTTCTATCCGAATCTCAATGGTGGAACGCGCGTGGCCGATGCCGATGGCGCCTTTCCGGTCTTTCGCGATTTCGTCGCGACTCATCGCGGCGCGCTTGCGCCGCTGATCGCAACGCGCGTGACCAACACCAATGAAGTCGGCCGGTCGGTCGTTCTTCACGCCGGCTTTCGTGCGCTCGCGCGAGACGCCGGGGAGCCTCTGCATCTGATCGAACTCGGACCGAGCGCCGGTCTCAATCTCATCTGGGACAGATACGCAGTCCGTTATGTCCGCGACGGCGAAGTTGTTCGAGCGGGCGACAACGGCGCGGCGCTGGTCCTCGAAGCCGAATTGCGCGGCGATAAGACGCCGCCCGCAGGTCCGACGCCGCAAATTGCTTCACGCCTGGGCCTGGAGCGCAATCCCGTCGACCTCTCGCAACAAGACGAGCGCGACTGGCTGAAAGCGCTGGTCTGGCCCGATCACATCACTCGCTTCGCAAGGCTCGCGCGCGCACTTGAGATCCATGCGGCCGCGCCGCCGCCGATCCGCGAGGGCGATGCGCTGGAGCTTCTGCCGGAGGCTCTGGCCGCGATCCCACCCGTAGCAACGGCCTGCGTCTATCACAGCTTCGTCACCTATCAGTTTTCCGGGGAGAACCGCGAAGCGCTCGACAATCTCCTTGTTGCCGCAAGTCTGCGGCGTCCGGTCTGGCGCCTGAGCTTCGAGGGTACGCTCTCGGGCGATACGCCGCTTCTTCTCTACCGCTATGCCGACGGCATCCGGGAAAAGCGCCTGCTTGCGCTGTGCCAGTCCCACGGCGCATGGATCGACTGGCGGGGATGAACCGCGACGGCGGCGCAGCCCGGTTGCGGGAGAGATTGAGATTGCTATAGTCCCGCCCCGTCACGCCCGGGATCAAGCTATGGAATCGGAACACGGACACGCGCCGGATTCGGGCACGACCGACATGACCGAACATCTCAAGACATGGCACGGCTTCCTTGCCTTCATGAAGTGGCAGGTCGTTGCGATCGTCATCCTCCTCGTTTTCCTTGCAATCTTCCGCACCCACGGCTGATCCCACTCCGTCCCGATGAAACTCGCTGTCCTCAAGGAACGCCGCGCGGGCGAAGCGCGCGTCGCGGCAACGGCGGAAACCGTGAAGAAATTCACCGGGTTGGGTTTGGCCGTAACCGTGGAACGCGGTGCCGGCGAGCGCGCCTGCATCAGCGATGACGATTACCGCGCGGCCGGCGCCGCGATCGCCCCGGATGCGGCGGATGCGCTCGCGGACGCCGATATCGTCCTGAAAGTGCGCGGGCCGGAGCCGTCCGAAATCGCCGCCATGAAAAGCGGCGCGGTCGTGATCGGGCTTCTAGCTCCGTACACAGAGAAAGATGCCATCGCGTCCCTGGCGGCACACGGAGTCAGCGCGTTCGCCATGGAATTCCTGCCGCGCATATCGCGTGCCCAGTCGATGGACGTGCTGTCGAGCCAGGCCAATCTTGCGGGCTACAAGGCCGTGATCGATGCGGCGGCGCATTTCGGCCGCGCCATGCCGATGATGATGACGGCGGCGGGCACGATCGCGCCGGCCCGCGTCTTCATCATGGGTGTGGGCGTTGCAGGCCTGCAGGCGATCGCGACAGCGCGGCGTCTCGGCGCCATCGTTTCCGCTACCGACGTGCGCCCCGCCACCAAGGAACAGGTCGAATCGCTCGGCGCGAGCTTCGTCGCCGTGATCGACGAGGAGTTCCGCCAGGCGGAGACGGCGGGCGGCTATGCCAAGGAAATGTCGAAGGAATATCAGGCGAAGCAGGCGGCCCTGGTGGCGGAGACCATCAGGAAACAGGACATCGTCATCACCACGGCGCTGATCCCGGGGCGCAAGGCGCCGGTGCTGGTAACCGAAGAGATGGTCAAGACGATGAAACGGGGGGCAATCATCGTCGACCTTGCCGTGGAGCAGGGTGGCAATTGCCCGCTTTCGAAACCGGACCAGATCGTCGACGTCTATGGCGTCACGATCATGGGTTACACCAACCTCCCCGCGCGGCTGGCGGTGGACTCGTCCAATCTCTACGCGCGCAATCTCTTCAATTTCGTGGCGCTGATCGTGGACAGGAAGACCGGCGCGCTGGCGCTCGACTGGAACGACGAGATCGTCAGGGGCGCCGGCCTCACGCGCGACGGCCAGATCGTCCATCCGGCGCTGAAGGGATAAACATGAGCTGCGCAGGCGCCATGGTTCTTGCACGCGGAGCCGGTCGCGGTAGGGACGCGCATTGCTAGGCGCCCCCCGCACAGAACCGTACGTGCGGCTTTCCCGCATACGGCTCCCACCTTGGGTGTTTGACGGCGAAGCGTTGCTGAGGCCAGGGATGAAGGATGCGAGGTGCGGGAAGGCATGCACGCATGCGGTCGAGCAGCTGCGGGGTTATTCGTCCCCGCTGGCTCGTATGCTTGTAGGCGGCAGCCCAGAGCATGACGATCCGATAGTTGAACTGCGCGAGCGTCCGGCTGTTGGTTGGCACGGCGTGGTAGTTGAAGAAGCCCCTGACCACGCTTGCGAGCCATTTTCCCGTCTCCGCAAATGGCTGATGCATCCTGTGACGCAGATTCTCCTTGACCTGCCTGAGTTTGCTTCTGACGCGATCACGCCGGGATTTCCTCTTGAGGAGGAAGTTCCCGTTGCGCGACTTGGCGGCAATGAAGGTAAACCCGAGGAAGTCGAAGGTGTCCGGTTTGCCCCGTCCATCCCGTTGTTCCGCCGCATGGCGTCCGAACGTGATGATGCGGGTCTTTTCCGGATGCAGCGTCAGTGCGAATGCCTCAAGCCTTGTGCGCATCTCGTCAAGGAAGCGCCTTGCTTCGGCTTCGTGTTCGAAGCCCACGACCAGATCATCGGCGTAGCGCACGATGATCATGTCGCCGTTGGCCTCTCTCTTCCGCCATTGCTCGGCCCACAGGTCGAGCGCGTAGTGCAGGTAGACATTGGCGAGCAGCGGCGAGATCACCGATCCCTGCCCCGTCCCCGTCTCACTGGCGCTGATCAGCCCGTCTTCCAGGACGCCCGCCTTCAGCCATTTCTGGATCAGGCGGATGAGGCGCACATCGCCGATGCGGTGCTCCATAAAACGGATGAGCCAGTCATGGTTCACCGTGTCGAAGAACGACCGGATATCGGCGTCGACAATAAAGTTCACCTTCCGGCTGGTGATGGCCGTGCACAGGGCATCCAGCGCATCGTGCTGGCTGCGCCCGGGCCGGAAACCGTAGCTGAACCCGAGGAAGTCTTCCTCGTAGATCGCGCTCAGCACTTCCAGGACCGCCCTCTGGACAATCTTGTCTTCGAGGGCGGCTATGGCCAGCGGCCTTTGCCGTCCGTCCGGCTTGGGGATGTAGACCCGCTTCGCCGGCAGCGGATGATACGGACCGCCTTTGTGAACACGCGTGTGCAGGTCAGCAATTCCCTGCTCAAGATCACTCGCGTATTCCTTCCACGTCAGCCCATCCACACCCGCAGCGGCATCGCGTTTGAGCGCGTGGAACGCGCGCGTGAGAGATGCAGGACTGACATGATGCAGCAGGCTGGTGAACCTTACTCCTTCCCGTTTGGCTGCTTGCCGTATGCGTTCAAGCCCCTGTGCCACGCCCTCCCGACTCTGCGTCCGGAGCGTGTCAGACCCGCCCGCATTTCCCTTGGTCCCCACCCTTGGCTCCCCCGATTCCGCTGCCGCTTCTTCCACGGCTTCGTTCACCGGCTTCACAGCTACTATGGCGGGGTCCGACTTCTCATGACCGTGCATCATCGGCGTTCGGCTTGCACCTCCCCGATGCGGACCGGTGCCACAGGCAAGCGGTCAGTCATGAGATCTCCCAGGTTCCGGCGCGTTCCTTTTGTGCATGATGAGGTCTTCGACCCCGGCAGAACGACGGCGCCTCGCATGACGGCTCCGCACGCGTGGCCTTCGACGTCTCCGAACGGCTCGGCTTCCGCAAATTTCCGTATTTCGGGGATCAATAGCTCACCCTGCACAATCGCTGTGTACGCTTCGTCATGGTCGTCGCCTTCCATCACGCAACACTCACTATCGGGCGGGCGCTACCCCTTACCCGAGCCGGACTTCCACCGGCAGGATCGCGCCAGCTTCCCTGGCGCACCGGAG
>DATJUM010000070.1:0-14283 GCA_035502355.1 Rhizomicrobium sp. | reverse complement strand
GATGATACGGAAGGTTCTGGTGACCGGCCCGAGACATGGCGTAGGCTGGCGGACAGGGAGGGATTCGAACCCTCGAGACGATTCGTCACCGTCTACACACTTTCCAGGCGTGCGCCTTCAACCGCTCGGCCACCTGTCCGCAAAGACCGGGGCGATGCCCCGGCGGGGCGGCGAATATATCCGCTTGCCCGCGCCCCGCAATATTCAACGTGCGTCGGTGCCGGCGCGGCCCACGCCCAGATCGTGCTCGGCCGCCACGACGGAGATCGTATAGCCCGCAATCACGTCGAAGGCCGTCATGACCATGATGAAGAAGAAGACAGAGGTGGAGAACCCCCTGACCACGATGAATTCGACGATGGTGATGACGAACACCAGCACCGACAGGCCATGATTGATGAGGCCGCGGCTCGTCGTGCGCGTCGACTTCACGATTTCGATGAACAGGCAGACAAAACCGAGCGTGACGAGCAGGTCGCCGAGATTGAAGTCCCACAAATCGCCCGAGAACATGTGGAAGGTCACATGTTCCCTCGCCAGGAAAGTCTGCATGGCATCGTTGCCGACCAAGCCATGCGCCAGGGCAATGACATTGTAGACCGTAACGACAATGAGCAGGACCGGAAAAACGCGGAACATGATCCCCTATCCCCGTTGGGCGCGGCAGAGTGGCGGGTGATCCGGAATTTCGCAAGCCACCCCGAAGAGCAGGCTAGGCGCGCGATGCTGTCTGAACCTGGGCCTGGCGCAACAGGCTGCGTTCCCGGAAGATGAGGTAAAGATTCCGGCTGTAAACGACGAGGCCGCTTGCCTGGCCCAGGATGAAGACCGGATCCTTCTTATAAATGGCATAGGCTAGGAGCACGATTCCCCCCCCGACGCTGAAGTACCAGAAAGCAAGGGGAATCACGCTGCGTCCTTCCATCTCGCTCTTGAGCCATTGAACGAAAAAACGCGAGGCGAACAGCGCCTGGCCGGCAAAACCGATCGCGAGCCAGATATGATCCGTCGTGAGCCAGTGATGTGATGACATTCAGGACCTGCTTTCCAGTTCGCGAATCAATACTGTGAAATATTCCACGGCACCGCCTGACGTGACTTACATCTCTGCCGCTTCAACGCCGTCGCGATAGCGTTTCTTCAGCCACAGCACGCCGTAGATATCCTCCACGCCGACAACGAACCGGTCCCACACGCCATATTTCGATCGGCCGTGCAGGCGGGGACGATGGCCGACATCCACGAACCGCACCTCATAGCCTTCGCGCAGCATCAGCGCGGCGAGGTAGCGGTGCATGTGATCGAAATAGGGCAGGGCCAGGAAGACGTCGCTGCGGAATGCCTTCAGCCCGCAGCCCACATCGACCGCTCCGTCATGGAGCATCCAGCGCCGGAATCGGTTGGCCAGAAGCGACGCGGTTCGCTTGGCGAAGCCGTCGCGCCGCTTCACCCGGACGCCGGATACCATTCCAATCCGGGCAGCTTCGGGTTCCCCGTGAAACGGAGCGAGCACTTTGGGAATATCGGCTGGGTCGTTCTGGCCGTCGCCGTCGAGCGTCACGACGATGCCTGCGCGCGCGGCGCGCACGCCTGTCCGGAGAGCCCGGCTCTGACCGCCATTGCCGCTGTGCCGGAATACGCGCAGCATGGGCAGGTCGTGTTTAAGCTTCAACAGATGGGATAGAGTCTCATCGGCCGACCCGTCATCGACGAAGATGATCTCAACCGAACTGTCGCGCCCTACAGCCGCCGCAATCTCCCGCGCGAGCGGAATGACATTCTCGGCTTCGTCCTTGACCGGCACGACCACGGATAGGGCAACTGTCATGCAAAAGGTTCCGTTCAGGGCGGTCTTAGAATAGAGTGTGTGCCGCCTCGCGCGAGTCCCCATGTCTGGGCGGAAGGGGGGTGGCTGTCGGGGGCCGGATAGGGGCCTTATACAGGCGCTCCGTTCACGAAAACAGCCTGGAAACGGGCGACCCGAAGACGATGCGCCTCCCAGGTCTTTTCTTCGGTGCAAGCGCAGTTTTCCGGATTGATGGCTGAGACAACCCTGGCGTTAACCACAGCTGCCGGCTCATGGCTCCAACGCGCCGCACGGCGGCCGTTGCCAACGATCCTGATCGTCGTATCGCTGGCCTGGATTTCCGGCTTGGCTTTGCTGCCCCCGCTCGACCGCGACGAAAGTCGCTTCGCGGTAGCCTCGCGCGAGATGGTCGAGAGCGGAAATTATGTCGATATCCGCTTCGCCAACGCGCCCCGCTACAACAAGCCGGTCGGGATTTACTGGCTGCAATCTGCCTCTGCGTGGCTCTGGGGGCCGGCGTTTCGCAACCGGATATGGGTATACAGACTGCCTTCGCTCTTGGGCGGCCTTCTGTCGGTCCTGCTTCTTTACTTCCTGGCGCGAAGCATCGCTCCGCCCGAGACGGCACTCCTGGCATCTCTTCTGCTTGGAACCTCCATTCTGCTGACGGCCGAAAGCATGATCGCCACCACCGATGCGGTGCTGCTGGCAACGGTGATTGCGGCGCAGGCCGTGCTGATGCGCATCTATCTCGCCGCGCGCGGGAGCGCACGACCTTCGCTGTTTCTTGTTCTTGGCGGATGGGCGGCGCTGGCCGCGGGATTGCTGATCAAGGGGCCGGTCATTATCGCGGTTCTCGGCTCAACGGCGCTCGTGCTTTCGGTCTGGGATCGGGACTGGCGCTGGATGGCGGGCGCAAGGCCACTTTTTGGCGCGGGGGTTGTGCTTGTTCTTGTCGGGCCCTGGGCGATCGCCATTGCGCTTGCCAGCCATGGCGCTTTCTATCAGCAGTCGCTGGGGCATGATTTCGGCGCAAAGATCCTTGGCGGCGAGGAATCGCATGGCGCACCGCCCGGCTATTATCTGGCGTTACTCAGCCTGACGTTTTGGCCGGCAACTCTGCTGCTCCTTCCTGCGATCGCTGCCGCGTTTCGGCGCCGCAACAACCCGGCAGTCAGATATTTGCTCGCATGGAGTGGCGCGGTTTGGGTGCTGTTCGAACTCGTCCCGACCAAGCTGCCGCACTACATTCTTCCGGCCTATCCCGCCCTCGCACTTCTTGCGGCGCTCTGGGCAGCCGTCCCGTATGAGGGAAAGGAAGGACGTTGGGATGGAATCCTGCGCTACGCGGCGGCGGTGCAGTTCGCAATTGCACTGATCGCGCTCATCGTCCTTTGCGTAGTTCTGCCCGAACGCCTGGGCGGGACCGTCGGACTTTATTTGCTGATCGGAACCGCAACTGGATTTTTCACGGGTTGCGCCGCCCTTATCCTGCTTCTTCGCCGCCATCTGGTGTCTGCTGCCGGGTTGGCGATGGCTTGTGCGCTGCTTTTCGATCTGCTGCTTGCCTGGATGGTTGCTCCGCAGCTTCATGCCCTGTGGCTCAGCCCGCGTGCTGCGGAGCTTGTTGCCGCGCAGCGCGCTTCGGCAAATGCTCCGGTGGTGCTGGACGGATATGTCGAACCGAGCCTGGTCTTTCTCCTCGGTTCGAACACACGCATCGGGCCTGCGAGCAAAGCCGCCGCAGCTGCCGAAGAAACGGGGCTGGCACTCGTCGAGAATCGGGTTGCGCCATTGTTTCTGTCCGATTTGCGACGGCGCGGCGACGTCGTCATCGCTCTCGGCCGTGTCTTCGGGCTGGATTATTCGACCGGCCGCGAGCAGGACGTCACGCTTTACCGCGTGAAGCGTCCCCAGACCGGCATATCGAAGACGTGATGCGCGCACCCTTTTCCGAGAGCGAGATGCGATCCGCGTTCCGGCTGACGCTTGGTATTGTCGTGGCCGTTACGCTTGCGCGATGTTTCGTCCTCATCCTGTCTCCGCTCAATCTTTATCCGGATGAAGCGCAATATTGGTGGTGGGCCCAGACGCCCGAACTCGGCTATTTTTCCAAACCGCCGATGATCGCCTGGATCATCTGGCTTTCGACTGTCTTGTTCGGAAATGCCGAATGGGCCATTCGTATTTCATCACCGCTCTTTCATGGCATTACCGCGCTTCTCGTTTTCGGCATCGCCCGCCATGCCGTGAATGCGTGGCTGTCGATGCTCAGTGCGCTCGCCTATCTCACCATTCCCGGTGTTTCCTGGTCGAGCGGCCTGATTTCGACCGACGTTCCGCTGCTTTTTTTCTGGGCTTTGGCGCTCTATGCTTTCTTGCGCGCCTGCGAGGATACACGTTGGCGATGGCCGCTCGTCTGCGGTGCGGCTCTCGGGCTTGGCCTCGAATCCAAATATGCGATGCTCTATTTTCTGGCTGGCGCTCTCATCGCCGCGCTCGCTGCACCACGGGCTCGCCGCGTGGTCTTTGGGCCGCGCGGGTTTGCAATACTCAGCGTTGGAATTCTCCTGCTTGCGCCCAACCTGGTCTGGAATGCGACGCATGGTTTTCCCACCATCGCGCACACCGAAGCGAATGCCGATTGGGCCCACTCCCGTTACAGCGTCGGCGCGGCGGCGGGATTCCTGCTCGGTCAGTTCGGCGTATTCGGTCCGGTTCTGATGGCGGGGTTCATTGGCGGGCTGTGGCGGCTCGCCAGGGAGGCAGCGCGGCGGGAGCCGGCCCTCATTCTCGCGGCGTTCAGCCTTCCGCCACTCGTGCTGATCTTGGTCCAGGCCTTCATCGCCGGTGCGAACGCGAATTGGGCGGCAACGGCCTTCGTCGCGGCGACGCCTCTGGCTGTGGCAGAACTCGCCTGCTGGTGGCGCGGCCGCGCGCTTTGGGCCTCTTTTGCCGTCAATGCCGGCGTCATGGCTGTACTCTGGATATTTCTTGTCCGGCCGGACATTGCGGAAGCGTCCGGCGCGGGAAATGCACTGAAGCGCGAAGAAGGCTGGCGTTCTCTGGGCGCTGCGGTCGTGCGGGCGGCTGAAGCTGTTCCCTACACCGCGATTGCCGCAGACAACCGCAGCGTTGTCGCCGAGCTTTTGTATTATGCGCGACCAGAGAACGTACCGATCCGCATTTGGACGCGTGACCTTAACATACGTGATCATTTTGAAATGACGCTGCGGCTCGTGCCCGGCGCCGCGCGTGTGCTGCTCGTCATCGAGCCGGCTTCGGCCAGCCGCGTTCTTGCCACATTCGATTCGGCCCGGCTGATAAGAGCTGTCTCGATCCCTATCGGCGGCTCTCACATCCGCACGATGGATCTCTATGACGCCCACAATTATCACGGTCTGCAGCCCGCGGATGCGGGGCGTCCGGGCAGTCCTGCACCTGTCTTGTGAAAAATTTGTTGCGGCCGGGCCACTGTCCGGTTTGCGAATGAAAACTTGCGCGAGTTTTCGTCTGCACTGCAGTCATTCTTTTCTCAGCGGGAACTCGCGGCATTTGAATTGCGGAGGCTGAGCGGATACTGGCTTCGATAGTTCTTTACTTCCACGTCCTTCAGTAATTCATTGGCAACGTTTTCAGTCTATAGGCGGCCTATATTGTGGAAATGCTGCGCCTTTTCCAGTATTCGCGCGGTTTCGCTTGACGCTATGCGGAGAGCTTCTAAATATCCGCTGTCCGGCACGCCGTTCGATGGAAAGTCGCTGGGGCTTTCGAGGCGTGGCGCTTGGAGTGTCATGAGAGGACAATGAGTCTGCAGGTGTTGCGGGGGCGCGAGCTGAAGCCCTCGTTGCGGGCCGAACTTGACAAGCCGGGCGGCAGTTCCGGCGATCAGACAGAAAAAGCGATCCAGCTACCGGCAATAGGCGCAAAGCCGCGCGGGGCTGTTTTGCGCTTTCCGGTCGGAGCCGAGGCGCGCGCGTTCTATCAGCGCTTCTTTCCGGGCAGCTCTGCCGCGGAATGGAACGATTGGCACTGGCAGTTCCGGTCCCGCATCCGCTCACTCGATGACCTGTCGCGCATATTTGTTCTTTCGGAGGACGAACGCGCAGCGGTAGGCCGGCACAAGGGCGCGCTGCCTGTCGGCATAACGCCCTATTACGCGAGCCTGATGGACCGCGAGGATCCTTCGGAACCGCTGCGCCGCACGCACATCATGACCGGCGACGAGTATGTCCGTCTCCCGGGCGAGGCGGATGACCCGCTGGGCGAGGACCATGACACGGTCGCGCCAGGCCTTGTACATCGCTATCCCGACCGCGTGCTGTTCCTGGCAACCGGCACCTGCTCGACCTATTGCCGTTACTGTACGCGCTCGCGTCTCGTGGGCAATCCGGGCGGCGAGTACCAGTTCTCGACACGACAATGGGAACAGGCGCTTGCATGGCTCGAAGCGCACAAGGATATCCGCGACGTGCTGTTGTCGGGCGGAGATCCATTGAGCATCGGCGACGAGCGGCTCGACTGGCTGCTCGGCCGGCTGCGGGCGATCAGGCACATCGAATTCGTTCGTATCGGAACCAAGATTCCCGTGGTGCTGCCCCAGCGCATCACGAAGACGCTGGTGAAGATGCTGAAGAAGCACCATCCGCTGTGGATGAGCATTCATTTCACGCATCCCCGCGAGCTCACACCGGAAGTAACCGAATCGACGGCGCGCCTTGCCGATGCGGGGATCCCGCTCGGCAGTCAGACGGTGCTCCTCAAGGGAATCAACGACGATATCGCCATAATGAAGCCGCTGATGCAGGGTTTGCTCGCGCGGCGCGTGAAGCCCTATTATCTTTATCAGTGCGATCCGATCCGCGGCTCGGGCCATTTCCGCACGACCGTCGAGAAGGGGGTCGAAATCATTCGGAACCTCAGAGGACATACCACCGGCTATGCCTGTCCAAGTTTTTGCGTGGATGCGCCTGGCGGCGGCGGAAAAATTCTGATCGCCCCGGATTCGGTGGTCGGCCGGGACGGCGACGATCTCTTGCTGCGCAATTTTGAAGGGGGCGTCTATCGCTATCCCGATCCCGGCGGATCGCTTGGCTCGGAGAAGTCAGCGCAGGTTCAGGATTAGTCCGGCACGCAGAGCCGCGGAGGCGCGGAGTTGTTCATCCCCCCAGGGACGCGAAGCACCCCCAAAAAGAACAGCGCGCTTTGCGCGCAATAATTCCTTTTGCGAACTGTGCTTTGTTCCTGGTGAGCCCCCTCTGCGGCTCCGCGGCTCCGCGTGAGCTATTCCGGTGCCGGCGCCACGGAAGCTTCACATCGGAATTACCTACGATCTGCGCACCGACTATCTCGCCCGGGGCTACAGCGCGGAAGAGACGGCGGAATTCGACAGCCCGGTCACGATCGATGCACTGGCAGATGCGCTGGGCGCCCTCGGCTATGTGCCCGACCGCATTGGCGGCGTGCGACGGTTGTGCGAGCGGCTGGTGGCGGGCGAACGCTGGGATTGCGTATTCAATTTCTGCGAAGGGATGATCGGAACGGCGCGCGAGGCGCAGGTGCCGGCACTGCTCGAAGCCTATAACGTGCCCTACGTCTTCTCCGATCCGCTGACCCTCGCGCTCGCGCTGGACAAGGCGATGGCCAAGCGCGTGGTGCGCGATTGCGGCGTGCCGACGGCGCCCTTCGCCGTGATCGAATGCTCCGAGAACTTGTCGGGGATTGGCATGCCGTTTCCCCTGTTTCTCAAGCCCGTTGCGGAAGGCTCGGGAAAGGGCATCGGCGCTTATTCAAAGGTCGATGACAGGCGTGCGTTGGCGGTTGTTGCAACGGATTTGTTGGGACGTTTCCGCCAACCGGTGTTGGCAGAAACCTATTTGCCCGGGCGGGAATTCACGGTCGGCGTCACCGGAACAGGATCGGCAGCCGAAATCCTCGGCATCATGGAAGTGATGTGGACGGAGAATGCGGCGCCGCATGGTTATGGCTACGACAACAAGGAAAATTACGAAGGGAGAATGGAATACCGCCTCGTCGAGGATGCGGAGGCGTGCGAGGCCGGCCGGGTCGCGCTTGCGGCGTGGCTTGCCCTCAACTGCCGCGACGGTGGTCGTGTCGACATTCGCAGCGACGCCCATCGTCAGCCTCATTTCATCGAAGTCAATCCGCTGGCGGGTCTGCATCCGGTGCGGTCGGATCTCGTGTTCATCGCCCGCTTCAAAGGGATTACCTATACGGACCTGATCGGGCGAATCATGGCCGCCTTTCACGCACGCCATCCCGGCCTCGAACGTCCAGAACATTCCGGCTAAGCGATGCGCGTCCTGCTTCTTCATTCTGATGTCCCTACCGACGCGCCGCCCGACGAGCAGGACACGCTTATTGCAGCCGAAGCGGCAGCGGCGGCCCTCACAGAACGCGGCCATAGCGTGGTGCGTGCCGCTTTCGCGCCCGATCCCGCGGTGCTTGATCGCGCGCTTGGCGATTCCCGAGCGGAGCTTGTGTTCAATCTCGTTGAAAGCGTTTTTGGCCAGGGCAATCTGTGCGGCCTCGCTCCCGCCCTGCTTGAAAAGCGTGGAACGCTGTTCACGGGAGCGTCGGCCATCGCGATCGACTGTTGCGCGGACAAACCGTTCACGAAGCGGATTCTCCGCGCGGCCACCCTTCCCACGCCGGACTGGGCGGAGCCGCCCCGCTGGGACGGTCTCGCGGAAGACCAGCTTTATGTGGTGAAGGCGGCTGCGGAAGACTCCTCGATCGGATTGGACGATGCGTCCGTGGTTCGAGGAGGAAAGGCGGTACGCGCGCGCGCGGCAGAGGGGGCTGAACGCCACGGGGGGATCTGGTTCGCCGAATCCTATTGTTCCGGGCGCGAATTCAATGTCGCGCTTCTGGAAACAGAAGACGACCTTCGCGTCCTGCCCATCGCGGAGATCGTCTTTTCGGACTGGCGCCCGGATCGTCCGCGGCTCGTCGGCTATGCTGCCAAGTGGGACCCGCAATCCTTCGATTGCGCCGCCACGCAGCGCGTCTTTGGTGTCGAGACGGAAGCGCCGGATCTCGCGGACAGACTCGCGCAGCTTTCACAGACAGTTTGGCATCTGTTTGGTCTGCGCGGTTATGCACGCGTGGATTTCCGCCTCGATGCTGCCGGCGCGCCGATGATCCTCGAGATCAATCCCAACCCCTGTCTCGAACCCCAGGCGGGGTTTGCGGCGGCGGCCCTGGAAGGGGGCATCGCCTATGCTGAACTTGTCGACAGAATCCTGTGCGCAGCAATCCGCGACTGAACCGGCCGGGCGGGCAGGCTTCCGGTGCGTTCTCCGCATGCAGGATCCGATGTTGATAGAGCGGCTTGTGACGGAGGTCGGCGTTTTCAACGCTGATGAAATCACGATGGCACGCGGTCTTGCAGAGGAGGCTTGCCGCTCGCCGGATGGCGCGGGCTATTACTTCCTCTTCGCGGACGGCCGGGCAGGGCTCGAAGGTTACACCTGCTACGGGCCCATTCCGGGCACGGACAGGCGATATGAACTTTACTGGATCGTGACTGCGGCCCTGGCGCAACGACGCGGCCTCGCACGGGCGCTGCTCGAAGCGACGGAAGCGCAGGTGCGCGCGCGGAGTGGCACGTATCTTTTCGCCGAGACTTCGACGCGCGCCGACTACGCGCCGGCGCACGCGCTCTACGCTGCGCTCGGATATGCGCGCTTCTGCACCGTTCCCGATTATCATGGCGAAGGGGATGGACTGGCGATCTTCGGGAAGCGGCTTTAACGCCGCCCGTGCCGCGTCAGCGCGGGGCGAGCACCATCATCATCTGCCGGCCTTCGGTCTTCGGCAATTGCTCGACCTTGGCGATCGGATCGACGTCCTTCTGGATGCGGCCCAGAAGTTCCATGCCCAGATTCATGTGCGCCATTTCGCGGCCACGGAACCGGAGCGTCACCTTCACCTTGTCGCCCTCGTCGAAGAAGCGCCGCATCGACCGCATCTTTACGTCGTAATCGTGATCGTCGATGGTCGGGCGCATCTTGATCTCCTTGATCTCGATGACCTTTTGCTTCTTGCGGGCTTCGGCCGCTTTCTTCTGTTGTTCGTATTTGAATTTCCCGTAGTCCATGAGCTTGACGACGGGGGGGCTGGCCTCCGGTGAGACCTCGACGAGATCGAACCCCTGTTCTTCCGCTATGGCGCGGGCATCTTCGGTTCCGATCTCTCCGAATTTATGCCCATCGGCACCGATGAGCAGGATCCTGCGTGCGTAAATCTCCTCGTTCACGCGTGGCCCGTCCTTGGCCGGAGCCGGGGCGGGTGCTAAAAAACGTCTGGCGACTATGACTCTCTCCTTCTCCTAAGACCGCGCGTCCCTTCTTCGCAGGAGTATCCCGACGAAGCGCTGACCGGTCTGCGACGTTGCGAATTCCCCCGGAATGTGCCCGCGCCGCGCCGACAGCGCAAACGCGGAAGGGCCGGACCTCATGGTCACCGACCAAGACTGAGAATAGGCGCCGACCGGCGTTTCGCAAGGGCTAATCGGCCACATCGTGACGGGATTCGGCCTCTCGCCGGATGCGGTCCGTGAATTTTTCGAGCGGCATGGCACCGAGGTCACGGCCGGATCTCAGGCGCACGGCCACGCTCCCCGCCTCAGCCTCCTTGTCGCCGATGACGAGCATGTAGGGAATCTTCATGGTTTGGGCATCGCGGATCTTTCGCTGCATGCGTTCCGACGACAGATCGATGTCAACGCGCAAACCCGCCGTGCCGTTCACCACCGGCAGCGCCAACAGCCGGTCGCGCACCGAAAGCGCATAATCGGAAACGCGGTCGGTGATCGGGATGATCCGCGCCTGGATCGGCGCGAGCCAGACCGGGAACGCACCGGCATAGTGCTCGATAAGGAACGCGGTGAACCGCTCGTGACTGCCGAGCGGCGCGCGATGGATCACATAAACCGGATGGTCCTTGCCGTCCTCGCCGATGTAGTTGAGTCCGAAAGTCTGGGTTGCCAGGAAATCGAGCTGATTGGTCGAAATCGCATATTCCGTTCCGATCACGCTCTTGATCATGAAGTCGACCTTCGGGCCGTAGAACGCAGCTTCGCCCTTGGCCTCGATATAAGGATATCCCGTCTCCTTCATCGCAGCGCGAATAATCTCGGCGGCGGCAAGCCATTTTTCCGGCTCGTCGACATATTTCTCAAGATTGGCGGTATCGGGCAGCGACAGCCGCATGTAATACTCTTGGATTTCCATCAGGTCGTAGTAGCGCGCATGCAATTGCATGACGCGGATGAATTCATCCTTCGCCTGGTCGTAGCGGCAATAGATATGCGCATCGTTCTGGCAGAAGCCGCGCACGCGCATCAGGCCCGAGAGCCCTCCGGACGCCTCATAGCGGTAGTCCTGTGCGTATTCCGCGATGCGGATCGGCAGCTCGCGATAGGAATGCCGCGTCGCACCATAGATCAGATGATGATGCGGGCAGTTCATCGGCCGAAGGTAGTAGTTTTCGCCGTCTATATCGAGCGGCGAATACATGTCTTCCTTGTAGTAGGGCAGGTGGCGCGAGCGCAGGTAGAGCGCATCCTTGGCGATATGCGGCGTCGCCACCCGCCGGTAGCCGTCGCGCCGCTCTTCCTGCAGCGCCAGGAACTCAAGCTCCTGCCGAATGACCATGCCATTCGGCATCCAGAGCGGAAGACCAGCGCCGACATCCGGTGAGAACGTGAACAGTCCGAGCTCCTTGCCGATGCGGCGATGATCGCGTTTCTCTTGCTCCGCGACCCGCTGGAGGTATGCATCGAGTTCTTTCTCGTCGCGCCATGCGGTACCGTAGATGCGCTGCAGCTGCGCGTTGTTCGAATCGCCGCGCCAATAAGCGCCGGCGACGTTGGTCAGCCGGAATGCCTGCCCGATCTTGCCGGTCGAGACGAAATGCGGGCCACGGCAGAGATCATGCCAATCGCCATGAAAGTAGATCGACACGTCTTCGTCCGCCGGAATGCTGCGGATAAGTTCGGCTTTGTAGTGCTCGCCGATCTCCTCGAAATGGGCGATGGCCTTGTCGCGCGGCCATACTTCGCGCCGGGTCGGCAAATCTGCTTCCACAATCTCCCGCATGCGCGCCTCAATGCGCGCAAGATCGTCCTGGGTGAAGGGCTGGTCGCGCGCGAAATCGTAATAGAAGCCGTTCTCGATCGCGGGGCCGATGGTAACCTGGGTGCCCGGGAAGAGGTCCTGCACGGCCATTGCCAGCACATGCGCGGAATCGTGCCGGATCAGTTCTAGCGCTTCCGGGTCCTTGCGGGTGATGATCCTGAGCCGCGCATCTTTCGCGATCGGCCGGAACAGATCCCACTGGTGACCGTCCACCTCGGCCGCGAGGGCGGCCCTGGCGAGTCCGGGCCCGATTGCCGCCGCCACTTCCGTACCCGTCACACCCTGCGGAAAGCTCAGGGTCTTGCCATCGGGCAGGGAAACGCTGATGGACGGGGCGGACACGGCGAAGCTCCTTTTGACATTGATTGATATGGGGCGGCGGACCATCGGGAAGCGCTGCCGCGAAGTCAAGGCGAGGCAGCACTTGATGCAAGGCTGTCGTCCGCCTTTCTTGCGCCTGAATCGCGGCGCGATAGTTGTGATGGTTTGCAGCCCCGGAGGGTCGATGACGAAGCCGCTCTACACCGCTCTTCCCTTCCTGTTGCTGTTCGCAGGAACGCCCGCCGCATTGTCGGCCGTGGATAGTCCGAGCGTCGTGCTCTCCGATTGCGGCTCGGCCGATCTGCCTGATTCCAAGGTTGATTCCTGTCTCGAACGTGTGCGTGTTCTCGATGAGACCGATCCATCGCTGCAGCTGCAGAGCCTCGAAGCGAAGCTCGAGCAACGGGCAATCGGCGGCCGTTCGGCGAGCCGGCAGCCAAGATCGCTTCAGCTCCCCGCCAATCCGCAAGACAACGAGGTGGACCAGTACTCAGCGCAGCGTCCGGCCGTCGAAACCGCGAATATTCCGCCCCCAACCGCAGCCGAACCTGATGCGAGTCAATCCGCCGCGGACACGGAGCGCGCACCCGCTCCCGACGCGACGGACGGCAGCCCGGACGTGGGAACAGCGCAAGCCGCCCAGGATAGCCCGCCGCCTGGCATCAATTACGACCAGCCGCCGGTCGCCGATCCCCCCGACAGCGACAGCGCGCCCGGGCCATCTTCGGATCCGCCGCAAGATTCGCAATAGTCCGATGGAAGGGGCTGCAACATTACACGCGGACGTGCATTGACGGAGGGTAGGGGAGGTGCCCCAGAATGGCGCCGGAGGTGCATAGCAGGAGACCTGACATGAAATCCTTCGCTACCGCAGCGTTCTTGGCTGCAGCCGTGGCCGCTATCCCCGCCATTGCCCAGCCTGTGCCGCCGCCCGCTCCGACGACCGGAGTAGGTCCGGTGTGCCTGCGGCCGTTCTCTTCACCGCAGGACACAATCAACCACACCCATGTCCTCGATCCCCAACATGTCCTGTTCTACATGCGCGACGGCAAGGTGTGGCTGAATACGCTAAAGGAGCGCTGCCCGGGCCTGATGTTCCACGGCTTTTCTTTTGTCACTCCGGAAGACGATGTGTGCGCGAATTCGACGCCTATAAAAGTCGTCGAATCGGGCGAGACTTGCACGCTGGGGCCGTTTACGCCCTACGCGCCGACTTCGCCGGGTGCGGGTCGATAAAGGGTTCTGGCCCACGCACTGACGATCGCGGCAAAGGATCTGTACGGACAGCGTGGGAGTCTGTATCGGGCAGATGCGGCAGATTCCGGCGGTAATCGCGGTTGGCACGAACACTTTATTTGCATCTCGGACCGGCAAAGACCGGTACGAGCGCAGTCCAGCATATTCTCAGCCGGCATGACGGCAGTATCGTACTCTATCCACGCATAGGCCTGTGGCCGGACGGGTCGCATCACAATCTCGTCCTGAATTTCTTCGGTGATTACCAGCGCCCGGATGTGGTTCGCCAGGATCCTGCCCGTTTGCTGGCGCAAATTGCTGACGAGATCCGGACCTCGGATCGCGACGTAGTCATCAGTTCGGAAATCCTGGCCGGCCGCCGGAATCTCCCAGAATTTGTTGCCGCGATGCACACAGCGATCGGCGAACCGTGCCGCGTCGTGCTTGTCGTGGTAGCGCGCGAGCATCGCGAAAGGGCGGCCTCGATCTACAATCAGCGCGTCAAGGATGCAGTGACCAGCGAGACCCGTGATCCGGATGCCTTCCTGACCGAGAGCCGCGAAAGTTTCTGTTACGGCAGGCTGCTGCGGCGCCTGCGGAAGACCGATTTCGAGCTCGTGGTGCTTAACTATCATCCGGCCGAGAACTTAGGCCGCATCCGTAAATAACTCATCCAATTTTGTGCCGACGGTTTGGTGCGGTTCGGATCGGTGAGATGGTGTAGTTCCATTCGCCGTGGAACGCGTGTGGGGCAAG
>DATJUM010000069.1:0-4146 GCA_035502355.1 Rhizomicrobium sp. | reverse complement strand
TAAACGTGTACATAAAACGCCCCTCCATCGGTCGTTCTGCCGGCTATGTACACGTTCGGGTTCTCGTGCCGATTGCCGGCGCTTGGCTGCGAGTCAATAGCGGGAAGCGATCCGAGAGGGTCCGAGAGAAAGCCGATCACGAGCCTGAGTGTGCGTGTCTCGGCGGCATCTCCCATGAATCACGGAAGAAGCGGGCAAAGCCTTTCCACAACAAGGGCGGCAGCTTGGGTCGCATTCCAAGTCTGCCCGGCAGCAAGTAGCGGTGGAATGTCTGTCAGGAACCTCTTGTCCTCCAGCTTCGCCGCGAGATTCTCCTCGAGCTGTGCTCGCGTGACGCGATGCCCGCCCTCGTCCATATATCGCCGGAACGCGGCAACGATGCGCGCGGGATCGACGCCTCCCCGCGAAATGGCCGTCGCGATGTCAAACAGGTCGCGGCCCTTGCGACGTTGGTAAAGCGCCCGAAGCTTGGTGCCGAGTAGCTCGTCGAGATCGTAGGTGGTAATGCCGCAGGCCCCGCCGAACCACCGGGACGCGACCTCAAACGGCACCTGCCGGAAACCGTGCTCCGCGAAATGCTCTCTTGTGTTCACTTCCACCTTCAGTCGAAGGGGTATCGGAGTCGGATCCTCCGAGGCAAAGCGGTAGTTGAACGTGACACGGCCTTCCGTTTGTTTCCATTTCGCTTCGCCGAGCCACGGGTCGAGTACCGTACGTAACGCGTCCATCACTGCGCCGGCGGGCTCTGCGCGCACTTGTACGAGGTCAATGTCCTCGGAATATCGCGCGGCGGGCGTTAGATACAGCTTGTAGAGCGCCGTTCCGCCACGGAAGGCGAGGGCGTCGCGCAGAACGGGCTGGGAAAAGATGCTCACCAGCGCGCGACAGATCACCAAGTCCTGTTCGACCTGGGCGTTGTCGGCCCACGGCGCGCGGTAGCGCCACTCGGTGATGTAATCGCGCGGGATCACTCCGCCTCAACGTCGGCGTTGACGATAAGTTTCCAGTCGCGGTTGCGCGCCCGATCGGCAATGGGCGCGGACGGCACAAGAGCCGTCGATTCGCGAGCGTGCTTGCGCACGTAGTCCTTGAGCAAGTTCGCCTTCGGCGCTTCGCCGGTGCGCACGAGCAAATAGCCCAATCTCTGCACCCACGGCAACGGCACGGTCGGTGCAATTGCTAGAAGTTTGTCGGCATCAAGCTTCTCGGCAAGTTCGGCGAGAATTGTGGCGACCGCATCAAGGCCGCCGATGTGGGCTTCGTAGCCGACCAAGTCGAAGGCCGTTGCATCCGGTGTCGAGACAGCAACGGTGCCGCGCGGCGTGTTGAAGTCCTGCGTCGGCACTTCGACAACGCGCTTACGAACATGGAAGACGACGCGCACCTTGCCGCATTCGATCGGGCGGCGCGCCTTGCCTACCATGACCTGAAACTCCTGCGGTCGGTGGTGCGCAGCGCCGTGGTATTGCGCGGCGGAGAGAAGTCCCGCGTAGTACCGTGCTTTCGCTTGCCTCATCATGTCAGGGATAAACTGCTCGGCAGGCAGACTGCCAAGCGAGCGGTATTCGGGCGGCACAATCACGTAGAGCCCACGTCCCGGGCTGGCAATCTCTCCTTTGCGACGAAGGCGATTGAGCGCGAGCTTGACGGCATCGCGGGACGCCCCCAGCCGCTGTCTCACGTCCTGGGACGTGAAGAAGTACCGGCCGCCCTGCGCGAGCTGGGCGAGATAGTCCTTCAGATAGACGACGCCGCGACCAGATTCCATTCGCGTAAAGTATCAATTGGTGATACTTTACGCAATCTAAATCGGGGTGGCGGTCCTGGAGAGCCTTCGGCGCGGCGGGACGCGCACGAGACTCGAATCGCACGCGGAGGTCCATGGCCAAGAGCAGCAATAGAGACGAATTCAGCCGGCCGACCAAAAGGGCAATCGAGAGGCAGGCGCGTAGCCATTGCTCCAATCCGGCGTGCCGTCGGCTGACAAACTCTGCGACATCGGACCGCGCGGGTGAGATCAACATTGGCGTGGCATCGCATGTCTGCGCCGCCGCGCCGGGCGGTCCGCGCTACGACGCGAACATGACGCGGGAGCAGCGGTGCTCTGCCGACAACGGCATCTGGCTTTGCCAGGATCATGCGCACGCGGTTGATGCGCCGGACTCTAAATTCACCGTTGAAGAGCTGCGGGAATGGAAGAGGCTCACGGACGAAGACTCATGGCGCAGCATCATGGAGAACGTCCCATTCGGCCCGGGGATGCGGCCGCCGACGCCGGATGTGCTGAGGGATAGGCTGCGCGCTGCAGCCACCGCAGATCTGGCCGTCTTTCGGCAGATGGAGAGATGGCCCCGCACTGCCGTCGGGCTCACGCTGAAAGTCGATCATGTAGACGAAGCACTGAGCACACAGGCTCTCGCAAATGCCGTCGCAACGCTCGATGACCTCGTCCTTGTCGCCGCGCCTGGAATGGGAAAGACGACCACCGTTTTTCAGATCGCCGAAGGCGTACTGGCCATCGGCAACGGGACGCCGCTTATCGTGCCGCTCGGAGATTGGGCAACCGAAGGCGACACGTTGCTCGCCTCCATCCTGAAACGCGGGGCATTTACAACGGTTTCGGAGGCAGATTTTCGGACCGTCGCAGCCAAGCCGGGCGTCGTGCTCTTACTCGACGGCTGGAACGAGCTGGACGTTGTCGCTCGAGAACGCGCCCGAGTGCAGGTCACCAATCTGAAAGCGGAACTACCAGAGCTTGGCCTGGTGATCTCAACACGTAGGCAGGCGCTCGATATTCCTTTCACGGGAACCCGCGTTGACTTGCTCCCGCTCAATGACTTGCAGCAGATGGAAATTGCCAAGGTCATGCGCGGTGACGCTGGCGCAAGACTCATAGATCAAGCCTGGCGAACGGCCGGGGTGCGCGAGCTGATGACGATTCCGCTTTATCTCACGGCGCTACTATCTTTCCCGGACGGCGCACCGTTTCCCACAACGAAGGAAGAGGTGCTGCGGCGCTTTGTTGCGGCCCATGAACAGGATGCGCGTCGTGCGGCGACGCTTCGTGCAGTGTCCGATGGCTTCCAGCGAAACTATCTCATCAGTCTGGCCACTTTCGCCACGACGACTGCAAACACGTCCGTCACCGACGCCAATGCGCGCAGGTCGGTGTCACAAACCGCACACATTCTAGTCAGTGACGGACAAATCACGATCCCGGCGCAGCCAGATGTCCTGCTGAATGCGCTCGTTAGCAATCACGTGCTAGTGCGGTTGGGCGATGAGCAGGGCTACGGTTTCCGGGTGATGCGGCGGCCCGCGACAGGCTCAAAGCGGAAATTCTCAACCAACGGCAATGGGAAGAAGCGATTCTCTTCGCGGTTGAGCGGAGCGCGCGTGGCAATACCGCCATGAAGAACGCGTGTGGCGCGGCTATCCTTGCGGCCTTTGAGGTCGATCCCCTCCTTGCCGCTGAGATGGTCTTCCGCGCCACAGAGGAAGTGTGGTCACGAATCAGCGGCCCGATTTCCGACTTCATCCGAAAGTGGCATGCGCCCGGCAGAGTGGATCGGGCCGTCAGGTTCATTATTACGTCAGGCCGACCGGAATTCGGCGATCTGCTGTGGCCCCTGATCACCAATCCTGAGCAGCAGGTTCGTTTGAACGCGCTGCGAGCGGCAGCGACATTCCGTTCGTCTGTGCTTGGGAGCGAGGCTCAGACGCGGATTGCGGCGCTGCCGCCCGAGATCCGCAAGCACGTGCTGGACGAAATCGCTTTGCATGGCGGCATGGATGGACTCGATCTAGCGACGGCCATAGCAAAGACCGACGGCGATCCCGAGGTTAAGGCAGCCGTCGCTGAAGCGCTATCCTTTCGGCGCGCGGACCGCCACGTCGCGGACCTGCTGAGCGACGCTGGCGATGCCACCTATGACATCCTTGCCAAGAGCGGACATATCGAAGACGTCGCCATCGAAGCCGTGCAACGGGGCCTCGAAGCTGCCCGCGATCGGCGCAAAGCGGCCGGCGTGACAGCTGACGAGCGCCTTCAGGTACTCCTTAACGGGTTGCATGATGACGGCTGGGACGCGGAGATCACCGGCATCATCGCCAATATGGAAATCGACAGCGCGCAGCGCGGAAACG
>DATJUM010000068.1:0-11885 GCA_035502355.1 Rhizomicrobium sp. | reverse complement strand
TATGCATGTCGGCCCATAAGTCGGCTGTCACATGCTTCGCCGCGGGTAGGGGCCGCTAGTTATTACGCTTGCGGCTGATGTCCGGTCGATCACGCATTTGCGCATGGCAGGATTAAAGACACTCCGCCTTATATCCGCCCTGCTTGGTACGATTCTGTCGACCTGCAACTGGAGCGAGCGATGCGGGCACTCACGGCAGCCAGTCTCAAGAGTCCGGCTGCCATAGCAGTCGGCATTGCAGTTACCATGCTGTTCGGCATCTTTGCCCTTTACAACCTGCCGATCCAGTTATTCCCCGATATCGACCGTCCCCAGATCGGAATCGAGACGGACTGGCGCGCCGAGGCGCCCCGTGAAGTCGAAGCGCAGCTCGTCCAGCCCGAGGAGGACGTACTCCAGGGCATTCCGGGCCTGCAGGAGATGGACGGTTATGCCAATGAGGGCGGCGGTTACATTGCGCTGACGTTCGCGCTCGGCACCGATATGAAGAGCACGCTGGTCGACGTCATCGGGCGTCTGAACCGGCTTCCTCCCCTTCCGGCGGATGCGCAGAAGCCGTTCGTACAGCTCGCCAATACGCAGGACTCCAACGCGACGCTTCTGTTCATTTTTATGCAGAAGCTCCCGGGGAACAAACACGACGTAAACGACTACGAACGGTTTCTCCGGGACGTGGTCGTACCCAGGATGGAAGCCATTCCCGGGGTGGGCAGTGCGCAGATACAGGGCGTAGGCGCAGCCGAAGAACTCCAGATCATCTTCGATCCGGTGCGCGCGGCCCAACTCGGCATCCAGCTGCCCAAGACGGCCGATCTCATCAGCAATTCCGACGATATATCGGGTGGCACGATCGACGACGGACGGCGGCAGTGGGAATTGTCGTTCCGCGGCCGGTATTCCGTCGACGATTTGAAGAATCTCGTGCTCGACTGGCGCAACGGCAAACCGGTGCATCTCGGCGATATTGCCGATGTGCGAATTGGGCGGGGAAAGCGGCAGGGTTTCGCCTATCAGGACGGGAATCCCGCGCTCATGCTGCAGGTGTTCCGCGCGACGGGCGCAAATGTGCTTGCGACCCTAAATGCGGTCAAGGCGGAAATGCAGCGGATCAACGAAGGGCCGGCGAAAGCCCAGGGCGTTGTCCTTCAGTATTCCTTCGATCCCTCGCACTTCATCAACCAGGCCATGGGCATGGTCACGTCGGATCTCTTGATGGGGATACTTCTGGCCGTCGGCGTCCTGTGGTTCTTCATGCGCGAGTGGCGCGGAACCCTCATTATCTCCTCCGTCATTCCCATCTGTCTGTGTGCGGTGGTCGTACTTCTCAATCTCGCCGGACGCACGCTCAATGTCGTGTCGCTGGCGGGCCTCGCTTTCGCGACGGGGATTGTGCTTGACGCTGCCATCGTCTGTTTCGAGAACATATTGCGCCTGCGCGAGCGCGGGATGCCCGCCGGCGAGGCGGCCCAGACGGGAACCGGCCAGGTCTGGGGTGCCCTGCTTGCCTCGACCGCGACCAACGTCGCCATCTTCGTGCCCGTCATCTTTCTCAAGGATGTCGAAGGCCAGCTGTTCGCCGACCTGTCCCTTACCATCGCCTTTGCGGTGTTCGTTTCGCTGATTACCGCGATTACGGTCGTACCTGTCGCATCGATGCTGTTTCTTCGAACCCGGCCCAAGGTAGCGGAACTGGCTGCTACCTGGCGGCGCATCACCGATGTGATCATGAATTTGACCAATACCGCGCGCAAACGTCAGCTCTGGATCGGCGGGTTGATCTTCGGCTCCATCGCGGGCACGTGGCTGCTGGTCCCAAGCCTGCAATATCTGCCCCAGGTCAAGCGCGCCGCGATTGACGGTTTCATCCAGTACCCGTCCGGCGCAACCGTCGATTTTGCCGACAGGGAGATCGCGCGTCCCATCATCGACCGGCTGCAGCCCTATATGACGGGCAAGAAACAGCCGCAGCTGCTCAATTATTACATCCAGACCTACGGCCCAGGGGCGATGGGGATCGGCGTGCGCGTGCCGCACGATGAGGATTTTCCCAAACTGGAAAAGATCGTGCGCACAGAGGTCATAAAGGACCTTCCCGACTCTGTCGCATCGGCCCAGATGGGAAGCCTGTTCGGCGGTTTCGACCAGGGCGGCGGCGTCTCGATCAATATCCAGTCCAACAATCCCGACGCCATGCGCGCCGCCGCGCGCAAAGGTTTCGCATTGCTCACCAAGGAATTTCCCGACGCAGTCATCCAGACCAACCCGTCGCTCGATTATGACCAGCCGCAGCTGAAGCTCATGCCCGACGATCGCGCGATCGCCGAAGTGGGCTGGACGCGGGCCGATGTCGGCGCCCTGACTCAGATGCTGGGCGAAGGCGATTATGTCGGTCAACGCTATACCGGCGAGGAACGCCTGTTCCTTATCATGAAGGCAAAGGCGGCTGGCTCGCCGCAGTCTCTGCTGGATACGCCGGTCGCGACGCCTTCAAATTCGATCGTACCGTTCAGTCATCTCGTGCATGTGGAGCGTACCCTCGCAACGAGTGGCATCTACCGGCTCGATCGCCGGCGAACATTCCAGATCAATTTTCAGCCGCCGCGAGGATTGGCGCTCAGCGACGCGATGAAGGCCATTCGCAAGAACATCGAACCGCAAATCAGGAAACTCTTGCCGGCGGACGGCACGATCAGCTACGGCGCCGCGGCCAACCATTTGAACAATGCGTTGTTGAACATGGGAAAGAATTTCCTGCTCGCGATCCTGCTGCTCTTCCTGATCATGGCCGCGCTGTTCAAGTCGATGTGGGACGCAGCGATCGCTACCATCGCGCTCCCGTTGGGCATGGTGGGCGGCATGGCCGCGCTCAGGCTGCTCGGCCTGTTCGTATTCCAGCCGCTCGATCTCCTCACGATGATCGGTTTCATCATCGTCCTCGGGCTGGTCGTGAACAACACGATCCTGCTTGTCGCGCGCACGCGGCAGGCCGAGGCGGAGGGCATGTCGCGCGTCGATGCGGTGCGTTCGAGCCTCGAAACGCGATTGCGGCCGATCTTTTCGAGCACGCTCACTGCGATTTTCGGTATGCTGCCGCTCGTCTTCGTGCCGGGGCCGGGCGCTGAAATTTACCGGGGGCTTGGCGCAGTCATCGTCGGAGGAATCCTGGTGAGCCATGTGTTCACGCTGGTCCTCATGCCGGCAATGTTGCGGCTCGGCGAGCAGCCCGTGGCCCTGCGCCAGGCTCCGATGACGCCCGCAAGGCAGGCAGCATGAGATTGCCCATGAAAGCGATTGGAAAGTTTTCCTTCCCCGCTTGCGGGGGAGGTGCCCCGAAAGGGCGAAGGGGGGAAGAAGCCCGCGCGTTTGAGTATGACGCGCCGACGTCCCCCCTCCGTCTTCCTCTGCTTCGCTCCGTTCGACACCTCCCCCGCGCGCCGGGGAGGAAAGATATGAGCTTGCTCGCAATTTGCGTTTTGTTCGCTTTTCCAGCCTATGCCCAGCAGCACGGTGATGTGCCGTCCGTTGCGGTGATGCAGGCGCGCGTCGTCGAAATGGCACCAAAGACCGTGCTTCCGGGCACAGTGGTTTCGCGCAACGATTCGCAGCTTGCTTCCGAAGTCGAAGGTCGTATCGCTTCGGTCGCCGAGGTCGGCACCATTGTTCCGAAGGGCGGAATTGTCGCGCGCGTTGACAATACGCTTGCTGTCACCCAACTTGCTTCGGACCAGGCGAATGTCACGCGACTTCAGGCGCAGCTCCTTTACGACCGCGGCCAGGCGGAGCGGATGGAAAATCTGTTTGCACAGAACGCGATTGCCAGGAGCACGCGCGACCAGGCGGTTTCGACCCGCGACATGGACGCGGCAGCGCTTGTCCAGGCCCAGGCCGCCGTCAGGAAAAGTCAGTACGAAGTTGATCACAGCGACATCCGGGCGCCCTTTCCCGGTCGCGTCGTCGCGCGGCTCATCAATCCCGGCGAATATGCCTCGCCGGGAAAGCCGGTCGTTCGGCTCGTGGATATCGGCTCGATCGAAGTAAGCGCTCAAATCCCGATCGAAATGGCGAGCTATCTCCGTGACGGACAGCCCGTGAGTGTCCAAATCGAGGGCCGCGGTGCGATGGCAAACGTGCGCGCCATCGTGCCAGTCGGCGATGTCGCAAGCCGGACGATCGAAATCAGGCTCACGCTCCCATCAGGCATGGGCTTCGTTGGCGACGCAGTCAAAGTCTTCATTCCTTCGGCCGTGCCGCACGAAGTGGTTGCCGTGCCCAGGGACGCGTTGGTGCTGCGCGAGGACAACACATATGTATTCAAAGTGGATCGCAAGGGCATCGCCCAGCGTATTGCGGTCCAGACCGGATCGGAAGAAGGAACGCTCGTGGAAGTTCATGGACAGATTGCAGCCGGCGAGCGCGTGATCGTCCGCGGCGCCGAGCGGCTCGAAGCCGGACAGAAGGTCAGACCGATCTTCGCGTCGTAGCGGTGGTTGAAATCGAGTTTGCGCATGAAGTAAACCTGTCATCCCCGCGCAAGCGGGGACCCAGATCGCCGTTTTTTCCGGATAAATCAGTACTTCTGGGTTCCCGCTTGCGCGGGAATGACATCAGCGGGAGCAGATTCAAATTCACGCCAGCCGGCTTACCGCTTCGTGCAGCCGCCGGGCCAGCGCCTCCGCTTCGCCACGGCGTTCCTTCTGCTCATCGACGACATCTTCCGGCGCGCGGGCCATGAAATCCGCATTGCCGAGCTTGGCGTCGATCTTCGCAATTTCCGCCTGCGCGTGCCCGAGTTCCTTTTCCAGCCGGGCACGCTCTTTCGCGAGGTCGATCACATCTCCCAGGGGCAACGCGGCAACGATATCTCCAACGACGAACTGGGCCGAACCGCGGGGAACAGAATCGGCGAAGGATATGGACGACAGGCGGGCGAGCGTTGTGGTGGAGGTGCGATTGCGTTCGAGCCTGTCGCGGGCGGTTGCGTCCGTGCCAGTAAGGACGAGTTCGATCCGCGCGGCCGCGGGCACATTCATTTCGTTGCGCACCGAGCGGACGCCTGAAACGAGCGCGATGAGCCAGTCGATCTCCGCGCGCGCCTCCTGCTCTGCGGGTGGCGCGATTTTCGGCCATTCGGAAATGATGAGCAGCGCGTCCCGCTCGGCCGTTTGCGCCCAAAGCTCCTCGGTGATGAACGGCATGAAGGGATGCAGAAGTTTCAATATCTGGTCGCGCGCCCAGGCTGTGGTTGCGCGCGTCTCCGCGGCGTGGGTTTCGTCACCGCCACCGAGGACCGGTTTTATCAGTTCGAGATACCAGTCGCAGAAGCGCGACCAGACGAACTGATAGGCGGCGCTTGCGGCTTCGTTGAACCGGAGCTCTTCGAGCGCGCGCGTGATATCGCGTCCCGCGGCGGCGGTTTCGGCGATGATCCATTTGTTGACGATCAGTTCGACCCTGGCGGGATCGAAGCCAGGAACCGTCTGGCAGCGGTTCATCTCGCAGAAGCGGACCGCGTTCCACAGCTTGGTCGAGAAATTGCGGTTGGCTTCAACGCGGGCGGGACCGATGCGCATGTCGCGGCCCTGCCCCGCCGCGAGCGCCAGCGTAAAGCGGAGCGCGTCCGCGCCGAATTCGTCGATTAGCACCAGCGGGTCGACGACATTGCCCTTCGTCTTCGACATTTTCTGGCCCTTCTCGTCCAGCACGCGGGTATGAATGAAGACCGTATGGAACGGCACGTCTTTCATGAAGTGCAGGCCCATCATCATCATGCGGGCGACCCAGAAAAAGATGATGTCGAAACTCGTAACGAGCACATCCGTCGGATAGTACCGCGCGAGCTCTCGCGTCGCTTCCGGCCAGCCGAGAGTCGAGAACGGCCACAGTGCCGATGAAAACCACGTGTCGAGCACGTCGGGATCGCGCGCGAGCACGGGATCGTGGCCGGGTTTGCCCCGCGCCTCGGCGAGGGCATCCGCCTCGGTCTCCGCGACGAAAACGTTTCCATCGGCGTCGTACCAGACGGGAATCTGATGGCCCCACCAGAGCTGGCGCGAAATGCACCAGGGCTGAATGTTGCGAAGCCAGTTGAAATACACATTTGCCCATTGCGTCGGCACGAACTGCGTGCGGCCCGCTTCTACCGCTGCAAGCGCTCTCTCCGCCAAAGGCCTCACATCGAGATACCATTGTTCGGTGAGGTAGGGCTCGAGCACGACGGTCTTGGTCTTTTCGTCGTGAGGAACCGAATGCGCGATGGGTTGGATACGTTCCAGGAGCCCCAGCGCTTCAAGATCGGCAATCACCGCCTTGCGCGCGGCAAACCGATCGAGTCCCTGATAGGCAGCAGGCACTGCGTCATTGAGCCGGCCATCCCGTTGCAGGATGTTGATCAGCGGCAGGTCATGACGCCGGCCCACTTCGAAATCGTTGAAGTCATGCGCGGGTGTGATCTTGACGGCACCCGTTCCCTTCTCCGGATCGGAGTACGCGTCGGCGATGATCGGAATGCGCCGGTTCGAGAGCGGCAGAAGGGCATATTTGCCGACCAGGTTGCGATAGCGGTCGTCATCGGGATGCACTGCGACGGCGACATCGCCAAGCATGGTCTCCGGACGCGTGGTGGCGATGGTGATGAATCGTCCGGCTTCGCCCTCGATCGGATAGCGGATGTACCAGAGATGTCCTTTGACCTCGATGTTTTCGACTTCGAGATCGGAGACGGCCGTCTCCAGGCGCGGATCCCAATTGACGAGTCGCTTGTCCTTGTAGATCAGGCCTTCGCGATAAAGCTGCACGAAGACTTTGGCGACGGCACGCGAAAGACCTTCGTCGAGCGTGAAGCGCTCGCGCGACCAGTCGCAGGATGCACCAAGCCGGCGCTGCTGCTGCACGATCGCGCCGCCCGACTCCTCTTTCCATTTCCAGACCTCGCGCAGGAACAGTTCGCGCCCCAGCCCGACGCGGCTCTGCTGGCGCTCGGCGAGGCTGCGCTCGACGACGAGTTGCGTCGAAATGCCCGCATGGTCGGTGCCCGGCTGCCAGAGCACGTCCTTGCCGCGCATCCGTTCAAAGCGCGCAAGGATATCCTGGAGCGTGTTGTTGAGCGCGTGTCCGATATGCAACCGCCCAGTGACGTTGGGCGGGGGGATCATGATGCAATAGGGTTCGGCGCCCGGCCGCGATCCGGCGCGGAACGCGCCGGAATCCTCCCACTGCGCGTAGATTCGCCCTTCGATATCCCGCGGCGAAAAATTCTTGTCGAGCATGAGCAATGGCTCTGGCGTTGGCGCGGTCTCTCAAACCGTGCCACCTTCATGGCGTCAAGACTGGCGGAGTACTATCGCCGGCTTCGCGGCCTGGCGGCGCGCGCCAATTCGTTGCGGATTGCCCCCTCCAGCAGGGCCGGAAAATTTTCGTCAAGCCAGTCGCGGATCACCGGCTTTACATGCTCGATAAGCGCATCGCTGTTTGCGCCCAGCCATTTGTCGAGCACCGGTTCGAACGCTTCTTTCACGGCGCGTTCGAACACGGCTTCGACGGATGCGGCGGCAGCCGGAACTACCGCTTCGGTAGGCGTTTCCCCTGGCGGCTCCGATGGGCTCGCGTGAATTCCCGACAGTGCATCGCTCAACGCCTTGCGCGCCTTCTCCGAAAAAATTCCAGCTTCGGCGGCTGGCGTTGCGGTTGCTTCTGCGGCCTGTTCCACCGGCGCTTCGCTTTTCGGGGAGGACTGGGTTTCCTCCGGCTTCACTTCCATGGCAGCGATTTCCGCAACTGCCGGAGCTCCGCCGACTTCATGGGTCAGATCCAGTACTTCCGGTTCGGATGTTCCCTGCCCGGGCGAAGACGCAGACGGCGTTGCCGCGGGTGCGGCGGCATCATCGGAAATGATCTTGCGGATCGAGGCGAGAATTTCTTCCATCGTAGGCTCGTGTTGGGGATTGGCCATATTTCTGCTCCGCCCGCGCGCGAATGCGCAAAAAACAGTAGAGTAATTGCCGAAAGAAGGAAAGACGGGGTTAACGAACCCCGAAGTGGCGAAGCAGCGTTCTCAATTTCCGAATCCGAACCAGCGCGTGGCGTTCTCCTTGTAGTTCTGGGAAGGATCGTAAGTCTGCACCGGCAGGCTGAGTTTTTTTGCCGTCAGCCATCCGAGAGCGCTGAGCAGCTGATAGGCCGCCACCTCTGCGTCGCGTTGCGCCGACACCAGCGCGACCTGAGCAGTGAGAAGCTCCTGCTGGGCGTTGAGAACCTCGAGCACCGTGCGTGACCCAACCTGCTGCTCGGCCTTGACGCCTTCGAACGCTTCTTCATTGGCCTTGACGGCAATCTCATCGGACGCGATGGACCCCATGGCCACGGTATAGGCCTGCCATGCCGTCTGGGTCGCAGCTTCTGTCTGGCGCTGCGTATCGGCAATTTCGATTTCGGCCTGCGAGCGCTGGTCCTTGGCCTGCCGTATCGCGGAATCTTCGGCCCCGCCCTGGTAGATGGGGATGGTGACCTGCCCGATCACGGAAGTGACGTGCTGCACGCCCTCGCCATAGACGGATTCGAGGGAATCCTGTGAGAGCTCATACTGCGCATTGAGGCTGACGCTGGGCAGCAGCGCGCCGACGGCATCGGCGACTGCATAGTCCGCGGCTTTCTCGCTCTGGATGGCCGCGATGATGGCCGGGTTCTCATGCAGGCTGATCGCGACGGCCTGATCCTGTGTCTTCGGCAGCTTGGGCAATGCCGGACTTGTCTCCAGCGTTTCCGGCGGGCGGCCTATCACATGCTCGAAATTGGATCGGCTGACTTCCAATTCGCCCTGGGCGTTGACAAGATCGGCCTGGGCATCGGCCAGGCGCGCGCGGCTCTGCGCCACATCGGTCCGCGTCAGTTCACCGACCTTGAATTCTTCCTCCGAGGCATCGAGTTGCTTCTGAAGCGTGGCGACATTGTCCTGGCGGTAGTGCATCGTCGCGTCGTCGCGCACGCAGTTCATGTACGCCGTCACGGCGTCCAACAGCACGCCTTCCTCGGTCAGCGTGAGTTGCGCAACACCCGCGCGCACCAGCGCCTTCGCCTTGCTGATCTCGGCGGCGGTCCTGCCGCCGCGATATATGTTCTGCGTCAGCTGAACGCCCGCCGTGATGGGATGCGAAGCGTAGGTAATTTCAGGCTCCGCCCGCCCGGATCCCGTGGAAAGAGTTTCATACCCATAAGTGCCCTGCAGGTTGACGGATGGCCGCCAATTGGCCTCTGCCTGGGCCACGCCCTCGTCAGTGGACATCTGCCCGGCGCGGGCCGAGTCCAGCTCGGGATTGGTTTCATACGCGACCGCCATTGCTTCGGTGAGCGTGAAAGTGGCGGCGGACACGGCCTGGATGCCAAAGCACAACCAAGCGCACCCGGCGCCAGCGCAAAGAACAGGCCTCAATAAAGGCACCCTGTCGGAAAACCCAGCGCGCGGAGTGTTAACGGATTCCGGCACAAATCCAAGCGCTTAGAAAACAAATCCCGCCGGCTGCCTGAAGCCGCTGAGAACCGGTGCAGATGCATCGAAGCCGATCCTGCGGCCCACGCGGCCAGGTTCCTTCAGATAGAGGATTGCGCGCCCGTGTTCCTCGTCCTGCAGAATTCCGACGAGGCGGCCGCCTTCGGCGAGCTGGGCAATGAGATGTTCGGGGCTGCGCTGGAATCCACCCTCCACGATGATGACATCGAAGGGAGCGCCGCCTCGATATCCATCGGGCAGCGGCCCCTGCACCACCGAGGCATTCCTGGCACCGCATTCGTGCAGTGCCTCGACCGCGATCCGTACCAGATCGGCATCGTATTCGAGTCCGATCACACGCCGCGAAATGCGGGCGAGGACAGCGGTCGAATATCCGGTGGCGCAGCCCACATCGAGCACGCTGTCGGAAGGCTGTATCTCGGCGAACTGCAGCAGCTTTGCGAATGTCCGCGGCGCGAGCAGCGACCGGCCGCGAACAATTTCGATCTCGGCATCGGCGTAAGCCACCGGCCGCCTGGCAGACGGTACGAATCGCTCGCGCGGAACATTGCGGAATGCTTCGATCAGCCGCTCGTCGGTGACGCCATTGGCGAGGACCTGGGAGTCGACCATGTTGAGCCGCTGAACGACGTAGTCAGGCATGATTCGCTCTGAAGAAAAAGGCCGGGGCTTATACGCCGCGGCGTCCTTCGCTGACAACGGGCGCGAGGCGGGCCCGCCGCCGCGTTTCTTGCCTTGTCATTCGATCTGCTGTACCCCCCGTTTTCGATGGCCACGTGGCGGAGTGGTTACGCAGCGGTCTGCAAAACCGCGTATTCCGGTTCAATTCCGGACGTGGCCTCCAAAATTTGACATTTGACAGTGATTTTCGTTAACCCTTTGTTAACCCTAATGTAGGACGTTTGACAGGTCTTCCCTTGAAGACACCCCACCATTACCCAACGCCTTGGGCCGGGTTTCCCCCCGGCCCTTTTTTCTTGACGCCGCCAACGGCCTATAGCCACGCGGCGTTGGATGCGCTAACACGCGCGCAGTTCCCCGGTAGCTCAGTCGGTAGAGCAAGCGGCTGTTAACCGCTGGGTCGCTGGTTCGAGTCCGGCCCGGGGAGCCAGTTAAATCAAGGGGTTAGCTGAAAATCGAACCCGGGCCCCCGTGGGGCAACAAAGCTCCAAGTTCCGGGGACTGACAGTCCGCCGAATAGCCATCCGAATTCAGCGGAAGCCCCGTCGGCATCATCTTCTGGACAGAGCGGTGCGGGTGTATTCCGAGGGTCATTCAGGATGGGCTATCGCCACGATGCTGGCGCTTCGCGACTACACAGTGTGCAGCATGGACGGTGCGTGCCGTTCCGCTATAATGCTGCCATTGTCGAGCACCGTTTCCCGAGCATCGGCACCTGAGAGACCTTCAGTCCATCAATTCAATACGATGGCGCGCTCCCGCTCCAGCCAGAGAAGGAGCCGCCTCATGGCCATGTATCGCTTCTTTTTTCTCAGCCGCGACAACACGATTCTCTCGCGTGAGGAATGCAGCCATGCGGATAATTCCGCAGCCATTGCTTACGCCAAGGCGAAGAACTCAATTCAAGAGATCGAGATTTGGGAATCGCACCGCTGCGTTGGGGTAGTTCCCGCGTTCGTGCCCTCGACATAGCTTCCAACATTCGATTCCGCGAGCGTTGGTCTACTTCTCGCCATTCGGGTATTCATTCAAAATAACAAGAATGCGCGATGCGACCGTCCACGCCGTTCCCGGACTTGGATCCGTAAATTCCCAGATGCTAATGGGGCGGCTGTAACTCCGTCACATTGGTCCCCGTAGCGAAAACGGGAGAACCGGCAGCATTATAGATCACGAGATTTCCATCGTCCTGAACTCTGAGAAGCGAGCTTGGCGAATGGGGAATTTGTGTGGAAAAAATGGGTTTGTTACCCGCATACACGACAAAATTGCCGTCAATCTGCATATCGGCTTCAGTAGCGCCGCCGTTAGCCGTGTGGGTAGCCCACATGGGCATCCAAGGAACGCTCGACGCTGCGAACGACTCCCCCCGCTGCTGCCCTGGCGGAAGCTTGGCGTCGTCTATCACCTGCAGGACGACGTTACCGTCACTGGCCTGCATCGTCAGCCTGAAAGCGCCGCTGGGAGAATACCAACTCTGGGCAGGCCCCAGTCTGATCGAAGGCGAGCCGTCCGGACTTTTGGGACTGTCCTGCTGAGGAATAATATCGCCCTGGATATCGCCGGGCTGAAGTTGAATGTTGAGAGCCATGTTCACCCCGAGGTTTGGTCCGGAAAAGGCGCCTTTGCAAGCCCTCGCAGCGTTGATTGGAAGGCCGCTAGCAAGACTCTTCGGCCTGGATAACGTTCGTATCCGTTGTAG
>DATJUM010000067.1:0-14297 GCA_035502355.1 Rhizomicrobium sp. | reverse complement strand
TCGTCGCGTGACGGTCTCCAACATTATTGCAGACGCGTAGATGGACTTAACCTCTGCACCTACGACCCGAGCCGAGCGCCGCAATCCCGCATTCTTTCGCAACAGCTGCTGCCGCCATACAAACTGGGCACAACATTCCGTGCGCAAGAGCGGCCGCCTGCGTCCATGATTCTGGCCAATTTCGACATGAAGCCGGCCGTGGCGCGGTGGACCATAGGACATCTCGCGGCACTTTACGTCAGGCTTGCCTCGGCGCCGAAATGCGATTTGCAACTTCAATTAACATTCGCCACACGCGGCGCGCTATTGAACCGGAATCACACCCTCCAGCGGGCATTCATTTCGGTGAACCGACATCCGATCGACCGGCTTTTTTTCTCTCTGAAAGGGAAGAACGATAAACGTACCGTTATAATACCACGCGCACTCGTCGGAACGCAGATTACTGCTATCCAGTTTGCGCTGCCCGACGCAGTGTCCCCATTTGAACTTGGAACGGGTAATGACACCCGGTTGCTCGGCCTATATATATCGAGCGTACGAATCACGTCAGCTGGCGCGGGGGCCGTGCTGCATCGCAATAAGGCGGCGGCCACGGGCAAATAGCCCTCCATATATTGGCATCCAGGGGCGGAATGGACGTAAAAGAAGAAGAACTCTTGGCCGGGACGGTCGGGGACCACTGGTATTACCGCTCCAAGCGGCTCGCGCTGGATTCGATACTGCGCAGGATTCCCTTTCGCCGTGTCCTCGATGTCGGCGCGGGATCGGCCATTTTCTCCAAGCACCTTCTGGATGGCCCCGCCGAGTCGGCCACATGCGTGGACCCGGCCTACCCGGAAGAACGCAGCGAGGCCTATAATAGCGGGGTGATTCGCTTCGTCCGGGAAATTGCGCCGGGAGATGCCGATCTTGTCCTGCTCATGGATGTCCTGGAGCATGTGGATGACGATGTCGGCCTGATCCGGTCTAGCCTCGCCGGCGCCGCTCCTGGCGCTTTCGTGCTCATCAGCGTTCCGGCGTTCCAGTCGCTGTTCTCCGCCCATGACCGGTTTCTCGAACACAGGCGGCGCTATTCGATCCGCTCGCTGGAGGCGGTGGTTGAAGCAGCAGGGCTCACTGTGGTCTCGACGCGCTATTTTTTTGCGATGATCCTGCCGCTTGTCGCGGCTGTCAGGGTCCTGCAGCGCAACGGACCGCCGCGAAGCAGCCTCACCGTGCACACGCCCTTCGTCAATGCCATGCTGACTTTTGCCCACCGGGCGGAAATTCCGTTCTTCCGGTACAACCGGATAGGCGGATTATCGGTGTTTTGCCTGGCGCGCATGCCATGAACGGGGAAATCCGTCTTCTCTCGGTCGTCGTTCCCGTCTTCAACGAAGAAGCGGTCATCGATGAATTCAATCGCCGGACACTCAGCGTATTGCGCGAACTGCCTTGTTCGGCGGAGCTGATCTACGTCAATGACGGCAGCCGCGACCGCACGCCTGAGATCGTCCGCGGCTATCTGCAAATCTCCGACAACGTCGCGCTGGTCGATCTCAGCCGGAATTTCGGCAAGGAAGCGGCAATGACAGCCGGCATCGATCATGCGGAGGGAGACGTGGTGGCGATCATCGATGCGGACCTGCAGGATCCGCCGGAGCTGATCCCGGAACTTCTGCGTGTCCTTCGGAGCGGCGACTATGACGTCGTCTACGCACAGCGCGCCAGCCGCAGCGGCGAAACGTTCCTCAAGAGGACCAGCGCCCATCTGTTTTATCGCGTGATCGGAAAGCTCACCGGCATCGACATTCCCCGCGACACCGGCGATTTCCGCCTGATGAACCGCCGCGCAGTGGAGGCGCTGCGCAGGTTGCGCGAGCACCATCGCTTCATGAAAGGGCTGTTTGCCTGGATCGGCTTCCGCCAGGTGGCGCTGCGCTACGATCGCGACGCGCGCTTTGCCGGCGAATCGAAATTCAATTACTGGCGGCTCTGGAATTTCTCGCTCGAGGGAATAACGTCCTTCACCACGGCGCCGCTCAAAGTGGCATCCTATGTCGGGCTGGTGACTTCGGTCGGCGCCGCATTTTACGGAATGGTTATTATTCTTGGCACGCTCGTGTTCGGCAATCCGGTACCCGGCTATCCCTCGCTTCTGGTCGCGGTTCTGTTCCTCGGGGGGCTGCAGCTGTTGACGCTGGGCATCATGGGGGAATATCTGGGCCGCGTTTTCAACGAGTCGAAGCGGAGGCCGCTCTATTTCGTGCGGGAACATCTGCGCCCGCGTCGCGAAACGGTGTCTGCCGCAGCCGGCAATGCGCCGCAACCGACCGAGGAAATGACGGCACGCTGAACGCGGCCGCGGGCATAACCGACGACGCCTTGCGCAACCTTGTGTATGCCGTTCGATGCGATGAACACCTTGCCGACAGTCAGAGAGAATTACGGCATCGCCATCGTGGCGAATGACAAGGTGCTGCACTGGCTTCTGCCCTTCCTCGAGAGCTACCGGGCGACCAATGCCGGCATCCCGCTGCACCTTATTCCCTTTGACGACAATGTGGCCGCGACACGGCGGGCGGCGGAGCTCTATGGCGCAATCTGGGTCGAGGACGACACCGGCGAAGTGGATGCGCTGGCCAGACGGCTTTATCCGCTGTTCCCGCATCATCGCCGGCGCCTGCGCAAGCTTCAGGCGCTCGCGCTTCCGCTCGACCGCGTGATCTATCTCGATGTCGATACGATCCTGTTCCGCAGCTTTGAAGAAATTTTCCACGCCCTGTGCCCGGGCGAAACGGAGTTTGTAATCGCTTCGTCGAGCAAGGATTATGTCTACAACAGAAATCGCAGCCGGCACGCCTTCCTCGAAGGCGCAACGCTTTTCAACGACGGCTTCTTTCTCACCTCGCGCCGGACATTGTCGCTTGCCGATTTCGAACGTGTCATTGCCGTCGACGAGGCCCTGTTTCATTCGGTGCGCAAGCGGGGCATGCTGTTCGCACAACCGCTGGTCAATTTCGTCGTCCACCGGCTGGGGCTGAAGGTCAAGGCTCTTGCCGATTGCGTGCCGCACGCATCGAATGAAAGCTTCTACAAGGCGGAAGGCGTGACACTGACCGCCAACGGACCGCTTGATTGGGAAGGCCGCGAAATCTATTTTGCGCATTGGGCAGGCGCCACGGGCGCACCGAGGCGGCGTGTATTTGATGCAATTTGGCGGGATTACGAACGGCGTGCAAGCGAGCGGATGAGGGCATGACCTTGCATTCACCCAGGGTACGGTTCGTTTTTTGAACCCGGTCGTCTTCCTCGCGACGCCCGTTGCGATCTGGTGGGCATGCTCGGTGGCGGTCCTCGTACTTTCCTTTGCCGCCAGCCTCGCGCACCCGCTTCGTGCGCGGCGCGCCCGGAACAGCGGCGAATGTCCCCCGCTGAGCGCTCTTGTTCCCATCAAGATGCTGCACGCGAATTTCGAAGAGGCGCAGTGCTCGCTGTTCGCCCAGGATTATCCCGGGTTGGAAATCATCATTTCGGCCGCCGAAGGCGATTCGCCGGCCATTTGCGCCGCCCGGAAAATCCAGCGCGAATTCCCGCAGGTCAGCTCCCGTCTTCTGCAATCGCATTGCAATCGTGCGGCGAGTCCGAAACTGAGCACGTTGTGGCCGGCAATCTGCGAGGCGCGCAACGACGTGATCCTCACCAAGGATTCAAATCTGCGCCTTGAGCCCCACGAACTCACCAATCTTGTCGTTCATCTCCGGCCCGGCACGGGTCTCGTCAGCACGATTTCGATTGCGACCGATCCACGGTCCTTTCCCGCATGGATCGAAACCTCGATCATCAACTGCTATCATGCCCGTTTGCTCATGCTCGGAGATGCGGCCGGCCTTGGTTTCGGCCTGGGCAAGGTCATGCTGTTCCGGCGATCGGACCTGATGCGGGCCGGCGGGTTTGACCGCCTCGCATGGGCTCTGGGGGAGGACATGGCGCTTTCGCAGGCGATGGCTTCCCTGGGCCTTCGTACCGTTCTCGCCCCGAGCGTCAGTCATCAGCCGCTCGGCGCCAGGCACTTTTCGGATTTCTGGCAGCGGCAATTGCGCTGGACGATCGTCTGGCGCGTTCAACTTCCGGCGGCTTTTGTCGGGGATATATTGGGCTCTGCGATTCCCACCGCTGCAGCGGGCGCGATGGCCGCGAAATTCCTGGGATTTGATGGACTTGCTGTCGCGGCTGGCACGCTCGCCCTCTGGTTCGTGCTGGAAACCGTCCTGTGCGCCGCGAAGGGCTGGCCGCTTTCGCTATGGTCGCTCCCGGCCTTTCTCGCCCGCGAGATGCTTACGCCGATTATATGGCTCCGCGCGTGGAGCACGCGTAACGTCACCTGGGCCGGCGCGAGATGCGAGGCCGGCGGCAATCCCTGGACCGCGCGCGCGATGGCCGGTGCAACGGCGGTACGAAGCTCCAGCAAATGACGCAATCCACGGCACTCGGCATCATCGATGCGATCACGGCCCTGGCCCTGCTCGGTGTGATCGCCATCGGCCTGGGGTTCCTCGTGCTGCCCGCGCTTTACTTGCTCGAATGGGCGCAGGGCAAATTGCGCGCAGGGGCCTCGAATCCTCCGTGTGCCGACGAAAACATACCCGCTGTCCTGGTCCAGATGCCGGTCTACAACGAGCCGCCGGAAGTCGTGGAAGGTCTGCTGGTCTCGGTCGCAGCGCTCGACTGGCCTACGGAGCGGCTTCATCTGCAATTGCTCGACGACAGCTCGGCCGGGCATCTCCCCGCCGCGCAGGCGATCTTTAGCCGTCTCCGCAGTCGCGGGTACCGTGTCGATCACCTTATCCGCGAGCACCGCGACGGTTACAAGGCCGGAGCGCTTGCTGCCGGGTTACGGGCCAGCGACGCGCCTTTCGTCGCCATCCTCGATGCGGATTTCCGCCCACCACCCAACTGGCTCAGGGCCGCCATTCCAGTCCTGATGGCGGAACCGGCCGCCGGCTTCATCCAATCCCGCTGCGAATTTTCCAATGCGGAGACGAACTGGCTTACCCGCGCGCAGAGCCTGCTCTTCGATTCCCATTTCATCATGGAACAGGGCGTGCGCGCGCGCGCGGGCATGCTGTTCCAATTCAATGGAACGGGCGGCATCTGGCGCCGGCGGGCCATCGAAGAGGCTGGCGGCTGGACCGCGGATTCCCTCTGCGAGGATCTGGACCTTACGATCCGCGCCGCGCTTTCCGGCTGGAAAGGACTCTTTTCTCTGCACCCCGCCGTGACCGGTCTTGTGCCCGACCAGATGCGCCATTGGCGGATTCAGCAACGGCGCTGGGCCACGGGTTTTGCACAGATTGCCCGCAAGCTCACCGTGCCGATCTGGTGGTCCCATTGGAGCCTCACCGAAAAGTTTCAGGCCGGGTTCCTGATCTTCTACCAGTCGGCGTTGCCCGTCATCGCGATCGCGGCCGTGGCGCTCTTGATCGACAGCGCGCTGCATATGGGCATCCCGCCTTTGATAACCCCGCTGATCGCGGCGATTTTGATTCTTTTTCTGCCGGTTGTGGTGGGAATGACCTTACCGCCCTACCTCGAATTGCGCCGGGGCGGCGTCCTGCGCTACCTGAGCGCCGTTTGCGCGATTCCTCCCCTGATTCTTTATTTGAGCCTCGCCAATGCGCGGCCGATCGTGGCGGCTTTCTTCGGCCGCAACGAAGTGTTCAAGCGCACACCCAAGCCGGTTCCGGGGCTGCCTATTCCGCGGCAATGACCCCCATTCATGCACCGTTCATGTGAACTGCGACTTGATCCGCGTCGTCGCGGGTGGCGGTGCCCTGTCGGCCGTGTTAAGCACGCGCCCGCTGAAACGCCCCGCTCCGGCGTTTTACGAAGGTCCGCTCGAGGAGGATTTCGCGGCCGGCCATGCCCATTTCGCTGTTTTTCAGTCTCGACCACGCGATCTTTCTCTCGTGTCTCGCCATCCACTGCCTGTTCGGTGCCACCGTGTTCTGGATCGCGGTGCAATATTTGCGGTATCGCAGGCGGGGACTCGCGCGGGAAGCGCAACTCTTGCGGCTCCCGTTGCCCCGTGAGGACGAACTGCCTTGTGTCCTGGTTCAATTGCCGACCTTCAACGAAGGCGCACTGATCGCTCGCATCGCCGGCGCGGTGCAGGCGCTGGACTGGCCGCACAACCGACTGCAGGTGCAGATTCTCGACGACAGCACCGATGGCAGCATCGCGCATAGCCGGACAGCGGCGGCGGCACTGCGGGCGGCCGGGATTGCTGCAGACGTAATCCTGCGCGGCCATCGCACTGGCTTCAAAGCGGGCGCACTCGCCGAGGGGCTGCGCCACTCGGATGCGGCGTTCGTTGCAATCCTCGATGCCGATTACACGCCTGCGCCGGATTTCCTGCGCGCCATGATGCGTCCGCTCTTGAACGATGCAAAACTCGGTTTCGTCCAGGCCCGCTGCGACTATCTGAATGCGGGCGAGAATGCGGTGACCTATGCCCAGCAGCGCGTACTCGACGCGCATTTTGCCGTGGAACAGGCGGCTCGCAACTGGTCGGGACAATTGATGCCCTTCAATGGCACCTGCGGCGTATGGCGGCGGGCGGCGATCGATGCGGCGGGCGGCTGGCAGGGCGATACGCTCGCCGAGGATCTCGATCTCAGCTATCGTGCCCAGCTTCTCGGCTGGCGCGCGCTCTTTCTGTCGACGATTGCCGTAAAGGGCGAATTGCCGGGTTCGATGGGCGTATGGCGACAGCAGCAATTCCGCTGGACGAAAGGTTTTGCCGAAGCCGGCCGCAAGCTTCTTTGGCCCGTATGGCGGTCGCGGCTGTCGCTTGAACAAAAGCTTGTCTCCACGCTGCATCTGGGCGGCGGAATGCTGGGACCGCTTTTCGTGCTCACCATGGCAACCGGAATCGTCGACCTGATTTTCGGCCAAGGTCCTGGATGGGCGAGCATTTCGCTGCTTGCATTCTCCCTGCTTGGCGGGGCAATCATCGGCCCGGCAGTGCTGATGCTGACCGGGCAGATCATGGTGCGTGGATCAACGCTTGCGTTCGAACTCCCGCGGCTCCCGCGCGTCATCGGATTGCAACTTGCCAATGGACTTGCCAATCTCGGCGGAACGCTCGAAGCCCTGATCGGCCGCGCCACCGCGTTCGAGCGCACGCCCAAATCCGCAGAAGACGGAATTCGGGGACATTATGCGCCTCGAACCTGATCATGGCGCCCGCCGTGCCGCGATTCTCGCGGCACGGCCGGACGTGAAGCGCCTTTTCGGACCCACTGCCCGCACGGCCTGGCTGGGATTGGGCGTAGTGATACTGCAATTCGGACTGGCTGCGCTTCTCTGCCATGCGCCGTGGTGGGCGATATTGGCCTGCGCGTTTTTCATTGGCGCGTTCGCCGTCCATTGCCTCAATTGCATTATTCACGAATGCACCCACAACCTCGCCTTCAAGAAAGGCGCGGCGAACAGGACGCTCGCCATTTTCGTCAACATTCCCTCGCTCGTTCCTTCGGCGACGGCGTTTCGTCATTATCACCTTCTGCATCATCATCACTTCGGCGTGCGGGGAATGGATTCGGACGTTCCCACCAGTTGGGAAGTGCGGCTGGTCGAGAACCGCGCGACGCGCAAGCTCCTGTGGCTGCTCCTGCTGCCTGTGAGCTACGGCCTGCTGCATCCCATTCACGTGCGCGCCCGCATGCCGCTCGACGGCTGGTTCGCCATGAACGCCGGAACCGTTTTCATCGCCTGGGTCTGCGTACTCGGATTTCTGGGTTGGCCTGCAGCGATCTATCTGCTTCTGTCGACATACTTCGCCACCGGTCCGCATCCGTCGGGCGCGCACATCCTTCAGGAACATATCGCCTTCGACGGCGGCAACGGGATGGCGTCCTATTACGGCCCGATCAATCTTGTTTCGGTCAATCTCGGTTATCACCTCGAACATCACGACATGCCGGCTGTTTCGGGCTGGCGCTTGCCGGCGCTCCGGCGAATGGCACCAGAGTTTTATTCTTCGCACTACCACCACAAATCGCGTTTGCTCGGCCTTCTGCAGTTCGTGTTCGACCGCCGGATCGGCCTCGACAGCCGGCCCATACGGGAATTGCAGCCGTTTCGTGCCACTGCCAGATCTGCTGCCTGACAGAGCACCGAAAAGGTGAACAAGAATGAAAAACAAAGCAGTTCCAAACGTACCTCCAAAGCTCGATCTCGACGAGCTAATGGAACGCATCCGCTCCGAACTGGCAAAACAGAGTGCGTTCCAAAAGCACGACCTTTCCGCTCCGGATATGGGGAACACCTCCCAGGGTTTTGAACGGCGGAATTGGACGGCACGCGAACTTCTCACTTTACCCACTGCCGAGTTCGCGCACGCGGTGCACTTCGCGTTTCTCGGCCGGGAGCCCACGCCCGACGAATTTACCCGCCTCCGCGACCGCCTTATCCTTCAGCACGTCGGCCGAATGCGGGTGCTTCGCGAATTTCATGATTTGCCCGAGGGAAGACAACGTCGCACGCACGTTGACGGCTTCTGGCGTGAATCGCTGAAGGATCGCATCTACTGGAGCCCGCCGGCAAAGCTTGGACGCTTTGCGGGGCGCGCGATTGGTGATTTGTCGCGAACACCCCAGCGCATTCGCGCGTTCGTGAATCGGATGGAATCGCTGGAGCGTGGTTGGGCGGAGCTGAGCATGGCCACAGCAACATTCAAGAACGTCCAAGCAAACACGACCGCGGAGTTGAGGAGACTCCAGAAAGATGTTGCCCAATTCCGGAACGCCTTGGAAGATCTGAAAAGGGGGGTCGACGGGCTTGAAGTTGTCCTCGATGCGAGAGTTGAAAGTCTGGCGGCCAGGATTTGCCAGATCGAGGAATTAACAGAACCCGCCCCCGACAGCGAGCAAGCGGGCGCACCGGATGCCTCAAATCCGATTGCGGGATCCCCTGGATGAGACCTCGCATTGCCATCGTCGTTCCGCTCTCGCCAAGCGGCGAACGTGGCGGTGCAGAGCGATTCTTTGTGGGGTTGCGGCAGGCACTCTGCGGTGCCGGAATGGCTGCCGAGCTGGTCGAAGTCTACAACGATGAACATGGCTTTGAATGTGTAAAAAGGTCATACTTGAGGTTCTATGATCTCGACCTGCAATCGTTTGACGGTGCCATCTCTGCGAAAGCACCGTCCTATGCGATACGGCACCAGAACCATATCTGCTACCTGATGCACACGATGCGCAAATATTATGACATGTTCGATTTTGTATTCTCCTCTCCCAGTGAAAGGAACTGCGCAGAGAGAAATCTGATTCAGGCACTGGACACAAGTGCTCTCCAACCGACCCGCACGAAACGAATTTTCGCCATCGGCGACGAAGTCGTGAAACGCCTGTGGAGATACAACGGTCTCAGGGCCCACGTGCTGCGTCATCCGACGTCTCTGGCAGGTCTGCACGATGGGCCTTTCGGATACCTGCTATTGCCCGGGCGTCTTCACAAATGGAAGCGGTGCGAGCTGACAATCGAGGCAATGCAATACGTAGAAGCGCCGATCCAGTTGCTGATCTGTGGAACAGGCGTCGAAGAGGAGCGACTGAAAGCTCTCGCAAAGAACGACGGACGTATCCGCTTCCTGGGACACCTTCCCGATTCCGAGCTCATTGCAGCTTATGCCGGCGCCCTCGCCGTGGTCTTCACCCCCATCCGCGAGGACCTGGGGCTTGTCACACAGGAGGCCTTCCAGAGCGGCAAACCGGTCATCACCTGCATCGACAGTGGAGAACCGGCTCGCCTCGTGCGCGATAATGAAACCGGCTTCGTTTGCCGACCGGATCCCAAAGAAATCGCAGAACGCATAGGACGATTCATAAACCACCCGGGATTGGCCTCCGAAATGGGATCGCGAGGCCGCTCGTCGATCGAGAACATCACGTGGGATAAGGTAGCCAGCACCATTGTAGACGCCCTGGGGTTTGCTTCCGCCGCTGACAATTGCGCGCAGTGATTACCGTGGCTGACGTTGCGATATTCGACATGCAACCGATTTGCCCAGCAACGGGTGGCGGAAGGCTGAGGCTATTGGGCCTATATCATGAACTTGGCGAGGCCATCACGGCGCGTTATCTGGGTACCTATGACTGGCCTGGCAATCAAGCGAAGCGACAGCTTGTCTCACCGCAGCTTGAAGAAAACCTCGTGACGCTGAGCGATGCACATTTCGCAGCCGTGCAGGAAACGTCCAAAATGGCGGGCAACCGCCCGGTCATTGACTGTACGTTTGCCGAATTCGCACACCTTTCACCGGCCTTTCTGGCGGCTGCACGCGAAGCGGCTGCTAGGGCCGACATTGTGGTCTTTTCCCATCCCTGGATCTTTCCGCTTCTGGAGGGGCAACTCGATCCTCTCAGACAGCTGATCGTTTATGATGCGCACAATGTCGAGGGTCTTCTCAGGACCGAGATTCTGGACGATGGCGGCGAAGGCACGCGTATTGCCCGCACGGTGGTCGCCACAGAGTTCAAGCTGTGCCACACAGCTCACCTTGTACTGACCTGCTCGACAGCCGATGGATCAGCGTTTTCCCGCCTGTACGGGATCTCATCGGAAAAAATCCGCGTGTTACCAAACGGCGCTTTCACGGACGCCATTGTACCGTCTACCGCCGGAGAAAAAGCATCTCTGCGCGCAGGACTCGGGCTGGATAACCGTCGCCTTGCTGTCTTTGCTGGAAGTAATTACGGGCCAAACGTGACAGCCGCTGCTTACATTGCCGAAGTACTGGCGCCGGCATCTCGTCACGTCCAGTTCGCGGTGCTCGGCGGCGTCTGCGCGTCTTTCGAGAGACGGTATCCAGAAAATGTCCGCCTCGTCGGTCCGGTTTCGCAAGGGGTCATAAATGACTGGCTGCGGGCAGCCGATGTAGCTATCAATCCGATGTTCAGCGGTTCCGGAACCAACGTCAAGATGTTCGATTACATGGCCGCCGGACTTCCTATTGTCACAACACCTGTCGGCGCCCGGGGAGTGGTTTGCAGTGAAAAGGCGTTTTGCACGGCGGAACCCCGGATGTTCGGGTCTGCAATAGACACACTCATGGCGAACCCCCCTGTCGCCTTGGAACTTGGGCGCAGCGCGCGCAGGCAGGCGGAAAGACTCTATTCCTGGCGGCGCATATCCCGCCATCTCGGCCGCGTGCTTAAGCGGAACACCGACCGGCTTTGCGCTCCGGCACCGTTCTTCTCCGTCGTTATTCCAACCTACGACAGGCACGCTTTGCTTGACCGGCTGATGCAGCGGCTTGCCGCTCAGACCTGGCGCGATTTCGAAGTCATTGTCGTGGATCAAAGCGAGGCGGAGTGGACCGGCGTCACGCGACCTTTGAATTTCGATCTGTGCTATGTGCATTCCGACGTGCAGGGCGCGGTCCTAGCCAGGAACATGGGAGCCGATCTCGCCCGGGGCCATGTGATCGCATTTACTGATGACGACTGCGAGCCGGTGTCCACGTGGCTCGCCGCGGCACAGCGCGAATTCTACGGTTCCGATATTGTCGGTCTGGAGGGCCTTGTCGCTTCCGACGGCATCGATGACGCTGCCCGACGTCCGGTGCGCAACGATGGCCTCGAGGGACTGGCGTTCATGACCTCCAACCTGTTTGTTCGTGCGGACATCTTTCGCGCCCTCGGTGGCTTTGACCTGCAGTTTGACCAGCCCCATTTCCGCGAGGACACCGACCTCGGCTGGCGCGCGCAGCAGCTTGGCAAGATACCGTTTTCACGCGCAGCGCGCGTTTTTCATCCTTCCCATCCGCGGAACTCCGTGCGCGAATCGCTCCTCGAGCGCTCGCGATACTTCGAAAAGGATGCGCTTCTCCTCCGCAAACATCCCGAACGCTATCTGGAACTGGCATTGCGGGAACGCCAATGGACCCAAAATCCCTATTTCTGGGCCTTTTTCGAGAAGGGAGTGCAAAAATATGAGGTGCAAGTGCCGCCGGAACTGAAGGCGTTGATGTCACAGAGCTGTGCCAAATGCGATACCGCGGCAATCGGCACGAAGGACACACTGTCGTCGTCGCCCTCCGCCTGGTCCGAAGAGAGGCTGAATTGACCAGCGTTATAGAAGCTTCACAACTAACCAAGCGGTACCGCGTTTACGAGCAGCCAGCGGACAGAATCAAGGAAATATTTCTCCGCAGGCCGCTTCATCGTGAAGTCGTGGCACTCGATGATGTAAGCATTTCCGTCCAACGCGGCGAACGTATCGGACTTCTAGGAGTGAACGGCGCCGGCAAAAGTACGTTGCTGAAGATACTGAGCGGCGTGCTATCACCGACACGCGGCACGGTTTCAGTAACTGGAAGTGTTTCGGCTCTCTTGGAACTCGGAGCGGGATTCAGCAAAGAACTCTCGGGCCTGGATAATATACGTCAGTTCACCATGCTGCACGGTTTCAATCAGCGCGCGCATGACGCGGTAGTGGACCAGATCGTCCAATTCTCCGAACTGGGCCACTTCATCCGGCATCCGCTCAAGACATACAGCAGCGGCATGATCACCAGGCTCGGTTTCTCCTGCGCCACTTTCATCGATCCCGAGATTCTCATAGTCGATGAAGCCCTCAGCGTGGGCGACAGCTATTTTCAGAACAAATGCCTGCACAAGATACGCACGCTTCTTGAGCACGGAATCACGTTCCTGTACGTGAGCCACAGTCCGGATGCCGTACGGGCACTATGCACGCGGGGCATTCTGCTCGAACGCGGCAGAAAAATTGCCGATGGAACGTCCAAGGATGTCTCAAATCTGTACTCGAGCCTGCAGTGGGCGCGCTGTCAGGATATGGGTTTCGCTGCCGACGATGCAATTTCGGAGACCCCAATTCCGGCCAGCGCGAAGACCCGACCTGCCGCTGTGGCATTCTCCGTTTCACCCCAATTCGCTGCGCGAACTGATCCGCTCCGACAGGGCAGCGGGCGTGTCAGAGTAACAAATATCATAATTGTGAATGAAAGCGGTCGCGAGACCGATGCCGTTGCTTTTGGTGCGCGAGTTGCGATCCGGGTTTTCTTCGAGGTGTTGACTGATCTGAATTCCCGCACGGCCGTTTGCGTCGGCATAGCCGACAAGCGTGGAACGGAAATCATTCACTTCAATTCTCTCGATCGCGGAATTGACATCGAGGAATACGGAAGAGGCCGCTATCACACGGACTTCATCTTCGATGCGCAACTTGCGCCGGGCGAATATTCGGTCACATGCGGCGTGAACTCGATGAAGCCGTCTCCCCACGCAGCCCGCCTGCTGCTCGTGGACTCGCTTTACGATTACAGGGTTGGTGGCACCCGGTTTGAGGTCAGTCCGCACGGGTTGCCCGGATCGGTGTGGGGTAAAGTCTATCTTCCCTACGAAGCCGCCATCGGCCAATGCGATCTGGTTGATGCAGGATAGGTGATCGATGCTTTCGTTTTCGGTGGTAATCAACACGTTCAATCGTGCCAAGAGTCTTGCCTGCACGCTCGCATCCCTCAGACAGCTGGACTATCCGCTCTTCGAGGTCATCGTCGTGAATGGGCCATCTACTGACAGGACGGACGCGGTCCTTTCGCAGTACGAGGGACAGGTCAAGATTCTAAGCTGTGCAGAACGCAATCTCGCCATTTCGCGCAACCTGGGAATTGCGGCTGCCGCAGGACAGATCGTGGCCTTCATCGATGACGACGCCTATCCAGATCCAGCTTGGCTGGACTGTCTGTCTGTCGCATTCAAGGATGACGAAGTTGCGGCAGCCGGCGGACCAACCTATGACTACACGGGATACAAGCTCCAGGCAAAGTACAGCCTGGCGACGCGGACCGGTGGTGCCTGGGTCAGCGCGGCAGATGACCGGAATCCGACGGATCTGCTCGATCGGCCATACTCCAACGTATTTCCCTACACGATAGGGACGAATTCATGTTTCCGCCGCGCACGGTTGGTCGAAATCGGCGGTTTCGACGAGGAGTTCGAATACTATCTGGATGAAACAGACCTGTGTCTGCGGCTGATCGACCGCGGCTATCTGGTGCGTGCTCTAGACGACGGCTTCGTTTACCACAAGTTTCTCGAGAGTCACATGCGCACGCACACCCGCTCCCTGCGCGACAGGTTTTCGGTACTCAAGAACCGCGTCTACTTCGCACTCAAACATGGTCGCGTCACCACCTCATTCTATCATGTATGTTGCGATCTCGTGGCTTTCATTGATCAACAGCGGAAGGATTTTCTCTGGAACGTGGAGCATGGCTTTCT
>DATJUM010000066.1:0-15547 GCA_035502355.1 Rhizomicrobium sp. | reverse complement strand
GCATGCCGGAATTTCTCTTGAATGCCACCCCGGGCAACAGCTTCGCGAAATTCGTCATCGAACGACAGGATACCGACAGGATGCAGGCTTTCAGCCTCGCCGCCTGAGCCGAGGTTGCGTCAGAACTCTGGACTCACGAGTAAGGGGGGATCTGTTGTCAAAAAAAGCGACCGTCGTACGCGTTTCGACCCGTGAGGCCGGCCTCAAGAGGCGATTGCGGCGACACCTAACCTCACTCGGATTCCAGAGAACCGACGAAGGGGATCTTGCTCCGCCCGGCACCGGCAAGGAAGCGATTCGAACCGTCCACGGTGTTCAACGTGAAGACCGGCTGGCAGCTAACAAGCAATTTCTGTCTGACCAATTCCCTAAGCTGGCAAAGCATTTCGCCTCCGGCGGCGAGGTTGATCCGCAGAAAATCTCGCCCGCGTTGGAGCGTATAGAAACTGGCACATGGCAAGGCGATCTCTTTCGCCTAGCGGCGCTCACGTGGTCGGTTCCAGTTTCAAACGGGTTCGGTCGTCGTCTCCGATATCTGGTCTGGGACGAGAACAACGACAAGCTGATGGGCATCATCGCGATCGGCGATCCGGTGTTCAATCTGCGCGTGCGCGATAGTCTTATCGACTGGACTGTCAAAGATCGGAGCAAACGCCTCGTCAATATCATGGACGCATACGTGCTTGGCGCACTTCCCCCTTATAACATGCTTCTTGGGGGCAAGCTCGTCGCGTGTCTTCTACGCACGAGGGATATCTACAATGATTTCGCCAAGGCGTATGGCGGTACGAAGGGCATCATTTCGAAGCAGGAAAAGAAGGCTCGCTTGCTCGCGATCACAACATCGTCCTCGATGGGGCGATCCTCCATCTACAACCGCTTGAAACTGGGCGGCGTCGAATATTTCAAGTCAATCGGTTACACGGGCGGATGGGGACATTTTCATATTCCTGATAGCTTGTTCTTGGATCTCCGCGATTATCTGCGTCACATCGATCATTCCTACGCGGACCGCAACCGCTTCGGACAAGGCCCGAACTGGCGCCTTCGCACTACAAGGGCCGCTCTCGCGGCCTTGGGCTTCAAGGAAGACATGCTGCGGCATGGGATACAGCGCGAAGTCTTTTTCTGCCAACTCGCAAGCAACGCCACGAAATTGCTGCATTCCGGAGAGGGTCGACCGAACCTAACCTCGCTTCTCACCGCCGAAGAGGTGTCAAAGCTCGCTATTGAGCGCTGGATTGTGCCGCGCGCGTTGCGGCGCCCCGAGTTCAAGGAGTGGGACGCGGCAAACATCGCCGTCTTGCTGGGCGATCAGCGCGGCAAGCTTCTAGCGAAACTGCCGCGCACGGGGTGAACGAATGTGCGCCTCGATAACAGGATAGCCGCCATGCCCGTGCCTCTCGAACAATGGCAAGCGCGCCTGGAGAGGCACTTCGAGTCGCTGGCGTGCAAACGGTTGTCATCGGGCTTTCCGATTTTCGCGCTGGAGCACGGATTGGAGCAGGGCGAATTGGATGAGATCGCCTCGCAACTGCGCTCGCGGCTCAGGGCTGGCCTTCAACTTGCACCGCACTGGCTTCTTTGGGTCGTCTATGCGACCGAACGCGGCTACACCTATGCGGGCGACGAATACTGGCATTCATTTGAAGCAAGCACGCCGGTCTGGGATTTTTCCGACCGGGACAGGATCAAGCCATGGTTCAGGAAGTTCCAGAAAGCCTATAACGGCGTCGAGCCGTCCGGCCCGTGGGCCGAACACAGGCGAATCATAGCCTGGCCCATCACACACGCGGTTCTTCCGCGTTACCTACAGCGAGAATTCGCCCGCGCGCTTTATGATCTTCGTTTTCGTCTCGCAACCTTGTCTGGTCTCGAGCCGGCGCGAATCGGGCGGCTGCTCGCGGCGAATGCCTACGCGACCACGCGCTTTCAGGAGTTTCTTCAACAGGAGGAATTGACGGGCCGCATCGTGCTGGCGCTTCTCGACGCGCCGTCGGGTGATGAAGGCCACGAGCCCATCTATCGCAAAACGCTCGACCGGATCGTCGCAGACATCGAAAAGATAAGAAGCGCGCGCGGATGGTTGAAGGAAGCGCAGCGCGTCGTATCTGATCGTTTCAAGGGGATCGGCCACGGCGTCGCGCCGGTCCAGAGGCCCGCTGACGTTCGGGAAAGACCCGCCGAACAGCTTCCCCGTCCTGAAGTCCGGCCCAATCTGCTGCTTCGCTACAGCGGTAACAGCAACTGGTCCGTCGTCATCGACATGCCTGATTTTAGAGGGGTTGCTGCGCTCAATGCCGAAGTGGCATTATTCCTGCGGCGCACGCGTTGCCGCCTGAACGGCGCGCCCGACAGGAAGCCCGCCGGCTGGCTTCTGTCCGGAAGCCGCAAATCCGTCCTAAGAACGTGGCCCGATCAGGCAAAGCCGCTTCTCGAATTCGAGCAACCGAACGCGTATCTGACGCATCTACTGGAATCGGAATGCCGGCTCAGCGCCGGACCAGCGTGGCTTTTCCGCGTTGGAGCCGATGGCACCGCCCTTGAGATTGCCGGGCACGTCGTCCGGCCCGATTGCGACTATGTTGTCGTCACTGCCGGTGATCTTCCCGAACAACATGCTTTCATGAGCGCATGCACCATCGATTGCGCCGGGGTAAAAGCGTTCAAGCTCGCTATTCCCGCGGCGGTCGGCGCCGAAGGCACGCACTGGCTGCACAAACTCGGATTACAGATTGCCCGGACGATCCGTGTCTGGCCTGCCGGCCTGCCCGGCCGTAACTGGGATGGCGAAGGCCGCAGCGAATGGCTGACAACGGAGCAGCCGTGCCTCGCCCTCATGCACGATCATCCGGTCGAAGCCTATGCGCTCAGCATCGACCGGAACGGGGAACAGATCATCAAGGCCGGTGATCCTGGCAGGCCGATCTACCTGAAACTGCCACCACTTCCCGTCGGCACGCATCTGCTGACGGTTAGGGCGCGCAGAAGCGGAGCGCTGGAGGGAATTGCGTCCGCGCCGCCGGAAGGTCACCTGCAACTCAGCGTCCGCGAACCCGAACCTTGGATTCCCGGCGTTGTCTCGCACGCGGGCATGCTCGTAAGACTCGATCCTCCGGAGGCCAGCCTAGACACGTTCTGGCAAAACAAGGTCGCGATGTCGGTGCTCGGGCCGCAAGGCCACTCGGTGTATTTCGCTCTGCATCTAGAAAGCAGGGATGGCAGCGAAATCCTCTCCGAGAACATTGGCGCTCCTATGGAGTTGCCAGTCACCCCGGACGCTTGGAGCAAACAATTCGGCCATTTCGTGAAGCGCGAAAAAGTCGCGTGGAGCGTGCTCGAAGCCGCCGCAGGCCGGCTTGTGATAAATGGCGAAACGCTCGGAGAAACGTCTTTTCGTTTTGAGCATGATGTGCCGCCTCTGCGCTGGGTGCTGCGCCACGAGCACGGAAATATCATTCTCAGGCTTGTAGACGAAACAGGTCAGGAAGACGAAGGGCCGGAAGCCAGCTTTTACGATATGCAGCGACCGCTCAGGCGTGAACTATGCACACCGGAAGCCTGTCGCGCCGGTCTAACCGTGCAGCGCCCCGGCGGCCTGTTTTTCGCCCGCCGGGGGCAGCACAGCGACATGGTTGTTGTGAGTACCGGCTTGACGGCCGGTGGATTGCAGGGGCTGGGAGTCAGTCCGGTATGCGATCACATCGGAACTACGGCTCCGACGCTGGGAGACTCATGTCGCATTCTTGCACTGTGGCGTAAGGCGCGGCTGGCCGGTTTTCTCGCTGACAGCAGGTGCCAGCAGGTGAAGAGTAGCATTGTCTTGACAATCTTCGAGCGCATTTGCGGCTCGACCTGGGCATCCGCCGAATCCGATTACCGCCGAAATCCAACTTCGGCAAATGCCAACGACAATCTTAAGCGCTGTGTTGTCGATGATCGCGCTCCCAGTTTCGCGGTTGTTCTGCATCGTGACCATGGAACGATGAACGGGAATTTCGGGCAGGCGTCGGCTTGGTACGCCGAACTCGCACGCCGGTACAAAGTATGTACCGATCCCGGCCTATGCACATTTGCGCTCAAATTCGCGAGCGCGCCCGACCGCATAGCGGATGGCTACGGCGCCAATCTCGACAACATGCTTGGTCAGCTTGCTGCAGCGCCAGCAATTCTCCGCGGCGCGCGGTTGCTGGCGGCGCTGTGCGCGCAAGAGCAAGGTCAGTCGATTGCCGGCGGATCGCTACTTCCGAGGTGGCGATGGTAATCACTGAACTCCGGCCGGATGACGTTCTTGCCGATTGCCGCCGCGCGCTGCATCTGCGGGCGGCTGCGGGCGCGCTCATCGACGATGGTCTGCTGGCCGCGTTGTTAAGGCGCAGCGCAGGCATGCGTTGTCCCTGTTCGCGGGCGGCGTTGCGGGCTTCCATTGTTGAAAGTCTTCAGGGCCTGTCTCAGGATGCCGAGCCGCTCGCGGAGCGCATCGATGAAATCATTGACGCCCTCGTTATCGCGGGCGATCTGCTTGAACTCAGCGATGTCGTCACCGACGATCCCGGAGCGAAGGGCACTTGGGTTTACGCAGCGCCGCCGGGCTTCGTCTCACGTCCGAGCGGCAGCATTTTCGTCGTCGGTGTCGTTCCCGACCAGGACACCTTCCTGCCGGAAGAGCTCGCTTCGCGCGTCACCCATGAGGGCTTCACTCGGCTTATCACACAGCAGCCCGGCGAAGACCTGTCGGCCGAATTGCGCGAACAGGGACTGCAGGAGCTGTCGGAGCATGTTTGGCTGAAGTGCCCCAAGACGGAGTCGGCGCAGGAAATGCTGGCCGCGTTGGAAAACCGGCTGGTGTCACAGCCGCCGAGTGGCGCGATCGGCGACTTGCAGATTCTCGACTCTGCGCAGCCGGTCACTTATTACCGCGGAAGGTGGACGGCTCCGAAACGCCAGAGCGGCAATTTCGTCGCCCGCCGCCCCCAGGAATTCGGGGCTTCCCTCTGGTGCTTCGTCACGCTGCAAGACGGGGTTGCGGCAAGGCTCCTGGATTTTCCGTTGAAGAAGGCGCGCTGGCGCGGCTGCGATGCGGCATGGCACGTTCAGATGGCGCTCGATCGCCAGCTTGGTCATCCGCAGCTCTATCGGCGGCGCGCTGCCGATGACGGAGTCCGACTGGATTTCTTTTCACCGCTGCCGCTGTGGGCGCAAAGGCGGCTGATGATATTCGGGCGGCCCGTGCCGCCCGAGAAGTGCCTGATGTCCTATTGGCTTCCGGCCGGCGAAGCGACGGTCGAAGAACGCTTTCTACAGGACCGGCTCTGGCTTTCGGTCGGGGACGGCTCAAGTGAAGGGGGTCCGCGTGCAAACAATCTATGAAACGATTGAGAACCTTCACGGGTCGCTGCGCGATTACATCGAGGCGACATACCACATCAGCGCGCGCTCGTTGATCGAGCGGCGCAAGGAACTACTGGATTGTCCGGGTGTCATTCATCAGGTGCCTTATCTGGAATCGACGCCGCGCTATCAGACAGGAGAAAAGTTCGCAGACGTGGAAGGGTTGCCGCCCGCGGCCCTGCAAGTCTATTCGTTGCTTGCCAAAGCGGACGGAGACCTTTCGCGGCTCATTTACGATCCACCCTACAAGCACCAGTCAGAGTCGATCCGCGGCTGCCTCATCGACGGGAAAAACCTCGTTGTCATGACAGGCACCGGCTCGGGCAAGACCGAAGCCTTCCTACTGCCGATCCTCGGCAAGCTTGCGCGTGAGGCGGACGCAAAGCCGGCATCCTTTAGGGATAATCCGGCGATGCGTGCGCTGATCCTCTACCCGATGAACGCGCTCGTGAACGATCAGTTGGGGCGGCTGCGCTCCCTGTTCGGCGATCCGCGCCTAGTCAAACTGTTCAAATCGTGGGCCGGAAGGCCGCCGCGCTTTGCTCGTTATACGAGCCGGACGCCCTATGCCGGGATCCACACCACCAAGAAGGATTCCGTCAAGCTCAAGTCATTCGGCGAATTCTACGCAGATATCGAGCGTCGCGCGGGTGGCGAGGAATCGGATGACCAGAAGGAGGCGAGGCGCCTTCTTGCCGCGCTAAAGGAGCGCGGCAAGTGGCCGGCGAAGCCGGATCTCGTCGCATGGTTCGGCGAGAAGAATTCCGGATGGGCCGACCGCAAGACTGGCGAATTCGTTCGCGGCGTCACGCTGCCGGACGACTCCGAACTCCTGACGCGGCACGAAGTGCAGGTCGCCCCGCCCGACCTGCTCGTCACCAATTATTCCATGCTCGAATACATGCTGATGCGTCCGATCGAACGCACTATCTTCGACAGGACGCGCGAATGGCTCGAAAAGAATCCGAGCGAAAAGTTTCTTGTCGTTCTCGACGAGGCCCACCTTTACAGGGGAACTGCCGGTGCGGAAGTCGGCCTGCTTCTGCGGCGGCTGCGCGACAGGCTGGGCGCAGCGTCCGAACGCTTCCAAGTGATCTGTGCGACGGCGAGCTTTAAGGATCATGAGTACGCGCCAGAATTCGGCGCGCAGATTTCGGGCCTGCCGTCCGACACGTTTATCCCTATCAGGGGCTCGCTCGACCTGCGTCCTCACAGCGCCACCGGATCAAACCACGATGCGGAGGTTCTTGCTTCGATCGACCTGAAAGGCTTTTACGACGCGGTGGAGGATGCCGAGCGCCTCGCGGCCGTCAAACCTCTCCTGGATTATAGGCATGTTAGCGGCAGCCATACCGCGGAAGCCGCGCTTTATCACGCGCTGTCCGAGTTCGGCCCCATGGGCCTGCTGGTCAACGCGACGATGAAGCAGGCTCTTCCTGTCGCCGAACTCGGCCGCGATGTGTTTCCGACCGCGCTGCCGGCGACGGCGGATACTGCCGTTACGGCGCTGATGGCGCTTGGCAGTGTCGCGAGACTCGATCCGAAAACACTGGGACTGCTCCCCTGCCGCATCCATAACTTTTTCCGGGGCCTGCCCGGCCTATGGGTCTGCATGGATCCCAATTGCAGTGAGATCGCCGAAGAGGACAGGGACGGGATTTGTGGCAAGATGTACAGCCAGCCTCTGGACCGCTGCGAGTGCGGCGCGCGCGTGCTCGAGCTCTACACTTGCCGCAATTGCGGCACCGCCTACGCGCGAGCCTACACCGACGACGTCGATGCGCCTTCGGCGCTCTGGTCGAAGCCCGGCCAAACCTTGCGTATGGCCGCCGGCGCCACGGTGCCACTGCTGCCACTCGATCTTCTGCTTGAGGACCCGGCCATCGAGGATGTGGCCGAGCCGGCCGACTACGATCTTGAAACGGGGCGGCTTAATCCACCAAACCTTGGATCGCGCACCCGCACCGTTTATGTCCGCAGTGACCGCGTTTGCGAAGCGGTGGACGAAGACGACGAGGCAACCGCCGGATTCGAGGCTCGCGGACAGTTTGTGCCTTGCGCCGTGTGCGGCAAGACCGCCCGTTTCGGACGCAGCTATGTTCAGGATCACCAGACGAAGGGCGATCAGCCGTTTCAGGCGCTCGTGGCGCGCCAGCTTCAGATTCAGCCGCCCGCGCCCGTGCCACCAACGCGCTTCGCGCCGCTGCAAGGACGCAAGGTTCTTGCCTTCTCTGACTCCCGTCAGGTGGCGGCCCGTCTCGCGCCGAATTTACAAATGTATTCCGTCCGCGATTCACTGCGTCCGCTGATCGGTTGGGGCTATCGCCGCTTGCTGAATGTCCCCGTGCTGCGTCCAAACCTCAATCTGGAAGACCTCTATCTCGCCGTCTTACTTGCTTCAAAGGAACTGAACGTGCGGCTGCGCCCGGAAATGAAGCCGGGCGAAAGCTTCGGAGCTGAAGCGATTGTCGAACGCGCCGTTCGCGCCAAGGAGACCGAAGACGATGCCGGGCTTTTGAATCTCTGCATGGAGCTGCGCAACGAACGGCCCCCCGAAGCCTTGCTCGACAATATCATCACAACGATTCAAGACCGCTTTCGCGGCTTTGAAGCGCTTGCGCTCGCGTCGATCATCGAGCGCAGCAAGCACACGGCCGCCTTGCAACAACTTCCTTCGATACCGGGTTTTGCCGAAACGCCCGAAGCCAAGGTCGGCCTCGCGCGCGCATGGCTGCGCTGTTGGCAGGGACATGGCTTCTGGCTGAGCGCCATGCCGCCGGTCTGGTGGCGGCGGCCCCGCTCCGAGGGGACCAGCATCCGCGGTCAGAAGGGCAAGTTCAATGCGATGGCGCGCGTAATCAACGACAAGGCAGCTCTCAAGATTTTCTGGGATAAATGGTCGCCGGCGCTGCTTGCTCTTTTCACGCAGGACTCGGACACCGGTTTCAAGCGCCTGCGGGGCAGCGAGCTTTCGCTGCTCTTCGACCATGCTTGGGTTCACTGCAATAGCTGCAAATCCGTCCACCGTCCGGTGTCGGGACTCTCGCATTGCCTCGACTGCGGCAGCAGTGAAGTCAAAGCGCTCGACCCCGATACCGATCCGGTCTTTTTGGCGCGCAACGGCTTCTATCGAAAGCCAGTTGTCGAGGCGCAGAACGGGCGCCAGCCTATGGCGCTGATAGCAGCCGAGCACACGGCGCAATTGAACGCGCCGCAAAACGAAGATGTTTTCTCCAAGGCCGAAGAAAACGAATTGCTGTTTCAGGACATTGCCCTGGCAGGCCAGAACAGCAACGAGGCCGCGATCGACGTGCTCTCCAGCACGACCACGATGGAAGTCGGTATCGATATTGGCGCTCTGTCCGGCGTGGCATTGCGCAACATGCCGCCCGGCCGCGCCAACTATCAGCAGCGGTCGGGACGCGCTGGGCGCCGCGGCAACGCGGTGGCGACCGTTGTTGCGTTCGGGAGCGCCGATAGCCACGACGAGCACTATTTCTCCGAGCCGGACGGCATGATCCGCGGCGATGTTGTCGATCCGAAGCTTACGCTCGACAATGCTGAGATCGTACGGCGTCACATTCGCGCGTTCCTGTTGCAGAACTACCATCAGGACCGGCTCCCGCAGGTCGACCCCAATCAGCGCCACGACCTGTTCTCCGTGCTTGGTACGGTTGCCGAATTCCGCCGCAACACCTCCATCCTGAACCGCGACGACTTCGCGTCCTGGCTTAAGGAACACGACGAGCAGCTTCGGAAACGTGTGGCCTCGTGGATACCCACGGAGTTGAAGCCAGATGATCGCAAGGAGTTGCTGGAAGGCATGGTGGCCGACTGCCTGAAGGCGGTTGACGATGCGATACGCCCCGGACCGGGCGAGACGGATGAGGCCACGCAGGCGGATGACGACGACGATGAGTCGGAGGACGCGGCTGAAGAAGGCGAGGAGCGCCCACGCCAGACTTCGCGTCCGGGAAAGCTGCTCGACCGCCTACTTTATTGCGGCAAGCTGCCCCGGTACGCCTTCCCGACCGACGTAGCGACCTTCCATGTTTTTGACCGGGATCGTTCATCGCGTTTCCGCCCGATCATGCGCTTTGCGCCGTCTCAGGGCCTGCCGATCGCGCTGACGCAGTACGCGCCGGGAAAGCAGGTCTGGATTTCCGGCAAGTGCTACACCTCGGGCGCGATTTACTCGGTCATGTCGGACGACCGTTTCACGGCGTGGGAGTCGAAGCGCATTTACATGGAATGCAGCGAGTGCGGCTTCGCCAAGACCTATCCCATCGGAGAGGCGAACCGCAACGAGGTGCGCGACTGCGAAGCGTGCGGGGGCGAAGACACGTTCGGCCCTGGCCGCTACTGGCTGCGCCCGCCGGGCTTCGCCCATCCGGTCGATGCCGAGGAAGTCACTTCGCCGGATGATATGCCGGAGACGAGCTACGCCACGCGCGCGAAGCTGACAATGGGAACGCCTGACGAGGGCGCCGGCTGGCTTCCGGTCAATGACCGCATCCGTGTTCTGCCGGCGCGCGACCACCTGCTTGTGTCGAACACCGGGCCGAATCACGACGGCTATACTTATTGCGTCAAATGCGGCCGCATCGAGTCGGCAACCGATCCCGCGCCGAAACTGCTCGGGCCGCACCGCAAGCCCTTCCCGGACGATGACGACAAGCAAATATGCGACGGGACGAGCCCGACGCGTCACGTCGTCCTCGGGACAGATTTCATAACCGACATCGCGCTTTTCTCGATGCGGGTTGCCGCCCCTCTAAAGCTCAGGCCGGGCCATTCTTCGACCGCAGCTGCGCTGAGGACCGTCAGCGAAGCTCTGGCGAAAGCGGCCTGCCAGTTGCTTGAGATCGAGGCGGGCGAACTCATGGCTGAATTCCGGCCCGCGCTTACACCCGGAGGATCGAGCGGCCTTGAGGCCGAAATATTTCTCTACGACACGCTGCCGGGCGGCGCCGGCTTCTCAAGCCAGCTTTCGGCCAGGGGCGTGGAGTTGTTTCAGCGCGCGCTCTACTTGATGAAAACCTGCCCCGCAAACTGCGATGCGTCCTGCTACCGCTGCCTGAGAAGCTTCAAGAACAAGTTCGAGCACAGTCTGCTGGACCGCCATGTCGGCGCTCAGTTGCTCGAATACCTCCTGAATGGCGAGCAGCCGCAATTCAACGCAGATCGTCTCAGCGCATCGACAGAACTTTTGTTCAACGACCTGCTGAGGCAAGGCGTTAGCGGTATCCAGCTCGAGCTAAACGCGCCGTTCGCCACACCGGAGGGAACGCTAAGTGCTCCCATCATGGCGACCGCTGCCGCCGGCCGATATGTCATCGCTCTTTCCGGCCCTTTGACCACGGATCACCCAGCAAACTCCGATATTGCGAGCTTCCGCGATAACGGCGGTAGGATACCCGTGATCATTGAGAATGAACTGATCGTCCGCGGCAACCTGCCGTGGGCCACGCGGAGCGTGCTGCAAAAGATCGGTGTCCTGTGACGAGATTGCCTGCCGCAGAAGGCACTCCATGATTGAGCTGCTTGGCGTCAAGGAAGGCAAGGAGTTCGAGGCCGCCCAGCATCTGCGCCGGCAGATCCTGGCGGCATGGCCTGACATCGGCCAAAGCGCGAAAGACCACATCAAGATATTCGTGGGCCTGAAGCTCTATGGCTACCGTCTCGAAGACATCGATCTCGTCATTATCGGGCATCTCTCTGCGCCTCGCTCGTTTGACGTGGAATTCAAGTTCTTTCCGCGAGACGGAGAGCCGTTCATTCCTCGCAGTGCCCAGGTCAAGAATTTTATCCTCGTTGTCGAGGCGAAGTCGCATGATGCGACTGGCGTGCGCTTCGAGGACAAGATCGCTACCGTCTGCTATCGCCGGGGAGGACGTACAGTCTGGGAGTCGGTAACGGAGAAAAACCGGCTTCAGATGTTCGAATTCAAGCGCTACCTCGCCGATCACGGAATCGAGCGCATCTATGTGCAGGACCTGATCTTTTTCTCCGGCCTCCGCGAGGGAGACCTGCCGCATCGTCCCCATAATTGCTTTGGTGTGGATGCGAGTTTCGAGCGCATCTTAAATGTTCTCGGGCAGATTGCCGCCCCTCTTCATCACAAGCGGGACGCTCTTATTTCATTCGGATCGGATGAAACCTTCGCAGCGCTTCTTGATCCCGCTTTTCCTCTTCTGCAATCTGTTGAACCGACGCCACTGGACCGTCGGCGGATGGATCGGATTATCAAGGCATCGCTGCCCGAAGTGTGGCTCGACGACCTGGGCAAAAAGCAGGTTGTTATCCGCGGGCGCGGAGGCGTCGGCAAGACAGTCATATTACTACAAATGGCCTATCAGGCGTTCGACCGCGCGCGCATGCGCTCCCTCATGCTCACTTACAACAAGGCCTTAGTCGCCGACATGCGACGCACGATGGCGTTGCTCGGTGTGCCCCGTAGCGTCGAGAATGGCGGCATCAGCATTGATACGGTCCATGCCTTCGTGGGGCGGCTTATGCACGGACTCGGCATCATTCAGGATTACGCTGGCTTCCTCGAAGCCTACGAGCAGAAAAAGGATCTTCTGCTGGAGTACCTGCGCAGCAAAACGGTATCGTCGGAAGATATCGGAGAACTCATCAACCACCGTCCTACCGAGTTTCTCTGGGACACTGTGTTTGTGGATGAGGGTCAGGACTGGCCCGCCAACGAAATCGAAATTCTGCGAGCGGTCTACGGACCCGAACTCATCGTCGTGGCGGACGGCGTTGATCAGTTCGTTCGTGGGTCAGTTGCCGATTGGAGCGGCGGGATCACGCGTGAGCAATTGCGCGCGCGGCGGCTTACGCGGTGCTTGCGCATGAAAGCCAATCTCGCGCTGTTCGTGGCGGATTTTGCCGCGGCGCTGAGGCTTCCGGATTGGGACCTGGAGCCGAATCCTGACGCGAACGGCGGCCGAGTTATGGTCATTGAAGGCGATCTAGCGGCCCGCCCGGAAATCTATTCAAGGCTTTGCGCGGAAGCGGCCGCGCTCGGAAACTACCCCGTCGATCTGCTCGCATGCGTTCCGCCCGCGCTCGTGGTCCATGACGGACGCGAGCCGTTTTCGATGCCGGCGCGCGTTCTCGCCGCGCAGGGCGTGAAAACCTGGGATGCTTCGTCTATCGATGTGCGGGAGAATTTCCCTACCGACCGCGAGGCCCTTCGCATCGTTCAGTACGATTCTTGCCGTGGGCTGGAAGGCTGGACGGTCATCAACTACGGCTTCGACGAACTCTGGGATTACAAGTATCGGCAACGGCTGGCGATGCCGCAAGGGCCTGATGATCTTTTCGTCACCGCCGAGGAGGAGGCGACCGAGTTCGCATCGCGTTGGGCGATGATTCCGTTGACCCGCGCAATGGATACCCTCGTCATCAACATTTCCGACAAGCCAAGCCCCATCAGGGAGGCGCTTGACGCCCTGCGCGAGAGGCGCGGCGATTTCTTGGAATGGGTCAAACTATGAAGCGCAGGCAACAAAGAACTGTGAGTGCTCATGACTACCTGTGCTCTTGAGCAAGCCCTGAAAGGTATAACGGATCCGCGGAAGAGGATGGAGCTCATAGACGATGCGCTTCGGCCACCGGAGCCTCAGCTCCTCGATACCTGCGTTCTTCAAAACCTCGACTGGATCGATCGCCAACTTGAGGAAAAGGAACGAGTCGTATGGGACGACGCCGCGCTATCCGAGCTTTCCGCACGGTATGGTTCGGACACCGCAAACGATCTCGTCGACCTGGGAATTTTGTACAAGCAGTTCGAATATTTTGGCGGCTATCCCTGGTTGGTTTGCGAAGCGAATTCGTCTGAGGCCTCAGTCTTCGGAGGCGATAGGGGCGTAAGACTTCGAGACATTGTTCGGTTCTTTGGTGGGCATCAAGAAGACGTGTCCAATCATGCCTTTCCAGGTGTGGCTCTTGGATTGCTTGGGGAGAGTAAATCGGTCCGCATCTCTCCACTTATTTTGCGGGCGTTGGGAGTGAAATCAGCCGAGCAAATATTTGCAAGCGACGGGCCTCTATCATTTCTTCGCGATGAGGGAGACAGACGAGTCGCCGGCTATGCCCTTGTGGCAAACATTCCGGTCATTGTTACTACAGACCGAAAGACATTTTGGAAGCACCGAAACGCATTGAGAGATTTCGGCGTCGAGGTAATGCGGCCGAGCGAGTTGCTCGATTTATACGAGCCCTATTGGGCGGCGCTTTCCAGTGAGTTTCAACGTCGGCAGAATGAGAGCAGCCCCTCGCGTCGAGGGCCGGCATTAGCTGAACGGTACCCATCCGCCGAGGATCGCGGCGGGGCGGTGATCAGGCGGCGACGGCTTGATCCTGGGTCGGCTTCCAGTGCCACGGCAGCAGCTCATCGAGCCGGGAGGCGGGATGGTCGGCGATGCGGGCAAGCACGTCGGCGAGCCAAGCCTGCGGGTTGATGTCGTTGAGCTTGGCCGTGGCGATCAGTGTGTAGATGGCCGCGGCGCGCTCGCCGCCGCGGTCGCTGCCGGCGAATAACCAAGCCCGCCGCCCGAGGGCGATGCCGCGCAGGCTGCGCTCCGCGGCATTGTTAAAGGGCATGCTGTCCGTGGCGCCCAGATGGACTCGTCGGCTCATCGAATAGGATGAGCCGCCGGGATAGGGGCGCCGGGAGCACGAAATGGCGGCAGGCCGTCCTGACCATGAGTCGCGAACTCGAGTTGTTACTTGGCCGCCCCTACGACTTGCCCGGCTGCGCTGTGAGCGCGTATCCGTAGATGTCGTGCAAGCCCGCCAGCTCCCGCCGTCGAAGGAGGGAAAGCTGTGCGTGTCATCGGAATGGACATACATCGATCGTTCGCCCAGGTGGCGATCCTGGAGGAGGGCCGGATACAAGAAGAGTGTCGCGTCGATCTCGTCCATCATCGGTTCATGGACTTCGCGCGAACGCTTCGGGCAAGCGACGAGGTGGTTATCGAGGCGACCGGCAACAGCGCTGCGGTAGAACGGCTTCTCCGCACTTTCGTGAAGCGGGTTGCCGTCGCAAACCCGAGGCTCGTCAAGGCGATCGCCTATGCCCGCGTGAAGACCGACAAGGTCGATGCGAAGATACTTGCCCAATTGCATGCTGCCGGGTTCCTGCCGGAGGTCTGGGTACCGGACGAGGTCACGCTGACACGACGACGGCAAATCGCCGAGCGAATGGGCGTTCTTGCCCAGCTGGTCAGGACGAAGGGGCGCATCCAGGCGCTCCTCCACGCCAATTTGATCCCGCAATACAAGGGTCATCTGTTCGGTCCCGCCGGCCGGCGCTGGCTGCAGTCGCTGCCGCTTGAGAGCGAGGAGCGCGGCATGCTGGGGCGCTATGTCGACGAGCTGGAGCGTGTCTCGGGTCAGCTCGCGAACCTGGACAAGGTCCTCGCGCAGCAGGCGTTGGACGATCCTCGTGCGAAGCGTCTGATGACGATTCCAGGTGTCAGCTCGGTGGTGGCCTCTACCGTCCTGGCTTCGATCGGCGATGTACGTCGGTTCCCGACACCTGAGAAGCTCAGCAGCTACTTCGGCCTGACGCCGCGGATCCGCCAGTCCGGCGATCACCTGGCTCGGCATGGCCGGATCACCAAACAGGGAAACCGCGACGCGCGGCGTATGCTGGTGGAAGCGGCCTGGTCCGCCAAGACAGCGCCCGGGCCGTTGCGCGCCTTTTTTGCTCGCACTCAGAGGAAGCGCGGAGCGCCGACTGCCGCCGTGGCAACGGCGCGAAAGCTTGTCGTCATGATCTGGCATATACTCACGAGCGATCGAGACTACGCTTACGCTCGGCCGGCCTTCACGGCGATGAAGCTGCGGAAAGTCGCGCTGAAAGCGGGTGCACCCTCGGCCTATGGAAAGGCCGGACCCGGTCGGGACTATTGGATCAAGGAGATCCGCCAGCGAGAAGCCGCTTACGTCGAACTGGCCGAACGCGCCTATGAACGAATGGTTGAAGCCTGGAGCCAGCAGCCCAGAAAATCCGCGCCGCGATGACGATTCTGACTTCTCAACACCATCCGTGGTCAGGCAGATGCGGCCGTCGTCGAGGAAGCTCGCGCGGCAGATGCGCGGGAAACGGCGCCCGCACCGGCTTCCTGCGGGTGAACGG
>DATJUM010000065.1:0-6499 GCA_035502355.1 Rhizomicrobium sp. | reverse complement strand
GCCGCGAGGCGCGTGACCGAGCAGCAAATGGGCCAAAGTGTCATCCACGCCGCATTCGGTCGCTAGTGTCCGGTAAACGTGCCGCAGCGCGTTGGCATAGAAGGGAAGTCCGTCGCTGTCGAAGCGAACAATGTGCCCCTTTGATCCGCGTGCGGGAAAAACAAATTCGTTTGCGCCGGTCACGGACTCCCGCGCCATAACTAAGGCTCGCGCGACAGGTGCCGACATCGGTACACGGATATCGATCCCTGCCTTGGCCGTGGGAATTATCAACAAACGCTCGCGCGGCCGCACGTCGGACCATTTCAACCGTCCGAGCTCTCCAGGGCGGCACCCTGTGAGCAAGCAAAGCAGATGGAACGCACGGCGATTCTCGTTGTCGATCTTCCGCCACATGGCGGCCCATGATCGAAGCTCCTTCGCGGTGATTTCTCGCGCTTGCTCTTTATTGAAGTCAACGCCGCTTGTCGGCAGAGCAGGGGGCAGGCCGCGACTCAGTCGTGCGGCGTGCCTGTATACCGCCCGCACCACACGCGCGGCTGAATTTGCCGCAACAGGTCCGTGCTCGACGGTCATCCTGGCGTGCCAGTCATGGATCGCAAGTGGATCGCCGCTCATTTCCGCTAGCGTCCAGCGGCCCCACTGAGGCAATAGGTGTTTCTTCCCTTTGCCTTCGACGATGTGCGCCCACGTCGCCGGCTTGCCCTTGTCCGCGCTCTTCTTCCGTAGGTGTAGAACGTAGCGCTCGAAAGCCTCCGCGAATTTGGTGGCGCTCTTACGGCCGGGCTCTTGTCGACCACTCGACACGCGGCCGCCGACCTTGTCGGCTTCGCGGCGCGCCTGAACGGTCTTCATCGATGGCCACTGGCCGAGCAGCTTTTGTGTTGTCGAGCGTTGGCCGCGCGTCATGCGTTGAGCATAGTAGATCCAAGCGATGCGCCGCTTGCCGATACGCAGTTGAAGCCCTTTGCCGTCGGCGTAAATGCTGCCGAAACCCCTCGCCTCTCGCGTGAGCTTGATCAGAGCTTTGATTTGATCATCGTCGGCGAGCGAGTGAAGCTTTGTGCTCGGCATTTTCCCTGCAATTTCCCTTCAGTGTCAATGTTGCAAGCTAGGCGCCGATAATGTTAGCAGATGCCATAAACTACCGCAAATGCAGGAGTATACCAGTTATTGATAAAATCCTGAAAAGCCTTCCAAGCTTATGACGAGGGTTCGATTCCCTTCACCCGCTCCAATTCTCGGGTAGAGGTGCATTGGCCGCTTCCGCGTCGCGTCTTGGCTCTATCGGTGACCGGCAAAAACAGTGGCTTGAAGAATCAAAGGCGCGCGGTCCATATCCGCGGCCCGGTTCGGCTATTCTCTCGCATTCCCGATGAGGTGCCCTTTTGGCGATTTCCATACAGGCGCGAATTTCCGCAGAGCTCGGAGTCAAAGAGCAGCAGGTGCAGGCTGCCGTCGAGCTGCTCGACAGCGGTGCGACCGTTCCGTTCATCGCTCGCTATCGCAAGGAAGTCACCGGATCGCTGGACGACGCGCAGCTGCGCACGCTCGAGGAGCGGCTGGGGTATCTGCGTGAGCTTGACGACCGGCGCAAGGTGATCCTCGATTCCATGCGCGAACAGGGCAAGCTCGACGATAAGCTTGAAGCGGCGATTATGGCTGCAGAAAGCAAAAGCCGGCTTGAAGATATCTATCTTCCGTACAAGCCCAAGCGCCGCACCAAGGCCGAGATCGCCAAGGAAGCGGGCCTGGAGCCGCTCGCCGACCTGTTGCTGACGCAGCCTCAGAACGAGCCCACGGTGAGTGCAGCGCCTTTTGTTTCGGCCGACAAGAATGTCGCCGACGCAGCGGCCGCACTGGACGGCGCGCGCGCTATACTTGTTGAGCGGTTCGCGGAGAATGCGGACCTGATTGGTGCGCTGCGCGAGGAGTTGTGGGTGAACGGCCGCCTCACGTCCGCCGCGCGTGACGGCAAGCAGGAGGCGGGGGCGAAATTCAAGGACTACTTCGAATTTTCCGAGGCCTTGAACAAGATGCCGTCGCATCGCGTTCTGGCGCTATTCCGCGGCGAACGGGAAGACATCCTCGACCTCACCGTTGAGCCGGATGATCCGGCGACGCGCCCCACGGTCAGCGCTTACGAGCTGCGCATCATGCGTGCCTACGACATCGCCGATCGGAGCCGTCCGGGTGACAAATGGCTTGTCGATACCGCGCGCTGGGCTTGGCGCACGAAGATCTTCGTGACGCTGTCGATCGATCTGCGGGTGCGCCTGTGGGGTGCGGCCGAAGAGGAAGCCGTGCGCGTCTTTGCCTCGAACCTCCGCGATCTTCTGCTCGCCGCGCCGGCTGGCCCGCGGCCGACGCTGGGGCTTGATCCTGGATACCGGACGGGTGTGAAAGTCGCCGTGGTCGACGCCACCGGCAAGGTCGTCGCCACCAGCACGATCTATCCGCATGAGCCGCAGCGGCGCTGGGACGAAGCACTTGCCGTCCTCGCGAAACTCGTGCGCGAGCACAAGGTCGAGCTGATCGCCATCGGCAACGGCACCGCCTCGCGCGAGACCGACAGGCTTGCCATTGAACTCGTTAAAAAGAACGCCGATCTCAAGCTGCACAAGGTCGTGGTATCGGAGGCGGGTGCGTCGGTCTATTCCGCCTCGGCCTACGCGTCGGAAGAACTGCCCGATCTCGACGTGACGCTGCGTGGCGCGGTTTCGATCGCACGCCGCCTGCAGGATCCTCTGGCAGAGCTGGTGAAAATCGATCCGAAATCGATCGGCGTCGGCCAGTACCAGCATGACCTCAGTGAATTCAAACTGTCGAGATCACTCGGCGCGGTGGTCGAGGACTGCGTCAACGGAGTCGGTGTGGACCTGAACACCGCTTCGCCGCCCCTGCTGGCGCGCGTCTCCGGAATCGGGTCAGGACTCGCTCAGAGTATCGTGTCATATCGCGATACGCACGGATCGTTCCGCTCTCGCAAGGCACTCCTGGATGTGCCGCGGCTCGGCCCCAAGGCATTCGAGCAATGCGCCGGCTTCTTGCGTATTTCCGGCGGCGACGATCCGCTGGACGCGTCCGCGGTGCATCCGGAATCCTATCCGGTGGTGCGCCGCATCATACAGGCCACCAAGAGCGACATTCGCGGCCTGATCGGAAACGCGCCCGTTCTGCGCGCGCTCAAGCCGCAGGTTTTCGTGGACGACAAGTTCGGCCTCCCCACCGTTACGGATATCCTGCGTGAGCTGGAGAAGCCGGGACGTGATCCGCGGCCGGCATTCAAAACGGCGGAGTTCAAGGAAGGCGTCGAAACACTCAGCGACCTGCGGCCGGGTATGGTGCTCGAGGGTACCGTGACGAATGTCGCGGCGTTCGGCGCGTTCGTCGATATCGGCGTGCACCAGGACGGCCTGGTGCATGTCTCCGCAATGTCGAAGACGTTCGTGAAAGATCCCCGTAGCGTAGTGAAACCGGGCGATATCGTGCGCGTGAAAGTGCTGGAAGTCGACCAGCCGCGCAAACGCATCAGCCTGACGCTTCGTCTCGACGACGAAATCGGCAGTCAGCCGTCCCGTTCCTCCGGAACCGAACGCGTTGCCGCCAAGCGCAACGTCGCCGACGCCCGAAGCCGCAACGCTAATCCTCTGGACGGAGCAATGGCGGATGCCTTGCGGCGAGCGGGTCTCCGGAGGCGCGACGCTTAGAATAAAAATCTGCCGTGCCGAAGGGCCCTGAGCCGAAGGCCCATTGTATGAAAATGCCGATTGTTCCCAGCCTTGGTAATTGATGCTGAGAATTCAGGGCGCAGTCCGGTGCCGAGAAGTTCAATCCAAGTGAGGAGGGGGCCGTAATTGGGCGCGTTGGAAAAAGACGCGCTACTAGCTCCGTACAAAAAGAGCGCGGGGATCACTTTTCGTGATGCTCCACGCTTTAGTTGTTCGGTCGGCGATCTATGCGGAACGGACCAGCGTCGCCGCCGAAATTTCTCATGCATTAGCTTGTCACTCGCGGAACGAAAACACAGATCGGCACATAGAGCCGGAATAAGACTTGACGCATACGTGACAACGGCTAATTTCCGGCGAGCCTTGACGAGAAGGAAAAATCAATAAGGCCCGCTCCAAGCGGGCCTTATTTTCGTTCTCTGCCCGGCGGTCCAATCACGCGGCTTTGAGCAACCCAAGTTGAGTCAGGGCGGCCACGCCGTCGTCGAGGCCGACCTCCTGGGTGATCTTTCCGTTGACCACTTTCAATATCGTGGTGCCGGTAAAGTGCATCTTGCGTCCGGTCGCAGCGGGCAGGCTGCCGACCAGGAAGTCTTTGAAAGCCGGGCCGGTATGCGTGCCGCCACCTTCCCACTGACCGACGACATAGTCGCCCTCGGCGATCAGATCCGCAGTGCCCCAGAAATTGAGGTCGGGAAACGCCGCACGGAAATCCTTCATGAACGCGCGAATGTCGTCGCGACCACGGCGGGGTTCGTGCAACGAATATTTCAGCAGCATGTCAGGCGCGGCAATTTCGTCAATGACCGTAAGGTTGACGTCCTTGCCCCAGAAATCGGTGAACCAACGACCGACAACGGCCTTGTTGTCATCCTCTTTGCTCATGGTATCGGATCCTTTTTCAAATCTTGAAGGGCCGTCGAAAGCGCTCGATGACCTTGGAAGAGCATATTTGCGTGCGCTTTTCGCAGAACTCCGATTCTTGTCTCCAAACTGGAAATTCGAAGCGGCTGCCGGCACCGTGGCATCTATTCCGTCATCCTGAGCGGGCCGAACCACATCATTAGCGGGCCGAACCACATCATTTATGGCCGCGCCGGCGCTCGCAGTGACTAGCGCGCTTTTGCCAGGACCACGCGGGCTGGATTGCGCGCTTCGCCAGCTCAGCGTTTTTAGTGATGTCAACGGAACGCTAGAGCGCGATCATTTGAAGTTGAGTCGACATCGCGCTCTAGATCTTGGTGGAGCATGATCTTTTTCGGAAAACCGGTATCCACTTTTCCGGATCATGCGCTAGGCACGGGTGATCGTGACTGTCTACTGGATTTGTGGACCGAGCTACAGGAATCGGGTGGGCGACGATCGGATTTGGAAGCAAGGATCGGAGTGTGGCGGAGAAGGATCAGTAGCACCGTGGAGCGAGGACAAATTGAGACGCTGAAAATGACGACCAAGCCGAGACCCACATCCGCTCAACGCGCGCCTATCTCTTCTGTCGCCGGCGATCCGCGTTGGGCCCGTATTGTCGCGCGCGATAAATCGGCCGACGGTCATCTCTGGTATTCGGTTTCAACAACGGGCGTTTATTGCCGGCCATCCTGCCCGTCGCGCATCGCCAATCCCGAAAATGTCACGCTCCACGACACGCTGGAAAGCGCGCGGAGGACGGGCTTTCGACCCTGCAAGCGGTGCAATCCGGATGGCCTCTCGCTCGAGAGTGAAAATGCCGCCGTGGTCGCCAAGGTCTGCCGGATCATCGAGGAGAGCGAAGAGGAGCCGTCGCTGGAGGAACTGGCAGAAGCCGTTGGCCGTAGTCCCAGTTATTTTCACCGCGTGTTCAAGGCGGCGACGGGCCTGACGCCGAAAGATTACGCCGCGGCCGATCGAGCTAAGAAGGTGCGGGAGGGCCTGGAAACCGGTAATAGCGTTACTGAGGCGATGTATGATGCCGGCTTCAATTCCAGCGGCCGCTTCTACGAGAAATCGACAGACATCCTCGGCATGACGCCGACACAATATCGTGACGGCGGCGCCAACGAGGAGATTAAGTTCGCGGTCGGGCAAACTTTCCTTGGCGCTATTCTCGTCGCGTCGAGTACCAAGGGTGTTGCTTCGATCTTGCTCGGTGACGATCCCGACAAGCTGGTCCGCGTTCTTCAGGACCGTTTCCCCAGGGCGCGCCTGATCGGCACCGATCGCGAATATGAAACGTTAATTGCGCGGGTCGTTGGCTTCGTGGAAAACCCTCAGATCGGCTTGGGGCTGCCGCTCGATGTGCGCGGCACGGCCTTCCAGCGGCGCGTTTGGCAAGCTTTGCAGGAAATTCCCGTCGGCGAGCAGGTTTCTTATTCCGAGATCGCCCGCCGTATTGGTTCGGCAAATTCGGTGCGGGCCGTCGCAGGGGCTTGCGCGGCCAACAATCTGGCTGTGGCCATTCCCTGCCATCGGGTGGTCCGCAACGATGGGGCGCTGTCGGGATATGCCTGGGGTGTGGAACGCAAGCGCGCATTGCTTGATCGGGAGGCGTCGCATGCCGCGAGCCCGGCGCGACGAGGTCCGACAGATCGGCGATTTGATCTTGAGTCTGCCGAAATTCAGCATCCGGAAGTCGGCAGCGTAGCCCTTCCTCCGCGGCGGAGCGCATTGAACTAAATTTCGAGGGCAGAACACCGTTGCCGGACATTGCAACAACACACTCGCCAAAAGGAGCTGAGGCCCTGGACGAAACAATCGTTTCTTGTATCGCCATCATCTTTTGGTGCTTTGAA
>DATJUM010000064.1:0-7952 GCA_035502355.1 Rhizomicrobium sp. | reverse complement strand
CGCGTCGAACGCACCAATGCCTGTCATGACCCGCGCTCCTCCCAGTTTGCCTGCCAGACAAGCCGCGACGGGACGGCGCTGGTGATCCTGCAATGGATCCGGCCGGAAGTCTGACAATGGAGAATCTGCATTGATCTTTCGCCAGCTCTTCGATCCCCAAAGCTCGACTTATACTTACCTGCTCGCCGATGAAGACACGCGCGATGCAGTCCTGATCGATCCGGTGTTCGAACAGATGCGCCGCGATGCGGCGCTGATTGGCGAACTGGGCCTCGCATTGCGCTGGTCGCTCGAAACGCATATCCATGCCGATCACGTCACCGGCGCGTGGCTCCTCAAGGACAAACTAGGCAGCCGCGTCGCGCTCTCGGCCGCGAGTGGCGCCGAAGGTGCGGATCGTTATCTCAAGGACGGCGAAGAGATCGCCTTCGGGCGAAGCTCACTGCGCGTGATCGCCACCCCCGGCCACACGAGCGGCTGCGTGACTTATGCCTGCGGCGATCAGAGTCGCGCTTTCACGGGCGATTGCCTGCTGGTGCGCGGCACGGGGCGCACCGATTTCCAGGGCGGCGATGCCGCGCAGATGTACCACTCGGTGCGCGAGCGCATCTTTTCATTGCCCGATTCCTGTCTGCTCTATCCGGCGCATGACTATCGCGGCCTCACCTGCACCAGCGTCGGGGAGGAGCGCCGCTTCAATCCGCGACTCGGCGACGAGATCGCGCTCGGCGATTTCTGTGGCCACATGGCCAATCTGAAGCTCGCCCATCCCAAACAAATGGATGTTGCCGTGCCGGCCAATCTGCGCTGCGGCCGGCCGCCCACGAACGCGCCGCCGGAAGTCGATCCTGATTGGGCGCCGCTCGCCTACACCTTTGCCGGGATCTGGGAAATCACGCCGCAGGCGCTGGAGGAGCACACCGCGGACACACAAATCGTCGATGTGCGCGAACCGTCGGAATTTACCGGCCCGCTCGGCCACATCGAAGGCGCAATGCTAATTCCCCTGGGCGAATTGCAAACCCGCGCCGGTGAACTCGCCCGCGAACGCCCCGTCGTCACCGTCTGCCGCGCCGGCAGCCGCTCCGCGCAGGCTTATAACATCCTCCGCCAGGCCGGCTTTCCCCGCCTCGCCAACCTCGCCGGCGGCATGCTCCGCTGGCGCGCGGAGGGATTGGCGGTGAAGGGCGGAGAACCTTAGCAGTCGTCGCCGCTCCGGCGGCCCGCCTCTTTTTGACATCAGAGCATCAATCAATCTATGCTTTGATGCATGAGAACGACGCTGACAATCGATGATGATGTTGCGGCTGCTCTTGAGCGGATGCGCAGGAGCCGGGATGCGAGCTTCAAGGACATTGTCAATGACGTTCTGCGGCGCGGACTGAAGGATATCAACGCGCCGCAAAAGCCGCGTCGGCGTTTCCGCACGCGCTCCGTCGATCTGGGAAAACCGCGCATAGCGGATCTCGACAACATCGCTGAAGTGCTGGCGATCGCGGAGGGCGAAGACTTCAGGTGATCCTGGTCGATGCGAACCTGCTGATCTACGCACATGTTGCGAGCGCGCCGCAGCACGACCGCGCCCGCCGCTGGCTCGACGAACAGCTGGACGGTCCTGCCCGTGTAGGACTGCCATGGATGTGCCTGCTCGCATTCCTCCGCATTGTGACCAATCCCCGCATCTATCCTCGCGCCGAAAGGATTTCCGATGCATGGCGACAGGTCAGCGAATGGTTGGCTCTGGATACGGTCTGGATACCTGCGCCGACCGAGCGCCACGCGCGCGTGCTTGAACAATTGCTCGATGTTTCCGGCGCGCACGGCAATCTTGTGTACGATGCCCACCTTGCAGCCTTGGCAATGGAGCACGGCCTCGTGCTTTGCAGCGCGGACACCGATTTCGCGCGCTTCCCGCAATTGCGGTGGTTCAATCCGCTGACGGGACGCGGATCGCCGGCGTGAGCCAAACGAACGGATTGCGGTTCTGCGATGAGATGAACCACACGCGGCCGGCGCTTCTCCGCTATAGCAGTCGTGTCGCAATCGGGGCTCTGCCGTGACCGCGCATGTCTTGCCCGAGACGAAGCTGCGGCCGGTGCTGTACGCCATGTTGTTCATGCCCATGGGCATCACCAATGGCTACACGGTCGTAGCACTCGCCTTTCTCCTGTCGAAGGCCGGCGTGAGCGTCGGCCTGATTGCGGGGTTCGCGGGCTTAAGTCTTCTGCCGCAGACCTGGCGCGCGGTCTGGGCACCGGTGGTGGACACGACGCTCTCCATTCGCGGCTGGTATCTGATCTCCGCGGCGGCCAGCGGGTTGTTGATGGCGGTCACGGCCTTCATCCCGGCGAGCCGGGCCAATTTCGGCTGGATCGAGTTGCTCGCCGTCGGCTTCTCGCTCGCCGCAACCATCACCACGATCTCCGGTTCGAGCCTGCTCGCGCATGGCACGTCGGAAGACGAGAAGGGACGTGCGGGCGGATGGAGCCAGGCGGGCAATCTCGGCGGAACCGGGCTCGGCGGCGGATTGGGCCTTTGGCTCACCCAGCATGCGCCGGTCTGGGTTTCCGGCACCGCGCTCGGCCTCTTCTGCCTCGCCACGGCAATTGCGCTTCTGTTTCTGGCCGAGCCTTCGGCGGAATATCGTTCGCAGACATTATCTGCAAGCCTCGCCAATGTGGGACGTGAATGCTGGGCGCTGCTGACGACACGGCACGGTGCCCTCGCCTTCTTCCTGATGCTGCTGCCCATCGGCCAGGGTGCCGCGCAAAATCTATGGTCGGCGGTCGCCAATGACTGGCACGCCAGCGCCGATGCCGTGGCGCTGGCAAATGGCGTGCTCAGCGGCGTGGTCTCGATCGTTGGGTGCCTGGTGGGAGGCTGGATCTGCGATCTCATCGACCGCAAGACGGCCTATTGCCTGTTCGGCCTCGTCCTCGCAGCCGCCGCGGTGGCGATGGCCCTGGCGCCGCGGACGCAAGCCATGTTCGTCGGTTTCGTGCTGCTCTATGCCTTTCTCACCGGATTCTGCTATGCCGGCTTTGCCGCCGTGGTGTTCGAAACCATCGGCAAGGGCGCGGCCGGCACCAAGTCCAATCTGCTGAGCGGAATATCGAACGCCCCGCTGATCTATCTCGGAATTTTCGACGGCATGGGCCATGACCGCTGGGGCGCCAACGGCCTGCTCTATACCGATGCGGCAGTCGGCGTGGCGGGCGTGGCGGTGTTCATTGCAGTCGTGCTGATGATGCATGTGATGAGATCAACCACGCCCGCACGGGCATGATTCATCGAAACAGCCGGCGTTGCGGCGCCGCTATCCGGCGTTGATGGTCAGGTGGAGCAGCACCGTATTGTTATGCGCGGCATCCCGGCTCGAGCCGTCGAATTCGGAATAGGCGACAAACTGCAGCGACAGCCTGGCATGAAACCAGTTGAGCGGCGAGCGCGCATCATCCGAAGGGAGGTAATCGATTCCGGCGATGAAGCCGTTGCTGTCCGGGCTTCCGAACGGCGTGCCGAGACGGGCGGGATCCGACGAGCCGGTGATTCGGAAATATTGTACCGCCGGCGCGATATTGGCACCCCATGACCACCTCACATCGCTACGGAACATGGTGAAATCGTCCGTCTTTCTTGTGCCGAAGATGGCATGACTGGCCATCAGGTTTTCGCCTTCGCGAAGAACCATGACATGCGTGGTAATTACGTCCGAAACGCCTCCGCCCGGTGTCCAGCGCCAGCTGCCGTCGACGGCGACATCCGTGTAGGAATCGTCGCCGAACCCGGAAATCGCCACCTGCCGCACGCTCGCCTGCGTGCCATAGGCGCCGAGCGCCAGTTGATCCTGCCCGCCCAGCACATCGCGCTGCAACGTCAGGCGGCCATAGGGAATCGCGCCCGACGCGCCGTCGGAGCCGTCGATCGCCCGCATGCCCGCGACCCTCAGCGCGTCGCGCCCGAGCCCGCCATAAGCGGCGATCTCGCCGAACTTCATGTCGTCCCACATGGGGTCATAGCCGCTGGTATCGAACGACGGCGCACCGGAATCCCCGTCGAGGTCGTCCGCACCGGCTAAGGAGCGATGTTCTGACGAGCCCCAGACGGACATCGCCATCCACGGCGTGTCGATCACCGGCGCTAAACCGGGACCCAGAGCGAAGGCGGGATTGTACACAAGTCCCCAGGCGGACCCGTTTTGCGGTTCGCCTTGATCGCGGGGCGCGTTCGACAGGGCGCACACAGATTTTGGCAGCAGCACAATGCAAAAAGCTGCTGCAAAACCTGACCAGCCCCAAGTCAGGGTTCTGCGGATACGCACGGCGGGACGCGTTCTCTCTCAAATTGCGCCGGCTAGGTTCCGCCGCGCGCGTTAAAATTCGGATGCGCGATGGTGCCGAAAACCACAGCGTCAAGTGAACTGCGCGAAATCCTGCGCGATGGATTAATCAGGCATTGCCGGGAAAGAACAATTGCCGCAATGGAACGGCGCGGCAGCGGGGAGGCAACGGACAATTCCGTTCGCGTTCCGTCGTACTGGGCCGGCTGCTCAAGGCATGTCGCCGCCGCAACGCAGTTGGCTCTTTCGACCGGCGCATTCAGCCCGCACGAGCGCGTTCCATTCCGCGAGTGCGTCGGCGGCGGCCGCGACCGAGACGTCATTCAGGATCGCATCGGTGAACGTCCGGAGCTCAGGGCAGAGTGTCACGGAACGCCCCTGTCTCATGGAATATGTTTGATCCCCGCAATTAGACGGAAATGGGAATGCTCGTCCAGTCGCGGGGAGCAGGGGATTGGCGCCACCGGGTCCGAGGCGTTTACTCCCCTTGCTTCGGGGCCTATCCTCGATATGCGCCGGCCGAACAGCGGCCCCAGGCTCAGTCGGAGGGAAACGGGATGTCCGATCGAATTGGATTGTTGAAATTGGTGTTGATCGTATTTGGCGTCGTGTTCTGCCTTGTCTATCCGCTGGCGATCATCTGGCCCTCAGGTTGGGCATGGCACGCCGGCGCGCCCTATGCGTCTGATTACTTCATGATGATTGTAGGGGTTTATGCGACGCTGGGCGTATTTCTCGTCCTGGCCTCGCGCGATCCGCAAGCAAACAGGAGCCTCATCCTGTTCACGATCTGGTCGAGCCTCGTACATGCCGCGATCATGGCCTGGCAATCCTTCACCATGCCCGAACACAAGGGGCATCTGTTTGGTGACGTGCCGGCTCTGCTGTTGGTGGCGATCGTTCTCTATACCCTGCTTCCGCCGGCAGGCAAAACTGCGCCCGCGGCGGCATAGGTTCCGCGTTGGGCGAATTCAAAGCCCGCACCGACCCGATTTGCCGGGTCAGTTCATTTCGCTTTCCCGGCGTTTCAGATAGGCCCTGACGCCACTTTTGATCGCGGGATGGCCGCGGGGATAATCGATCAGCAATTGTCTCGCCATGGCTGCGGCCTGTCGAAGCTCGTTCTCGATCAGGCTCTCGTCGGGTTCGATGTTGCGAAGCTTCAGCTCCGAAGCCGCGTCGTCGAACCGGCGCCCATCTTCCGGTTTGCGGCTCGCGCAATACGCGCGGAACGCTTCCGCCCAGCGCGCCATGAGATCCATGTCGGAATGATGCTGCAGCGTCCGGCCGCTTCCCAGATAGCGCGCGCAGGCATCCATCGCATGGGTTTCGACCATTCCCTCCACGGCTGCCTCAATTTCCGCCTCTGCGGCCCCCGAAAGGAGGTCCGATCTGATGGCCGGCTTTTCTGTCCGTTTTCGCATGAATGTCTCTGTCTCTACGTCCCCAAATGGAGTGCGGTTCGCTCGGCGGCTCCTTCAGGAACGCGGATGCAGGCGCCGCGCCCGCTCCTGTTCGGACAGGCTTCGGTTGCCCTGCCGGACCGTTGGGACAAATCAAGAACGAACCCCCGGCACGAGTCAAGACCGCGACAGCCGGGCTTCGTCATTCTGGCCGGGCTTGCCGGACGCAAAATTCGACGTTGACACCAAAAGGTTCGTGACAAGCATGCATGGAAGGCGTTTCGCAGGGCAGCCTCGTTCGCCGCGCGCTGAAAGCCTATGGCGTCACCGCCAAGGCGCCTGAGGCAAAGACGAGCCACGAAGTCATCAGGCGATTTCTGGGCCGCAGCTGCGGCGGATCGAAGGATCTCTCACCAACCCGAAGTATCTGGCCGGCTACGGCCGGTGACGGAATGCCAATATGCCGTGGTTCAAGCCGCTTCGAGGCGCGCGAGTTCGGTTTCGAATTCGAAGCAGAGCTGTTTGGCTTCCTCATCCGGCAGCCATTGCGACATCTGTGGGAAGATGGTGCGGTAGAGTCTCACCTTGCGCGGTTCCCACGGCATGACTTGCGCCGTGCGCACCTGCGCGAGCAGCCGCATCAGGTCACGGCGCACCTCATCCGGATCGGCCTGATAAACATGCTCCGGCCGGTCCTCCAGCAATTCGGGCTCAGGATCGGAAATAAACAGGTCGGGCTGCCGGTTGGTCGCCATGGTATCCGCCGTATCACCGGGAGTTTGCCGTAACCCGGCATACTCCGCGAGGGACAAGCCGCGTTATCCCCATGTCTTTGTCAGCCGTTCTTTTTCTTCCCGGCTGGGTTCGCCCGGTTTTCCACGGACGCGGTTTCCGCCAGCAGCGCGTGAATATCTCCGGCGTGGATCAGCGGACCGTCGCAAATGCGCGTGAGAACATCGGCCTGTTTCGGTTCCAGTGCGATCAGCCGCCCCAACACGCGTAGCAAGTTCACCAGATCGGTCGTGTATTCCGGCAACCAGTGATCCGGCTGGATGCTGTCGAGCGGAGAAGGTAGCCTGCGGTCGCCGATTCTCGGCTTGCCGCGGTTACGCCTGCGGTAGCTGAACCAATGCCACAGCACCTGCTTGCCGGAGACTTCGTAGTCCCACATCGCTTGGGTGACGTTTGCGACATACCCCTTGCCGACGATGAGCCGCTGTTTTGCTGCATCATATTCCATTGTGTCGGGCAGGGGCTCAGGCGCGCCCGGAATCTCCCCTTCTTTGGGAATGGTCGGCTCAATGTTCCCAGGCATGCGCGGCGCACCCTTCGGGCGTCCGGCATCTTTGTCCAAGAAACGCTCGCCATAGGTGTGCAACCAGATGACCTCGCGCCCGAATGCAACAGCTTCGGTGAACAGTTTTGCATCGGCCGTGAGCGGAAGGCGCAAGCCCGGCTGGATAAGATCGTTCTTGAAACGTGAGGTGAAGGCAGGGTGCGCCATCACCGCCGCGATGTAGGCAAACACGTCTTCGGCTGTGACGCCCTTGCTGGTCTTTGCCAGCAATGCAAGCAGTTCCGGCCGCACGTTCGGTTGTTTCGCCGCGGCATCGCGCCAGAGCGGATAGACCCGCCCGCCAAACGAACCTTTGTAATGATGCAAATCTGGTATTAGCCCAGCAAATGTTACAGATGGTCCCGAACTTGGAGAATGAGCCTCGAGTGCGGTCAAGTAGACTTGCTTTGCAGAATATATCTTCCAAAGTGTTGGGTTTGGCTGATTGATCAGCCGCGCATCAGGGATAACCCACTGTCGATCAAAGGCACGGAAGCTGTATCGAATTGGAGTGATGATATCGTTGTTATCGCTTATTACGGCTTGCAGTCGCTGCTCGTGACCATCAAGACCTTGAGAAATTCCCTTGCTTACATGCTTGTCGCCCGGTTGTCCGTTTCTAAGATGAGGATGAAACAATAGTTCCTTCCTCTCCGGGTTTTTCTCCGCAACGAGCGTCTTCCAGCGCTCTTCCAAAGATACGCAGTCCGGGGCGATAATCCATGTGCGCCCCGGCATAACCCCCGAGCCATTATAGACGAACAGCTCCTCCAACCTGGGAAATTCGCCCCATAGCCCAGTTGCCGCAGGCAGGAAAGGCGCGCGCCAATCCGAAGGGCAATTCTCCCAAGCCGTATCTCGCAGGGAGTAGGAT
>DATJUM010000063.1:0-2538 GCA_035502355.1 Rhizomicrobium sp. | reverse complement strand
AAAGGCGGAATCCGCATAAGGCAAGTGCAGATTTCGCCTTTATGCTCACCCATAGGCGCCCCGGATGCTGCTTGATCGGCGCAAATGCTACGATGGCTTTGTGTTCCAGTTCGGCAGGCCAAAAACTCCCGCTCAATGGATCGGCCACACCATCGGCGTCCTCATCGCCCTGTTCCTGGTCTGGTGGATGCTCCGCGTCTTTGTGCTCTGATCCGTTGCTGCATTCTTGATTTCCTGTTGCAGCGGCTTCCGCCAGCGCGTATCATTGAATTAATGGATATCCGCATCATGTCGGCGTGTTGTTGTTCGGCTTCGAGCCGGACTGCCTGTTGATCTCTGCGCAGCGCGTGCCGACTCGAATCCCACCTCTGAGGGTGGGATTTTTATTTTCAGCAAATTGCCACTGAAAACAAAGCATCTCCAAAGATTTGAGAGAACCAATGACAGAACCTGTAGCTCCATCTCCCCGCAATCTACAAACCGCCGCCCCCGCAAAGGAGACCAAGGCGCAAAAGATGGAGCGCCTCAAGCGTGAGCAGAACCCCTGGGAAGCCTTCGACGAGGTGCGCCGCTTCGCTCACGAAGGCCGCGCCAGCGTCCTGCCCGAATGGGCTGGTGCCTACTTCAAATGGTGGGGCGTCTACACGCAGGGCGACGGCGTTGGCGCCGTCGGTGGCAAGGGAGGCGAAGGCCTGGCATCCGAATACTTCATGATGCGCATCGCCATGCCCAACGGCTTTCTCACCTCCGCGCAGCTGCGCGTCATCGCCGATATCGCAAAAAAGCATGGCCGCAATCTTGCCGACATCACCACCCGGCAGAACATCCAGCTTCACTGGCTGACCATCGAATCTCTTCCGGAGATCGTCGACGCGCTCGAATCCATCGGCCTTTCTCCGCGCGGAGCCTGCGGCGATGTCGTCCGCAACGTCACCGGGTGCCCGCTTGCCGGAATCGACGCCGAAGAGATACTCGATGCCTCTTCCATCGCGCAGGAAATCGCCCGCAAGCTCATCGGCAATGACAATTTCGTGAACCTGCCGCGCAAGTTCAAAATCTGCGCCACAGGCTGTGCAAGCTGGTGCTGCTATCCCGAGATCAACGATGTTGCTTTCACCGCTGTGCGCCGCGGAGAAGAAGTCGGCTACGCTGTGCGCGTCGGTGGCGGTCTCTCGAAAGAGCCGCACCTGGCCGTTAAGCTGAACGCCTTTGTTCGTCCGGAACAAGCCGTGGACGTCGCGCGGGTGATTGCCGAAATCTTCCGCGACCAGCAGGGGCTGCGCGAGAACCGCGACCGGGCGCGCCTGAAATACCTCTTCCTGCGCGAAGGCTGGACCGCAGAAAAGTTCGTCAATGAGTTGGAATCCCGTCTGGGATATCGCTTCGATCCCGCTCCTGAAGAAGCCCTCCCGCCCGATGGTCTGCGCGATCATGCCGGCGTGCATGCCCAGAAGCAGAAAGGCCTCAGCTACATCGGCGCTTCTGTTCTGCGCGGACGCATTACCGGAGATCAGCTTGCCGCCGCCGCGGATCTCGCCGAAAAATACGGCGTCAACGGCGGGGAACTGCGCGCCACCGTTATGCAGAACCTCATTTTCGTGAACATTCGCAGCGAACAGGCCCGCGAACTCGTCGACGAGCTGCATCGCATCGGCCTTCGCGTCGAGGGGACTGAGTTCTGGCGCGGAACCGTCGCCTGCACCGGGACCGAATTCTGCAAGCTCGCCATCAGTGAAACCAAAGGCTTTGCCCGCTGGCTCGTGGAAGAGATGGAAGAGCGTTTGCCCGGCTTCGACCAGCAACTCCGCCTCAACGTCACCGGCTGCCCGAACAATTGCGGTCAGGCGTGGATCGCCGATATCGGTCTCGAAGGCAAGAAAGTGAAGCATGAGGGAGAAATGGTCGATGCCTTCAACTTCTCCCTCGGCGGAGCGCTCGGCGAACACGCCGGCTTTGCGCGGCCCACCGGATACCGCGCTCCCGCAAGCGAAGTCCCTGCGGCCATTGAGCGGCTTCTGCGCGGATACCTTGCCGACCGCGCCTCCGGCGAAAACCTCCGTTCATGGTTTGCGCGCTATGACGTAACACAGCTGAAGGAACTATTGGAGGGAGCCGAGGTCCCGGCTTCAGTGTCATGAGCCTGTTTCCTGCATTCATCAAGCTCGCGCGCCGCCGCTGCCTCGTGGTTGGCGCCGGTCGCGTCGCCCTTGAGAAGATTCCCTCGCTCCTTGCCGCCGAAGCCGACGTGCGCGTCATCGCCCCGCGCGTGCACAAGGAAATTCACGCTCTCGCCAATTCCGGACGCATTGCGCTCGCCGAGCGCGTATGGTCCCCGGGCGACCTCGACGGCATCTTCCTCGTCATCGCAGCCACGGACGATCCAGCCGTGAACGCTGCTGTTTACGATGCCGCAGTCGAGCGCAACATTCTCTGCAATTCTGTCGATGATCCCCCACATTGCGACTTCTACTTCGGCTCCGTTGTTTCCCGCGGCGATCTTCAGATAGCCATCTCCACCGCCGGGCAAAGCCCCGCCGT
>DATJUM010000062.1:0-36049 GCA_035502355.1 Rhizomicrobium sp. | reverse complement strand
GCGCTGTTTGCAGTGTGCTTGTTCTAAACGCCCAGATTGGATTATAAGCGCTGCGGGTGTCACGGAAACGATGTTCCGGTAGGGCCGGGGCTCAAGGAGTGGGCCATGGTCGCCGAGGAAGACATTCGAATCCGGAGTTATCTATTATGGGAAGCCGCCGGCAGGCCGGAGGGCCAGGACGTCGAGTTCTGGTTGCGGGCTAAAGCCGATCTGGAGACGGAAGCGCGCTACGCGCCCAAACCGTGGCTCAGGCTGGCTTTTGCCGTCGTACCCCGGGTCCCCGTCTGTTCGCCGCCGCAGCGGATCACTGCCGCGCGCGTACCTTCGCGAGAAAGCAAACAACCCGCTAGCGCTGCCATGCGATAAGAGGAAGCTCGGCGGGTATCCAGGCCGCTTCATGGTGCGGGACAATGCGCAAACTATAGTCCTGCGCCGCACGGGTGCCCGCGACCTCGCCCGCATACACATAGCCATGTGCTGAACCGGGAATGGACTGCTCCTGATGCAGTGCCACCACTTCTGCCTGGAGCCCACTCGCTTCATCGGCGAACAGTTCCACGCGAACGAAATCGGGATGCACATCACCCAGGAAAACGGGGGCGGAAAACCGGAATCGGCCTTCGCTGCACAAAATGGTGGGTTGGCCGATGTGCAGGCTCGACCAGCCGCGATGCAGACCCTCGGACCAGCGATAAAGGGCTTTTGCGAGGCTGCAATCATCCAGGAGGCGCGAGCGCAGCCGTGCAACGAGTGGCAGATAGGCCTGCTCGATGTAATCGCGCATCATGCGGCTGCTTGCAAAAGCTGGCGTCAGGACCGCCATGCTGCGGCGGATACGCTGGAGCCAGTCGCGCGGGAGGCCGTCGGCATCGCGATCGTAGAATTCGGGAACGATCCGGGTTTCGAGCGTCTCGAAAAGGCTGGAAGCGTCGCGCTCATCGACTTCGTCGGCCGCTCCCCCCGTTGCGTCTCCAATCGACCAGCCGAGGCTATCCTCATGTGCTTCCGCCCACCAGCCATCCAGGATCGAGCAGTTGATGCCGCCATTCACGAGCACTTTCATCCCACTCGTCCCGCAGGCCTCCCAGGGCCGGCGTGGTGTGTTGATCCAGACGTCGGCGCCCTGCACGAGCTCCCTTGCGATGGCGATGTCGTAGTCCTCGAGGAACACGACGTGCCGTCGAAAATGCGGGTCTCGCGCGAGTGCAATCCAGGCGCGGATCATTTCCTTTCCCTCGCGATCTGCGGGATGGGCTTTGCCCGCGACCACGATCTGAACCGGCCGCCGCTCATCGAGCAGAAGCCGCTGGAGACGCGCCCTGTCACGCAGAAGAAGATTGGGTCGTTTGTACTCGGTAAAGCGGCGCGCGAATGCCAGTGTGAGAACGTTGGGGTCAAGTACGCTTCCGGCCTGTCCGACTGCATCGCCGGAGAAGCCACGCTCCCGCAACTGGGTCGCAAGGTGGCCGCGAACGATCCGGATCAGGCGTTGTCGCTGCTCGCCCCGCATCGCCCATAGGCATTCGTCATCGACGCGGGCAATCCGTTCGCCCAGTTTGCCGGGCATTCCGCGCCATCGCTCCTTTCCGCATCCTTCCGTCCAGATGCGATCGGCTTCGGCCGAATCCCAGGTCGGCATGTGCACGCCATTGGTGATATGGCCGACGGGAACCTCGCAGGCTGGCCAGCGCGGGAACAATGGTTGGAAAATCTGCCGGCTGAAATCGCCGTGCAGGCGGCTTACGCCGAGGCAGGCAGCGGAGCCACGCTGCGCAAGCCAAGCCATGTTGAACGGCTCATGTGCGTTCTGCGGGTCAACGCGGCCGAGCCCGATCAGTGCTTCGATGGTCACATTTCTCTGTATGAGATCTGTCTCGGCGTACGGGAGATAGGTGCGCACAAGGTGCGCGGGAAAGGCATCGAATCCGGCGGCGACCGGTGTGTGGGTGGTGAAAACGTTTCCAGCGCGCGTGGTCCATAACGCCTCCCAGAAACCGAGCCTTGAGCGCCTCGCGAACTGGTATGCACGTTCGATGATCGCGAAGGCGGCGTGTCCTTCGTTGATGTGGCAGATTTCGACATCGGGTTGGAGTTCTTCGATTGCGCGCCAGCCGCCAATGCCGAGTGCGATTTCCTGCATCAGCCGGATTTCCGGCCCGCCGCCATAGAGCTTCGCCGTAATGCCGCGATCCGCGGGCGTGTTCAGCGGATCGTTGCTGTCAAGCAGATAGAGTTTTACCCGTCCGACATTGGCCTGCCATACGCGCAGCAGCACGTTGCGCCCGGGAAGTTCGAGCGGGATGCGGAGCCAGCCGCCATCCTCATGAACAACCGGTTCGATCGGCAGGGTCGCTGGTTCGTTATACGGGTACAGCTCCTGCTGCATACCGGCCGCGTCGACGATCTGCCGAAAATAGCCTTCCTGGTAGAGAAGACCGACGCCGATGGCCGGCACGCCAAGGTCGCTGGCGGTCTTGAGGAAATCGCCGGCCAGAACACCGAGGCCTCCGGCATAAAGAGGTAGTGCTGCCCCCAGCCCGAACTCCATGCTGAAATAAGCGGTCTTTTTCAGCCGCTCCGAATAGCCGTTCTCTACGAACCAGCCCGGCGCCCGGTAATAGGTTTCGCGGGCTGCAACAAAATTGCGCAACCTCGCCCGGAACGTGCTGTCGGCAGAAAGCAGTTGCAGGCGCCCGGGTGACGCGTTCTGCAGAATGATCCAGGGATTCCGTGTCCGCTGCCACAGTTCGGGATGCACATCCTCCCACAGCGCATCGGCCTCGTGGCTCCAGGTCCAGCGCAAATCGAGCGCGAGCGTCTTCAGTGCAGACAGATCGGGGGGAAGGTTAGGCAGAGACAGAGCGACCATGCAGCCATCCTAATGGCGGAGTGGATAACGAATTCAGTTTTGCATATCCGGCAAAGACAGCGGCACGCCGCCTGCGTGCCGGGTTGGCAGAGATTACCAAGTTGGCACACGCTGATCGTCGCGGTCTCTGGATGCCGGACTCGGGAACGCAATACGCAGGATTTTGGATCACATTTGGAAGTTCGCGCTCGCCTTTCCGGAAACACGCGAAGTTCACCCCCGGGGCGAAAGCGGCATAAAAATCAGGAGCAAGGTATTCGTCTTTTTCGGAGCAAGGCGTGGCATCCCAAAGGCGCGCGTCAGCTACTTAGCTACTGCCGCCTTGGTTTGTCGGAAAGCCCGAGCGAGGGCAGTAACCGCTTCTTAAGCCTGCTCCGTCATGGTGCCCACGGTTCTCGGCGTGGTTGCAGTCTGTCGGATGTCGGCGCACAAGCTACTCCCTGTTCATGGCCAGGAAAGGCGCAGGCAAGCCCGCGCCGGCATCCGGCTCAAGGGCAGGCTCTTTGCTCCTGATCGGGGTTGGGAAGAGGACTGCACGGTTCTGGACTTCTCCGCAGACGGCGCCGGACTGAGATGCGGAGCTTCCGCTCCGGTGGGTGTCCGCGTGGTGCTCTACATCGAATGCTTCGGCCGGTTCGAGGGCAGGGTCGTGCAGCGCAACCGGCTGCGTTTGGGCGTCGAATTCAAATCGAGCAAGGCGAAACGTGAGCGAACGCGCCAGCAGCTCGCCGATTTTATCGCGCATGGCGGCTCGGCACAGCGCGCAATGCGAACGGGTCTTCGCGCGGGCGATATGGACAGCTTTGCGCATTTCATTTCCGAGGACGGCACAAAGGCGGATTGCGAGGTAATGGATATTGGTCTTTCGGGCGCGCTGTTTCGGACGGAATCATGCCCTCCGATCGGAGATACGATTGTCTTCGGAGAAACCGCTGCACGGGTCATCGGTCACGTACCCGAAGGAATCGCGGTGGAATTCATCGACAGGCGCACAGCGGAACAGAGGCGCGCTCGCGTCCAGCAACTCGAATCCCAGCTCGCCGAAGCGTCGAATGTCGCCGAGCGCGCAAAAAATGCCGCCGAGCATGCGAAAAAGGCAAACAGCGCGAAATCGGAATTCCTCGCGAGCATGAGTCACGAATTGCGGACCCCGCTAAACGCGATCATCGGTTTTTCCGACCTCATAACATCGCGCATGTTCGCGGACGACAACGAACGTCAGGTGCAGTACGCCGAATTTGTCCGCGACGCCGGCCGCCATCTGCTGTCGCTGATCGACGATATGCTCGATCTCGCCAAGATCGAGGCCGGCCGGATCGAGCTCCAAGAGCGGGAAATTGATCCCTGTCGTCTTATGGAGGAGGCTCTCGCGTTCGTGGCGCCTCGCGCCGCGAGCACCGGTTGTCTATTGCACAATAAGCCAGCGGCCAATCTCCCCATGCTGGTCGGCGACGAGCGCGCTCTCAGGCAGGTACTGCTCAATCTGCTTGCCAACGCCATCAAATTCACGCCCGCGGAGGGCTCGATAACTCTTTCGGCGAAACTCGAGTCCAACGGCAGATTTGCGTTTCGCGTCCGCGATACCGGCGTGGGGATCGCGCCGGAAGATCTCGCACGGGTCTTTGAAAAATTCGGCCAGGGACCCAAGGCCGCCTTGACTGGCGAAAAAGGCACGGGCCTCGGGTTGCCGATCGTCAAGGGGCTGGTCGAAGCTCATGGCGGCAAGATCGCATTGGAAAGTGCATCCGGTAAGGGCACCTGCGCAGTCGTGACGCTTCCCGCTTCCCGCTTGCGCTCCCGGCGAAAATTGGCTTCCTGATCGATTCTGCGGCGCTGATGGCGAAATCCGGACGTTGGAGTCCGGATTGCTGGCCGGAGAGACAAGAGAACCATGAAACTCGTGACCTACATGGCTGCGGCCGGACCGCGGCTCGGCGCGGTCGTGGATGGCGGGATCGTCGACGTGTCGCGGCACGTCGCTGGACCGCCTGGTGATATGGTTGCGCTGATCCGCCAATGGAACACGCTACGACCGCGCCTCGAACAAGCCGTCGCGGGACGGCCCGAGCAGCCGCTTGCGTCCATCAGATTGCGCTCTCCGATACTCCGGCCGGGCAAGATCCTCGCCATCGGCCTGAATTATCTTGATCATATCGAGGAGACCGGCGCGCAGCGGCCGGCATACCCAACATTCTTTGCGAAAATGCCGACAGCAGCAAACGGTCCCTTTGATCCAGTCGAGTTCCCCTCCGTGTCGCAGGATCTCGATTACGAAGCGGAACTGGTGGTCGTAATCGGACGGCGTTGCCGTCACGTACCTCGCGATCGCGCGCACGAAGCGATCTTCGGCTATTGCTGCGGCAATGACGTGAGTGTGCGCGACTGGCAAAAGCGCACTTCGCAATGGACAATCGGCAAGTCCTTCGACACCCACGCGCCGTTCGGTCCCTGGATAACGACGGCAACGGACGTCGATGCCCACGCCGTCGGGATCCGCGCGCTGGTCAATGGCGAACTTCGGCAGAGCTCCAACACGGCCCAAATGCTGTTCGACTGCGAAGCGCAAATCGAACACCTGACGAAGGCCATGACTCTCGAACCCGGCGACCTCATCTACACGGGAACGCCTGCGGGTGTGGGAATGGCTCGCAAGCCTCCGCTTTATCTGAAGCCCGGAGATGTCGTTCGCGTTGAAATCGACGGACTGGGCGCGATCGAAAGCCGCGTTGAAAGCACAACAGACGCGATCAGAATCGACTAGTCGCCCTCAGCCCTCGTCGTCCGGAGAATGGCTGTGGGAATGAGCCTCCTCCCCAGCCTCTTTCGGCTCTTCACCCTCATGTCCTTCAAGGGCCGCTGCTACGTCTTCGCCAATCGACGTGATCCTGTTCTTGTTGCGGCGGACGAAACCGGTCTCCTGGTCGCGAATTTCGCGTGTGGCCGTATAATTGCCTTCGCCGAAAGTCTCTTTCCGGGCGCCCCGTGGTGCGCGCTTGGCGGTGCGCTTCGCGCTTGTCTTCGCGGCCGGCGATTTCCTGGCGGTCGATTTTTTGCGGGCCGGAGCGGCGGTCTTGCGTACGGCTTTCTTCTTGGCCGGCTTTTTGGCTGGGACTTTCGCCTTCTTGGCCGCGGTGCGTCCGGTCCTCGTGCGCGCTGTCTTGCTGCGGGTCGATTTCTTGGCGCGCTTTGAACTGCGCCCTGTGCCGGGACGTCCCCTCATGTCAATCTCCTTAATAACCAAGCGCGCGAGCGCCACTTCCTATGTTTGGCTTTATCTCACACGCAACCACGCAACGCCAAGTGTCTCATTCGCAATAGGCGGGAGATTTCCGCCGCGGGGATTGCTCGCGTCTGCGTCCCGTGGCGTAGATTTTCGTGAACTCGGCTCCAAGCAGGAACACCTGCGCCGAATAATAGATCCAGAGCAGCACCACGATCAGGCCGCCGGCCGCGGAATAGGCCGCCGACGTACCGGCGCTGTGGAGATAGAGCCCGATGAGCAACTGGCCCAACTCATAGAGGGCGGCCGTGCCGATGGCGCCCGCGGCAACATCTCCCCACTCCAGATCGACGTCCGGCAAGAGCTTGTAGATAGCGGCGAAGATCATCGAAATCAGTACGAAGCCGAGCAGAAAGTTCGCCGCCGCCGTGAAGAAGGGGCTGCCAACCGCTTCGCCAACGCGCCATTGGGCAACGAAGGCCGTGGCAAGCATCGAGCAGAGCAGAAGGGCGCCGAGCCCCAGCACCAATGCGAGGCTCAGCAGGCGTGCACGCAAAAAGCTGGCAAGCGAAACGCCTTCGGAACTGGCCTTCCAGACCGCGTTCAGTGCCGACTGGATTTCGCCGAAGGCGCCCGATGCGGTGACGAACAGAATAATGGCGCCAATGATCTCCGCGCGGATGCCCACCGTGCCCCCCGACGCCGCCCTGGCGGCGATACCCAGAATGATAGGACCTTCGTGACCCATCAGCAGATGCAATGCCTGGCCGACATAACTATGAACCATGGTGTGGCCGAAGAGCGCCCGTAAGAGGGTGATGCCGACAACGAGTGCCGGCACGAAACCGGTAACCACATAGAACGCAATCGAAGCGCCATGGCTTAGCCCATTGTCCTCGATAAAGGCCCAGAAACCCTGCCTGATGAACCTCCAGACCGAATACACGCGCATGTTCCTGGCACCTCCTCGCCAGAAAACGCGCCAGCATGGGTTGTGTGTTCGCGATCCGGCAGAGCCCGCGGCGGAGAAGGCAAACGATCCGGCCGCCCTGCTGACCGATACGATCGGTGCGGAGACCACCATCAAGCGTTGCAAACTTCTGTTGGCCCCGGGGAGCGCAATGGTCTCGCCCACGGTTTTCCGTGCCCCGGCGGCGGCTCTCCGAATATTCCGGGAGGCCGCCGCGACGGGCAGGACAGAACTGCGTGTGCTTAGTGCGCTGGCCGATGCGTCTCGTTGTGCCGATATTTCTGCAGCTGCGTGGCGCGCAAGCCCGCGAGGCCGTGATGCTCGATGGAGTGTTGCCAGCTCATGAATTCCTCGACGCTCAATGCGTAACGTTCGCATGCCTCGCCAAGCGTCAGCAGTCCGCCCTGGACGGCAGCAACCACTTCAGCTTTGCGCCGGCTGACCCAGCGCCGTGTCCCCGGTGACGGCAAGTCCGGGAGCGTCAACATCTCGCCGCCCGGACCATAAACAAATCTGATTTGACCTTTCTTATCTGTTGCAAGGCGTCCCATGCGCAATCTCCGCTTTTCACTCCCCCGCGGGAACGAGAGCGCACGGATACCGAAGTCGTTCCGGAAACCAATGCCCATTTCGGCCCGGCTGATTGACGAATGGCAAAGGGCAGAGTCGCGCGTTAACAAGCTGTCAAACGTTTATTCCCGGCATCAACCGAGACTGCGGCCGATCCAGATGACCCGCCCCATGATGGCGATTTCGTCGGGCTTGATGTTGTCGAAGCTGCGATAGGCGGGATTGTCGGACTTTACGGTCAGCAGCTTGGTCACCGGATGCATCGAGATGCGCTTGACCTGCAACATGTCGTCGATACGGATCACATAAAGACCTTCCCGGCGCGGATTGGTCTGCGACGGGTCGACGAGTGCATGATCGCCGTCATGTAACGTCTCCCACATCGAGTCACCGGAGATCTCCAGCACGAACAGACGGTGGATATCGCCCGACATACGCCGCAGCCATTGTTCGCGGAACATGAGATGACCGGCAGGTTCGCGATCCTCGGCGAGTGCGCCGGCCCCCGCGGCCGCGCGCAGATCGAATACCGGCACCGAGAGATAGTCCGGTGTCAGCCGCGTCTCGCCGGCTACTTCTCCGATGGTGACGTCAAAAACTTTCGCGAACCGCCGCAGAAGCGGGAGCGACAGCCGCTGATCCTCACGCTCGTAGCGGCCGATCGAGACGGCGGTGGTGTTGAGCTTGTCTGCCAGCTGTTGCTGAGACATGCCCCTGGCGTGGCGCAACTTGCTGATATTGTTCATTCTACCAGTGAACAATACCGATACGTTATATTCCAGAACCAATTCAGTTGACAACAGGACCAATTCAGTTATATTGCTGCGGTTACGAATGCTGACGAGGTTAAGATGACCGTTCCCGAAGAGACTGCCGCTGCTCCGGCCCAGATGGGGCTGACTGGCAAACAGCGGGCCTGCCTTGATGCCATCGAAGCCCATCTCGCGCGGACGCGAACGATGCCAAGTGTCGAGGACCTGCGCCTCGCACTCGGATTCGGATCGAAAGCCGGCGTGCTGCGTCTGCTGCGCCAGCTGGAGGAGCGAGGCCGCATCACGCGTCTGCCGCATCGGGCCCGCGCCATCCGGCTGCTGCAGGTTGAAGCATGCCCTCATTGCGCAGAGCGTATTGCACGCGAGGCGGCATGAGCGCGTCCACAGCTCCGCTGTTCGATGCCTGCCGCGTCTATCGCGAGGCGCATGCGCGTTACGCCACCGCTTTTGCGAAAGGCGACGTGAGTGCAATCGAAGAAGCGTTCAGCCGGATGCAGGAAATCATCCGCGCGTTTCGCGACGGAGCGCGGTGGGCGGAAAACAGGAAAGCCGACGGGGTGAGAGGCGATCGATGAGCAAACGCTCGCGTAAGCAACGGGTGCGTCAGCCATCTTCATCGCGGCTGGGTCCCAAACCTGGTCCGGGCGCCGTCTACATCCGCGAATTCGTTTCGGCGCGGACTGGCCGTGAAGAACGCTATCGCAACATCGGCGAGCATCCGCTTACCCTCGCCCACGCGCGAGGCAAAATCAGCGACGAGCAATTTGCGGCCGGCGACGAATTCCGCTCGCTCTGCGAATTGCGTCTCGGCGGAAGCCGCGACAGCACAGATATGGTTCCGGGGGCAGGCGGAGCCGGCGCAGGGCTCTGCTTTGCCCAGGCTCAGATCGATGCCATCCGCAAACTGGAACGGTTGCGTGGGCGCATCAAGACGCGGGACTGGATCATTCTCGAGAAATTCTGCGGCGAAGGATGGTCGATGGCGGAAGCCGTGCGCGCGGCCACCCTTTGTCATCCGAGTGGGGTCCTCTTCCGCGTCCAGGAAGCTTTGGATGAATTGATCGTAGCGAGGGGTGAGCGGATCGCACGGTCAGCATGATACCGGCATGCCAAACATGGCCAAAAAATGAACAAAAGATGAATAGCGATTTCAGGGCCTGTTCAATACAAGCATCCCAACATGCAGCATCGCGGCAAGCCGAGCCGGGCTGGCCGGAAGATGAAAGGAACCGAAATGCACTTCAGGACAACAGCCCTTGCGCTGGGCGTCACCGCCGCTCTCGGCACCGGCGCTGCATTCGCACAACCCGCACCGCAACCGGACCAGGGCGCGGGGTACCAACAGGAAAGCCCCAGTCAGCCGCGCCTTCACAAGCACCATCATCGCCATAGCATCGTCGCGCTGCTCGAGGACGAAATGAGCGCGGGCCGGCTGAGTCACAAGGAAGGCACGCTGCTCATCGAGAAGATCAAGCAGCTCCATGCCGAACGGCGCGCAGAACGGCAGGCGCGCTTTAGCGGAGAAGGAGCCCCGCCTGCACCGTCACAGATGCAGCAGCCGCACTGAGAAATCCGGCTTCGTGGCTTATGCGGCCGTCCAGAGAACGGCAATGGCATATCCCACGAAGCCGCTCGCATCGTGCCCGATGATTGGCGCACAATGCGTGTGAGCGGCCAGCGGGCAGCGAAGAATTACTCCCGCGCCCCCGCGCGCCTAATGTCGGAAGTGCCGCATGCCGGTGAATGCCATCGCGAGACCCGCGTTATCGGCCGCTTCAATCACGGCCTCGTCGCGAACCGAGCCTCCCGGCTGAATGACAGCGGTGGCGCCTGCCTCGGCGACGGCGAGCAAACCATCGGGGAATGGAAAGAAGGCGTCCGATGCGGCAGCGGACCCTTTGGTAGGGGGTTCAGAAAGCCCGGCAGCGACCGCTGCTTCGCGCGCTTTCATCGCTGCCATGCGTGCCGCATCGACCCTGCTCATCTGGCCGGCACCAATTCCGGCAGTTTGCAAGTCTTTCGCGTAAACGATCGCGTTGGACTTCACATGCTTGCAGACGGTGAAGGCGAATAGCATGTCGTTGATCTCGCGTTCGGTCGGCTGACGGCGCGTGACGATTTTCAGCGCCGCACGTCTCGCTTGCCCCGCGTCGCGGGACTGCACGAGAAAGCCACCCGAGACGCTCTTGAAAGCAAGCCCCTTGGCGCGCGGGTCCGGCAGACCGCCGGCGACAAGGAGCCGGAGATTCTTTTTTGTGGAAAGGATCGCCCGCGCTTCCTCATCGGCATCCGGAGCGATGATTACTTCGGTGAACAGCTTCGCGATTTCCGCTGCCGCCGCCGCATCGAGAGGGCGGTTGAGGGCAATAATGCCGCCGAAGGCACTGACCGGATCGCAGGCAAGCGCCTTCAGATAGGCTTCACGCAGGGTTGGTGCGAGCGCCACGCCGCAGGGGTTGGCATGCTTCACGATCACGCAGGCTGCATGGGCGGCAGGATCGAATTCGGCGGCGAGTTCATAGGCTGCATCCGTGTCGTTGATGTTGTTGTAGGAAAGTTCCTTGCCTTGCAGCTGCCGGGTTGTCGCCACGCCGCAGCGAAGTTCGTCCGTCACATAGAACGCCGCCCGCTGATGCGGATTCTCGCCATAGCGCAGCGGCTGACGCAGTTGGCCGGCAAAGCTGCGCCGGCGGGGCGGTTCCGCGCTGTCAATTCCTGCCGCCTCGCGCGCCAGCCAGTTCGAGACCGCTGCGTCGTAAGCTGCCGTGCGCGCGAAGGCTGTTTGCGCCAGGCTGCCGCGCCGCGCTCCGGTCGTGGCACCGTTATTCATTGCCATTTCGGCAAGTACGGCTTCGTAGTCCTCGGGATCGACAACGACTGTGACCCAATCGTGATTCTTGGCCGCCGCGCGGATCATTGCCGGGCCGCCGATATCGATGTTCTCGATCGTCTCCGTGAAACTCGCCCGTTTCGCCACTGTCGCTTCGAACGGATAGAGATTGCAGACAAGAAGATCGATGCCTTCGATCCCATGCACCCGCATTGCTTCCACATGGTCTGGTTCGTCGCGCAGAGCAAGCAATCCGCCATGGATGCGGGGGTGCAGCGTCTTGACCCGGCCATCCATGATTTCCGGAAAACCCGTCACAGCCTCGACTTCGGTGACGGCAAGTCCGGCCTCGCGCAGAGTTTTCGCCGTCCCGCCGGTTGAGATCAGCGCAACCTGATGTCCGGCGAGACCATTCGCGAATGCGACAAGGCCGGTCTTGTCCGAAACGGATAAGAGGGCGCGGCGGATGGGGCGGAGTGTCATGCAGGGCTCTTACTTTCGCAAAATCCAAAAGAGAAGCGTGAGGATCACACTGATCAGAAGGCAGGTGATGACCGGGAAATAGATATGTACGCCTGGACGATTGATGACGATGTCGCCCGGCAGCCGGCCGAGGTTAAGAGCGCGCCGCCAGGGCCAGGCGACTCCGAGCGCAATCAGCACCGCGCCGGCGACGATCAGTGTCCTGCGGACTTCCATGGGGGAGGTTCAAGCGACGCGTTGCGCAAACTGCAAGCCCCTGTTGCGCCAAAGAGGGACAGGCCCGAATTGCTATTCGATTGGCAGCGGGTGGCACATTGATTTTTTTAATTTACATATTGATTTTTTTGATTTTCTCTGCAACATGGTTCTCGTTTCGATTTGGAAGGAAGACCGTCCGAGTGGCGCCCATAAAGGATTGGCAGGATCTGACGCGCCTCACGGGTGGCGCCCCCCTCGTCGTGGAGCGCGTCCGGCTTCCGGACGGGACGGCGATCGAAGGGGCATTCGCGCTGCCGCGCCTCGCCCAGCTTTCGGCCGAGGATCAGGTTTTCGTCGCCGCTTTCCTGCGCGCCCATGGCTCGATCAAGGAGATGGAGCAGGTCTTCGGCGTGAGCTATCCGACGGTCAAGGCACGACTGAACCGCATCGCCGCCGCCCTCGAATTCATCGACGAGAATCCGCGGCCTTCGCGCGGCGAAGTGATTGCGCGGCTCGAGCGCGGAGAAATTTCCGCGGCCGACGCCATTGCCGAGCTCGAGGCAGGGCAATGATTCCGCGTTTCGCTCCCTTTTTTCCACACACGCCTGACAGGAGGACGACTATGAACGAACACCGGCGCCGCGTTCTCGACATGCTCGCCGAGGGCAAAATTACTGCGGCAGAAGCCGAGAGGCTGATCGCTGCGCTCGATAAGCGATCCGAAACCTCCGCGCCGCCAGGCGAGGCTCCGAGATATCTTCGTGTCGTCGTCGATGCAGAAGAGGGCACGAGAAGCGACACGCCGAAAAAGGTCAATATTCGCGTGCCGCTGCAGCTGTTGCGCGCTGGCGTGAAGCTTGCGGGACTCATGCCCCAGCATTCGCGCGAGCGGGTGAATCAGGCGCTTCGGGAGAAGGGCATCGCCTTGGATATCTCGCAACTCAAGCCCGAAAATGTCGAAGAGCTGATTGCGCAACTCAACGATCTCTCGGTCGATGTCGATGCCGCAAACGGACACAAACGGGTGAAGATTTTCTGCGAATAGCGACTTGCGGCGCCGCGAAATTCCTCCCCGAATACGAGGCGCTCACTGCAGGCGAGCGCAGCGCCCAATATGTGAAGGGCCACGGCGACCGCCTGCGCGTTCACCTGCTCCCCTATTTCGGCAACATGCCCGTGACCGACATCACCCCCCAGACGGTGCAGGACTATCGCGTGCACAGGACGACCTCGAAAAAGAATCCGAAAACGGGCGAGCCGATGAGGCCCGCTCGAAGCACATTGCACCAGAGATCGTGACGCTCCGTCACGTTCTCAAAACCGCCCAGCGTCTCGGCTGGATCAAGTTCGTCCCCGATCTTTCACCGCCGTACAAGACATCCGGAAAAACCAGCCACCGGGCGTGGTTTCCCCATCGCGAAAAACTGCCGCACATCTGTCGAGATGATCGAAAAATTCTACGCCGCGCATATCAAGAACATGATCGATGCAGCGGCGGTGAACGTAGGAAGGGAACGGTCGGACGACCGCCCCAAAAAGCGCGGAGCAAACGTCAAGCGCCCATCGGCAGGGAAGTCAAACGGATATCCTAAGCCCCGCCGATAATATTGGCCGACTCCGGACGGAGAGGGCTATGATGTCCGGTCCTTCAGACTAGTGACAGTGCTTTATGACTCTGCGCAAGACCATTGAGGTCGTTACCCAACTCGCGGCGAAAGGAACGATCGCGAATTACGCAATTGCCGGCGCTGTGGCTGCGCTCAATTATATCGAGCCCATGCTCACTGAGGATCTGGATATCCTTGTCTCGGTGGACGGATTCGAGAAGCGGATGTCAGGCATCCTCCTTCTAGGTCCAATCGAAAAAACACTCGCCGCAATGGGCTACACGGAGCGCACAAATGTCGGCTTCAGGATTGAAGGTTGGCCCGTCCAATTCTTGCCCGTCGCTTCTCCTTTGGACGAAGAGGGGCTCGAAGCGGCCGTCGAGATCGACGTTGCCGGGCCGGGCGAGGAGCCCCTAAAGGCGCGGTGTCTTGGAGCAGAACATGTTGTCGCGACTGCCCTAAAGGTTGGCAGACTCAAGGACTTAGCGAGAATTCAGGCATTCTTAGAGCAGGATGCAGTAGACTTAAAACGCTTGAAAAGCGTTCTTGAGAGGCACAATCTCATGGGAGCTTGGATCGAGTTTTGCCTCAAAGCAGCGATCAAGAACCCGCTATCGGGAATTGAGTAGATGGACGGTCATCAAAGGCAGTATCCGGATAATTCCGAAATCCTGGCTCGCAAAGCTGAGGGACGCCGGCAGAATGCGCGCGCGACCTTCGCCGAGAAGATCGCGATCCTTGAGCGATTAAGGGAGCGCGTTGCGCCAATCGTAAGAGCACGCGAGGCCCGAAGGGCTGACCACGCCCTTTAGACGACACTTCGCGCCTGAATATCGTCCCCGCTGAAAATAATTGGCGAAAGCCACCCACCCCGCTATAGATTCCTTCGCAGGCCCCAGTGGCGAAACGGTAGACGCACGGCACTCAAAATGCCGCGCCCTTGCGGGCGTGTTGGTTCAAGTCCGACCTGGGGCACCACTCTAAATCCTCACCCGATCCTAAATCTCGATCGGAATGGGCACCGGCAAGCCAATCTGGGTTCGAATAGGCGTGTAGATATCGACCTCCGCATTGGCGGCTTTCAGCGTGACAATCAAAGCGTAGCGTGATTGCCGATTGCAGATACTCGTCGATGCACGATCGCGCCACCATCCGTTCACTGGTTTCACGCAGATCATATTGCGATTCAGGAGCTCTATCGCCGGCCCCATCCAGACGTCACAATGAACAGACCCAGCCGAGATACTATCTTCACCCAAGAGCCAGCGAGGATCGGCCGGTTCGATGTTTGGACGCCTTTTCGGATCGGCTCTTTCCTTCGGATTTACTCGCTGTTTGAAACGCGCAACGGACTCGTTCCGTCTTTGGTGATCAAAGCGCAGTCCATGGGATTGATAGCGCTGCGGGCTTACGTTTGCGGCGAGCCCCGGATTTGGTTCGACGAAATAGGAAAGCGTTATCTTCATCTCAAGGGGCTCGTTTTCTAGCTCTTCAATCATGCGTCGCGGAATGGGAAGCGCGTAATAATGGCAGTTGTTGAATTTGCGGCTTCCGTCCACCTTAAAAGGCTGAATCTCATTTTGGACTAAGAGCGCAAGATGGTTAGTTGCGGATGCCGCCGCCCGATCGAATTGCGGCACCCCATAACCGAAGCGTCTCACCAATTCATATCGCGCTCTTTTGCTGTTCGTCTCCGTCAAGGACTGAAGCATGGGCTCCGTCCACTCCGCGCTATGGATCATCATCGCGCGAATAGTCTCGGGCCAATAATCTGGATGCGCGGCCCTTAATTCAGCGGCCATTTTCGCGGCTTGCGCAGCGGCCGCACTTGTTGCATCAAACGCTACTAGCGGTTCTCCGTCAGCGTCCTTTCCGCATGAAAGCAAAGAAAGAGACGTTAAGGTGAGAATCTCGGTCCGCCTGGGATTAACGGCTCGGTTTCCAGCTTCCATCACAAGTTCTGGTTTGATCGGCGCTATGCCTTGAGACCATGTGACACTCGTTCGACTGTGGGGACTCAGCTCGCCCGCTCCCGCCGCCGGTGTCCAGCGCTCGTATCCTTGATCACGAACGTCGATCAGGTCCGTGTAGCCCCCGACGGTAAGCGCATTCCATGCTTGAGCTGGATCCTCGATAGGGTAATTGTCCTGGGGCTGTACACGAGCAAAATCAATTTCAGAGGGAATATTGCCGGCTGACAGAACAATCAATCTTTTGGGACCGCTCGCATCGCCCAACTCGTCTTCGCCTTCGCCGTCTTCCTCTTGTTCATCTGCGATCATTCGGCCTGCCGCTGCCTGATCGATCGCGGCACTCCATGCGGACGCTGTTGATCCCGATACGTTTTGATTGGTCACCGCCATGCAATAAACACGCGCGCGATCCGGTGCCTCGATTTCCGGCATAACGATCGCGGCCTGGGTCAAAACCCCATAGCTCTTCGGCTCACTGCGGCCGAAGCCATCCGGTGGCAGCACCTTCACCGATTCTAAGCGATGCCTTAGCGTACGTTCAGATTGATCCGCCAGCGCGGCGGCAAGATCGCCGTGCAGCGCCATCCCTGCCATCGACGTGCCATGTCCCATGTCGTGGTGATCATCCGTGCCCCAATCTTCATGTAATGCATGCAGATCATCCGTTGCGAGCGCCGGTTCAATGAGCGCGTGAGCCCGGTTGACGCCGGTATCCAAAAGACAAACTGCCGGTGCGTCCCGGCCAGGCCAAACGACGCGCTCAGCCAGGTCTTCAACCCATTCCTGTTGCTCGCCTCGAACCTCGTCAACAAAAAAGACGGGGTTGTCACTTGCGCGACGAAGTTCTGCGATGGCGCCCGTTGCGAACAGCATCAATTCCACCGTCGCCCTCGTTGCCAGAACCGGGACGACCGTCACTTCGGGAAAATAGAGGCGCCTGTCCTCCGCCGCAGCACGTACGCGAAGCCGCGCGCAAATGTCTTCAATCTCGGCTTCTCTGTCTTTGTGACACCATAGCGCCCACCAGATTCGAGCCTGCGCGCCTTCGGGAAGCGCCGCCGGATCATCGGTCCAAAACGTCTCAAGTCGCGCGATGCGAATTGCTTCAATTGATTCGACCTTCGTTTTGTTGGGTGGATTTCCTGCGTCCGTCAGTTCGCCGTGCAGGTAATCATCTATAATCTCTTCCAGCACAGGGCGCGATCGCTTTGGTACATAAAGCGCAATCGTACGATTGTTGGCCGCATCCGCCTTGCTTGCACCGGAACGAATATCTTGCGACTTCATGTCCATCGCATCGGGTGGAGTACCGCGCCGAAGCTCGACCTCCATGTACGTTCCTTCGGGCTCCGGAAGCCTCGGATCGATTACAATTTGATCCGATGCCCGCACAACAGCGCGAAGCTCATTTTGGAGCCGTCGGCCATGTTCGGCCCTGATCCGCACGGCGCTGCCGCCCCCTCCCGTACCCTCGCCGACATATTCGTGGGAGTCCGCGAACGCCGCGATATCAAAGTGTGGGAGATTGTACCGTGAAGCCATTCATTGTCAGACCCCCGAGTCAAGGAAGGCTGTCCTCATTGAGTGGCGCTCCTGCAAGCGACACACGATGTCTTCAGTTGTTAAATGGTTACGCTGATCGAGTATCGCCATCTTAACGGCGTCGTCCGCTGCTCGAACGATTTCCGACTGACTAAGGCCTTCGGCTGCTTGAATGATCTGTTTCCATGCCGGGCGTACCGCTTTCATCGGCGCAATATTCCCAGCCACAAGTTTTTTGATCTGCTCGCTTGTCGGCGCATCAAACTCTAGAACCTGATCGTAGCGTCGCAACAGAGCGCGATCCAGCAGTGACGGATGATTGGTCGAACAGATGATCAAACTGTCTGTTGAATTGCCCTCTTCCATGAACTGCAAAAATGAATTGAGTACGCGTCGCATCTCAGCGACATCGTTGATCGCCGTGCGTTGACCGCCAACCGCGTCAAATTCGTCAAAGAGGTACACGCCTCTTCGCTTTGCCGTTTCGTCGAATATCAGCCTTAGCTTTGCAGCCGTCTCACCCATATAACGGGTAATCAAACCCTCTAGCCGGATTATGAAGAGCGGCAGATGCAGCTCGCCAGCGACGGCTTCCGCCGACATCGTTTTTCCGGAACCTGGCGGTCCTACGAAAAGTATTCTTCGATTCGGCGTCTTGCCGTGTTCGCGGAGCCAGTCACGCCGCCTTTGCTGCCGCAGAATATCACCGAAGCGACCAAGCAGCCGATCGTGCAGTACAACGTCCTTCAGCTTATAGCGGGCCTCGCGCATTTCGAGCAGTCCCTCAAGGCTGCCACGCGGCGCGGCAAAAGGAATCGCGACAGAAGCGCCACGCGAGCCTGACGCCCGGGCTTTATCGATTTCAGCTCGCATCTCTTGGGCTGTGTCGCGGCGGCCCTGCCGCGCTTCAGACGCTGCAACCTGAAGGGCGATGGAGTAGAACGCCTCATCGTCGCCTTCGGCACGACTTCGCAGCATTGCGATGATCTGTTTAGCGTTTGACACGTTCCAAAATCCCTCCCCCTTACAATTTTACAACAAGGATTTGTGTTCGCAAAGGCTCTATCCACAGAATAGTGTTGTCGCGACCCATGGCTAACCCGTTCATGCTTCGGCGTGTTCCACTTCCGCTAAGGCATGCCCCCCACAAACCCGCTCGTATCCTCGTTCTTTATCAGGGTCAGTCACGCGCCGACGTGGCGGCAATCCCGCTTTGGACACGCGAGATTCTTGGCCACTTCGTCCATCCGCACATCGCGGTGATCGACCTTGATCAGAAGCTGCACAGGGCTTTGCAGCCATGTGTAGAGGCAGCGCATGCACGTGGCCTCGATGATGACGCTATCATCGAGATCGCAGAGGCTTGTGTCTTCCAGCCACGTCACCAAAAATCCTCCGCCGATGGTATACGGTTGTACGCAATCTTGCCGCCGGCATGGCCATCCGGCGGGGGCGTCCAGGCGCCAAGCGAAACCACGCGCTCGCCGAATTTCCGTTTGAGGTAATCTATCGTATTTGTGATCACTTCGCGCTTCTAGCGCTCGTGATCGTCATCGGCGAACAGATCGAGCTGGCGCATGCCTGCCGGCGAAAGATCGAGAAGCGTGACCCCAACGCGGATGATCTTGACGTTTGGCGGTAGGGATTCGATGTTACATTTCCTATCCCTTTGCGAAGCAAATGCTAGGAATTGTAACAAGTTCCATGACGACCCGTGACCGGGCTGTCGCCGTGGCCCGCCGCAAGGGCATCGCCCGCGCCAAAGATTTTGACGCGGCAGGTGTGCCACGCGTCCATGGCCTGCCTCATTCATCCACGAGATCATTGATGGGAATGTGCTCGATCCCGGCGGGTGATGACCGAGGCGGTATCCGGAATTCCGTTTACCCGTGGGTTATACGATATTGCGTATAGCCGCCTTTTATGCGGAATTCCGTATATTGACAGAATATGCGGAAAAGCGTATATTCAGGGTCGAGGAGATTGGCCATGGATACCCTGTCGCGAACCCCAAAACAGCTCGGTAGCGCACTCCGGCGGTATCGCAAGCAGCTTGGATTGAGCCAGACCGCCTTGAGCAGCCGGATCGGCAAGCGCCAGGCGACGATCTCCACGCTCGAATCCGCCGGCAGCGCGACGCTCGACACGCTCTTTGCCGTCCTGTCCGCCCTCGATCTCGAGCTCTCCCTGCGCCGCCGCTCGAAGGGCGTCCGCGCCAGGCTCGAGGACATTTTCTAATGCCGCGGCACCGCAAATCCGCGCGGCTGAATGTTTTTCTCAACAGCCGCCTCGTCGGGCAGCTAAACCACGAGGCATCCGGTGCAATCGATTTTCGCTATGATCCGGATTGGTTGGCGTGGGAACACACGCTGCCAATTTCGCTCTCTTTGCCATTGCGCGAAGACCGCTATATCGGCGCACCGGTATCCGCAGTATTCGACAATCTCCTTCCCGATAATGATGGCATCCGCAAGAAAATCGCGGTGCGCGTCGGAGCGGAAGGCGTCGATCCTTTCAGTCTCTTGTCAGCGCTTGGACGCGATTGCGTCGGTGCGCTGCAATTTCTCCCCGAGGGTGTCGATCCCGGACCTGCCGGAATCATCAAGGGTCATCCGATCAAAGACAGCGATATCGCCGAACTTATCGGCAATCTCGCGCGCAGTCCCCTTGGCCTCGAACGTGACGACGACTTCCGTATCTCCATAACCGGCGCGCAGGAAAAGACCGCGCTCCTGCGCCACAAGGGACGCTGGCAAAAGCCGTTCGGCACGACCGCAACGACCCATATCCTCAAGCCGCAGATCGGGCAGCTTCCGAACGGAATCGATCTCACCAATTCCGTAGAGAACGAATATCTTTGCCTGACCCTGACGAAAGCCTTCGGTCTGCCGAGCGCCCATGTCGAAATGACGACCTTCGGCGAGAAGCGCGTGCTGATCGTCGAGCGCTTCGACAGGCTATTCACAAAGGATGGGCGACTCTTGCGCGTCCCCCAGGAGGATTGCTGCCAGGCTCTTTCGGTCCCCTGGCCCCGCAAATATGAAGGCGATGGCGGTCCCGGCGTTCAGCAGATTCTGCGCCTCCTTGCCGGCAGCGACGATGCAGACACCGATCGAAGGCACTTTCTCAAAGCCATCATCGTGTTCTGGCTGCTGGCTGCGACCGACGGCCATGCCAAGAACTTCTCTGTGCAGCTGTCATCGGGAGGTGGATACCGGCTCGCCCCGCTCTATGACGTGGTGTCTGCCCAGCCGAGCCTCGATGCGAGTCAGATCCGTCGCAACAAGATGAAGATGGCCATGGCAGTCGGAGATAGCCGTCATTATGCGGTGGAGAGGATCAGCGGCCGTCACTTCATTCAAAGCGCCGCCAAGGCGGGATTGGGCAAATCAGTGGCGCTCGGGGTGATCGGTGAGGTCGTTGATACGGCGGCCGGAGCGCTGGAAAGGGTCATGGCGAAGCTGCCGAAGGGATTTCCAGAGAAAATAGCCGCGTCGGTCGAGCGGGGTGTTCGGGCCCGTGTCGAGCATCTGGCGCGGGAGAGCGGCTGAGGGGTTCCTTCGTGGGAGCGAGCCGATGATACGACGTGGCCGAGTGAGAGACGCTGCCGCGGGCCATGTGCGCTCATCGCGCTCATTTCACGGCAAATACGCAAGACCGGAGAAATAATGAAACAGCGAAGCGCCGGTCTGTTGCTTTATCGCTGGCGCGCCAGTGCGCCGGAATTCCTTCTCGTGCACCCCGGCGGCCCGTTCTGGGCAAAGAAGGACAATGGCGCGTGGTCAATTCCGAAAGGTCTCTACGGTGACGGCGAAGAACCACTCGCGGCGGCGCAGCGGGAGTTTCGCGAAGAAACAGGGCTCACAATTGCCGGCGAATTCCTGTCACTGGGCGAATTCCGCCAGCCCAGCGGGAAAATCATCTCGGCCTGGATGGTGGAGGCCGATTGCGACGCGGCGGCGGTGAAGAGCAACCTGTTTGCGATGGAGTGGCCGCCCCGCTCGGGCCGGACGGCGGAATTTCCCGAAATAGATCGTGCCGGCTGGTTCGCACCTTCAGAGGCTTTCGTCAAAATCCTTGCCGGGCAAAGGCCGATCATCGAACAGGCGCTTGGGCGATTGCGCGAATTGTGACAAGGTGTTGGGATCCTTCATTTTCGAAACGGCCGGCTTCCCGCACCGGGCTGCCCATCACGAAAGGCGAAACTGGCCGTTCTTCGCAGACGAAAACCGGTCTAGTCTGGTGCCGGTTCCGAGTAGAGAGGTTGCCATGCGAAGCGCAGCGATATGGATTTTGGCCGCTTTGACGATGGGCGCGGATCCCACTGCCGCTCAGCCCGCGGCGCAGCAGAACATTTGTTTTCCCTTCAACCAGATGGAAGGCTGGAAAGCACCCGACAACAAGACAATATTTATCCGCGTTAATCTCAACAGATATTACAGGCTGGATCTGGCCGGCTCCTGTCCGGCATTGACCATGCCGAATTCGCATCTTGTCACGAAGATCACGGGCACTGATCTGATCTGTTCTGCCATCGATTGGCAGCTTTCCGTTGCGCAATCGCCACCAGAATCCATTCCCGAACCCTGCATCGTCAAGAAGATGACGCTGCTCACACCGCAGGAGGCCGCCGCGATACCGCCGAAATACAAACCTTGAATCTGCGAGCCGAAGTCAGGCCGGTATCCCGGCTGTTTTTATTCCTCCCAGGAAAATTTCCGCCGCAAGAATTGCTATGTGTTTTGGATCGGCCGGCCCTTCGGGATCGAGCCAGGTATGCGTCCAGTTGATCATGCCGAAATAGAGCATTGCCGCCGGCCGCTTCAAAGGCATCGGAAGTTCGGGCTGGATTTCGCCCAATATCGTCTCCACGATTTCGACCAGCCGGCGCTGAATCCCGATGATCGTCTTGCGCTGCTCGTCGGAAAGCTGCTGCAACTCGTTCAGCAATACGCGGTGCCGTGCGGCCGCGCCGACATAGAGCCTCATGAAGGCAATCGTAAGGTTGCGCAGTTTTGCCACTGGCGCTGCCGGAGTGCCGGCGACATCGTTGGCCGCATCCAAAAGCGCCCGCACATGGGAGTGCATGACGTCGAACAGGATGTCTTCCTTGGATGCGTAATAATGATAAATGAGCGACTTCGAGCTGTCACAGGCTTCCGCCAGATCGGCGATCGAGGCGCCAAGAAAGCCCCGTTCGGCAAACAGCTGCGCGGCCTGTTCGACGATTGCCGCGCGGCGCTCTTCGTAATCGGCGGCCTGAGTCCGAGCCATGATGGGTGTCCCCGTTGAAAACCGACCGCCCGTCCGGTTAATTCACCGGCACCGGCAATTCAAGCGGACGCGGTAGGGTGGTGGCGGCGGTCGAAACGACAATATTGGCAAATGCGCCGGATCCGGAGATCGACTGGCGGCGCGTCGCTTACCTTATCCAGCTTTCGCGCGGGCTGGACGCCCTGGAAGAATCCGTGCTCGTTCCGGAGCGGAAGATTTTCTATCAATTCTCGGCACGCGGCCATGACCTTGCCCAGATTCTCCTGGGTCTGCAGCTGACGCGCCCAGACGACGCCATTTGTGGATATTACCGTTCGCGGCCGATCCTTCTTGCTCTGGGTGTCCCCATCGCCGACGCGCTGGGTTCGGCAATGGCACGGGCCGGCGGCTATTCCGATGGCCGTGACATCGGCGCGGTGTTCAATTTTCCCAATCCGCAGGGACCCTCCGCGCTGCCCATGTGCGGGGGCGTGGGCGCGCAGTTCACGCCGACAGCGGGCTGGGCGCAGGGGCTCGTCTATCGCTCGTCTGTTCTGCGGGAATCCGCTTGCGATGATGCGATCGCCGTCGCGCTTGGCGGGGATGCCTCGGTGGCGACCAACGGCTTCTGGTCGGCCCTGACCATCGCCACGACGTTGAATTTGCCGATGCTGTTCTTCATCGAGGACAATGGCTATGGTATTTCGGTACCTTCGCTGCTGCAGACGCCGGGCGGCGATATCGCCGCCAATCTCGCCAGCTTCCGGAGTCTTCGCGTTTTTTCGGGCGACGGCACAGAACCCGCCGAGGCCGCCCGCCTGATCAAAAGCGCCGTACGTCATGTGCGCGAACGGCGCGGCCCGGCGCTGCTGCGACTCGCTGTCCCACGGCTCGAAGGCCATTCGTTTCAAGATACGCAGACCTACAAGCCCGAACATGTCGTTGCCGCCGAGCTGGCGCGCGATCCTTTGCCGAAGCTGCGAAATTTTCTTCGGTCCGCGGAAGTCGACGACGCGGAATGGAAGCAGATTTGTGACGAAGCAGAGCGCGAGGTGAGGCAGGCGAGGGACGAAGCCGAGGCACGGCCGATTGCGGATGTTGAGAGGACAGCGCGGCACGTGTTTTACGAGCATGAGCTGCAGGCCGAGGGGGGACAGTGGACGCGCGGTTATACGGCGCCGCTGGCGCGCAAAAGGCCCGAGCCCCAGGGGCAGCGGATCAACATGGTTACGGCCATTCGCCGCACGCTTGAACACGAGCTCACAATCAATCCGCGCGTATTGATCTTCGGCGAGGATGTCGGCCCAAAAGGCGGCGTGCATGCGGTCACGCTCGGCCTCCAGGAAAAATTCGGCGAAGCGCGCGTATTCGATACCGGCCTTTCCGAGGAAGGCATTATCGGGCGCGCAGTCGGGATGGCGCTGGCCGGCCTTGTACCCGTGCCCGAGATCCAGTTCCGCAAATATGCCGACCCGGCGACCGAACAACTCAATGATTGTGGAACCATGCGCTGGCGCACGAACAATCACTTCGCGGCGCCGGTCGTGGTGCGCATGCCGATCGGCTATTTCAAATGCGGCGATCCCTGGCACAGCCAGACGAACGAAGTGCAGTTCGTGCATTCGCCGGGTTGGAAAGTGGCCGTGCCGTCGAACACGGAAGACGCCGTCGGTCTCTTGCGATCCGCGCTGCGGGGCAATGATCCCGTGATTTTCTTCGAGCACCGCGCGATGCTGGATGCGCCGTCGGCGCGGCGGCCATATCCGGGCGATAATTACGTCCTTCCGTTTGGAGAAGCCCGCAAAGCACGCGAAGGAAAGGATCTGACGATCATTACTTGGGGCGCCATGGTCGAGCGCTGCGAAGAGGCTGCCGCGGAGCACTCGGTGGAGATCGTCGATCTGCGCACGCTCATGCCCTGGGACAGGGAAATGGTTCTTGCCTCGGTCAAACGAACGCGGCGCTGCCTGATCGTGCATGAGGATCTTCTGACCGGCGGCTTCGGCGCCGAGATTGCTGCCGTGGTGGCCGAAACCTGCTTTTTCGATCTGGACGCGCCTGTCGCACGCCTTGCCGTGCCGGACATTCCGAGCCCGCACAACCCCGCTCTGATGGAGTGGGCACTGCCGTCGGCGGAGAAAATTCGCACGAAACTCGAACAGATGATCGGGCTGTGAGGTGATCGACATCATCGTACCGGCCGAGCAGGAAGGCACCAAGGCTGTATTCAAGACCTGGCTGAAGAAGCCCGGCGAAGCGGTGCGAGCAGATGAGCCGATCTGCGAAATTGAAACCGACAAGGTGGCCGTCGAGATCGCCGCGACCGCAGACGGTGTTTTGTCGGAGATTCTCGTGCAGGAGGGCGCCGACATCGAACCCGGCCGCGTGCTTGGACGAATCAGCGAAGGAACGGTCGAGAGTTTCGCGGTGGCCGAGCCCGCCACATCGGCACCCACCGCGGCGTCGCCGACGAGATCGCCGCCTGGAATATCGCAGCTGCCGCCCGGCATCCGGCGCCTTTTGTCGGAACACGACCTGCGCGCCGAAGAGATTCCATTGAAGGGCAACAGGCTCACGCGCGAAGACATCGAAGCCGAGATCCTGCGCCGGGCAACGAACGAGGCGCGTGGCGTCAAGATCGTTCCGCACGATTCCATGCGACGGCGCATTGCCGAGCACATGGCGCAGTCGGTTCGCACCGCGCCGCACGTGACAGCGTTGTTCGAAGCGGATTTCGGCGCAATCATTGCCCATCGCGACGCGCACAAGGTTGCCTTCGAAGCGGAAGGTGCGAAGCTGACTTTTACCGCTTATTTCATCGTGGCGAGCATCGCAGCCATGAAGGCTGTGCCTCTCGTCAATTCGCGGTGGTATGAGGACCGCGTCGAAATATTCGAAGATATCAATATCGGGGTCGGTACGGCGCTGGGCGACAAAGGTCTCATCGTTCCGGTTATTCACGGCGCCCAGACACTGTCGCTGATCGAGATCGCACAGCGTCTGACCGAGCTGACCGAAAAGGCGCGCACTGGAAAGCTCGCGCCGGCCGATGTGCAGAACGGAACCTTTTCGATTTCCAATCACGGCGTCTCGGGTTCGCTGCTTGCGGCACCGATCATCATCAACCAGCCGCAATCGGCGATCCTGGGCGTCGGCAGACTTCAGAAGCGCGCAGTGGTGGTGGAGGCGGATGGCCGCGATACGATTGAAATCCGGCCGATGGCGTATATCACCCTCACCATTGACCACCGCGTTCTTGACGCGCACCAGACCAATGCCTGGCTCATGCGTTTCGTCGAGACGCTGGAGAAATGGAAATAGTACAAATCACATCGCGTTCATCGTGAGAAGTTCGTAGGTCGCGACGGTTTCGGCGTTCTGGTTGGTGAGCGTCACCGCCCAACGCACCTCGCCGTATTCGGCGTTGCGTGGCGTTTTGGACTTGACGGTAAGCTGCACACGGATCGAATCGCCCGGTTTGACCGGCTTGACGAAGCGGAGATTGTCGAGACCGTAATTGGCGAGCACAGGGCCGGGCGCGGGATCGACGAATAATCCAGCGGCGAAGGAAAGCAGCAGATAGCCGTGCGCGACGCGGCTGCCGAAGAACGGATTGGCCGCGGCGGCTTCCTCATCCATATGCGCATAAAACGTATCGCCGGTGAAATGCGCAAAATGCTCGATGTCGTCGAGCGTGATTTTCCGCGGCTCGGTGACAAACGTCTTTCCGACCGGCAATTCGCCAAAACGGAGCCGGAACGGATGGGGACCCTCCCGCTGCTCGGGCGCGCCCACGATCCAGCTGTGCGTAATCGCGGCGAGCATGCGCGGCGAGCCCTGCAGGGCCGTGCGCTGCATGTAATGAAACACCCCGCGCAGGCCGCCCATTTCTTCGCCGCCCCCCGCGCGCCCAGGTCCGCCATGCACCAGCGGCGGCAGCGGCGAACCATGACCCGTCGACTCCTTCGCGCAGTCGCGATCCACGACCAGCAGCCGCCCGTGAAACGCACCGGAGCCGCTAATCACTTCGCGCGCCACGCTGGGCTCGTAGGTAAACAGCGACATGACGAGCGAGCCATTGCCGCGATTGACGAGCTTTACCGCGTCGGTGAGATCGGCGTACGGCATCAGTGTCGCCACCGGGCCGAACGGCTCGCAATCATGCACCCGCGAGGCTTCGGCGGGACTGTCGCAACGCAGGAGGATTGGCGACAGGAATGCGCCCTTTGCGGCATCCCCGCCATGCAGTTCCACCTTCATCGGATCTCCGAACACGATCCGCGCCTCGCGCCGCAGCTCTTCGATTTTCTCCCTGACATCGGCGCGCTGTGCGGTGCTGACAAGCGCTCCCATCTTGACGCCTTCGGCGCGAGGATCGCCAATCGCGACATTCGAGAGTGCCGTTTTCAAGGCCTCTTCTGCTGCGTCCAGGGCAGGGGCGGGAACAAGCGCGCGGCGGATGGCTGTACATTTTTGTCCTGCCTTTACCGTCATCTCGCGCACGATCTCGCGGATGAAGAGATCGAATTCCGGCGAACCGGGAATGGCGTCAGGTGCCAGCACCGCCGCATTGAGCGAGTCACGCTCGGCGATGAAGCGTACGCTTTCCCGGATGATGACCGGGTGGCGCTGGAGCTTCTCGGCCGTGCTCGCTGAGCCGGTAAAGGAGACCACGTCCTGTCCACCAAGATGATCGAAGATATCCCCGACCGGCCCGATGATCAGTTGCAACGCGCCTTTGGGAAGCAGCTCGGCTTCGATCAGCATGCGGAACGCCGCTTCCGCGACATAGGCGGTCGTGCTTGCAGGCTTCACGATCGCAGGCATGCCGGCGAGCAATGTGGGAGCGAGCTTCTCCAGCATCCCCCAGACCGGAAAATTGAAGGCGTTGATATGCAGCGCCACGCCTTGCAGCGGAGTAAGCACGTGCTGGGCGACAAATGTCCCGCGCTTGGAAAGCGGTTCGACAGCACCCTCGGTTACGATCGTGTCGTCCGGAAGCTCGCGGCGGCCTTTCGAGGAATAGGCGAAGAATGTTCCCGCCCCGCCTTCGATATCGATCCAGCCATCGCTTCGCGTCGCGCCCGTATCGAACGAGAGTTCGTAGAGTTCTTCCTTGCGGGCAATGATGATTTCGGCGAGCGATTTGAGGATGCGCGCACGCTGATGGAAGGTCATGGATCGCAGCATCGGGCCGCCCACATTGCGAGCGTGATCGAGAACGGCCGCGAAATCGCGAATTGTCGTGCCGATCTGCGCGACCGTTTCGCCCGTCACGGCCGAGGGGATTACGGTCATGGTGCCCTGTGGCGCGATCCAGCGGTCCTGGGTGTAACTCTGAAGTGTTTTCATTGCCCTGATCCTGTTCCCGGTCGCGGAGCTGTTTCACCACAAGGAGCACGAAGAGCACAAAGAATCGTTGTGCGTAACGCTGAGATATTTGTTTGTGTTCTCCGCGCTCTTCGTTGTGAACCTATGCCTATTGTCCTGAAAAGTTGGGCCTGCGCTTTTCGGCGAAGGCGGTAACGCCCTCGCGAAAATCGTTCGAGTACCCAAGTTCGCGCTGCAGATCGCGTTCGAGATCGAGCTGTTCGTCGAGCGCGGACAGCCAGCTGCGGCGCATCGCCTTTTTGATGGCGGCAAAGCCGCGCGTAGGTCCGTCGGCCAGACGTTCGACGAGTTTGTCTGTTTCGGAGTGCAGCTGATCGTCATCAATGGCGCGCCAGATCAAACCCCAGTTTTCGGCCATCTCCGCCGAAAGCGCGTCACCCGTAAGGGCAAGAGCGAGCGCGCGGGCGTGGCCGACGAGTCGCGGCAGGATCCATGTGCCGCCCGAATCCGGCACGAGGCCAAGATTGGAAAAGGATTGGATGAACTTGGCGCTTTTCGCCGCAAGAACGATATCGGCGGCAAGCGCGATGTTTGCACCGGCGCCGGCAGCGACGCCGTTCACGGCGCAGACCACCGGTTTCGGCAGTTCGACAAGACGGCGGATCAGGGGATTGTAACGATTCTCGAGCGATTCGCCAAGATCGACGCCTTGATCGCCGGGCGCCACCGACCGGTCGGCAAGATCCTGGCCGGCGCAAAAGCCGCGACCGGCACCGGTAATGAGCAGCACGCGCGCGCCGCCCTCGCGTTCGACACGCGTAAGCGCCTCGGCGACTTCGTGATGCATCGCGACGGTGAAGCTGTTGAGGCGGTCGGGGCGGTTCAGCGTCAACCGCGCCACGCCTTTTTCGATTTCGAAGAGAATTGTTTGAAAGCTCATGTCATTGCTCCCGCCCAATTGCGAAATATTCAGGCCCGCGCGTCCTGGTGTGCTCTGAGCAGCGGCAGTGCGGATTTCACGGCAGGATGGAGATCCAAAGTACCTTTGGCCGCAGCCGAAAGAAAATCCCGCCGCATATCGGCGTTCCAGAACTTCTCGATATGGTCGGCAACAGCCTGCGCGGCACGGTCCTCACCCTGCGAAGCAAAGAATTTCGCAATCTGGTTCGCCATATAGGCGAGTTTCTCATCGGGCTTCATCGGGAGCCGTCATGACCACGCGCTGCGGATGGGTGAAGATTTCGAAGGAATCCTCGCGCGCCACCGCAATCAGAGTCATGCCCGCCGCCTCCGCCGCACGCAAGGCGAAATTTGTCGGCGCCGAAACCGCCACAAGCATCGGACAGCCGATTGTTGCCGCCTTCTGCACGAGTTCGATCGACAACCGGCTGGAGAGCACGATGAAACCGCTTGCTGGATCGGTACCCGTACATGCCAGCGCGCCCGCGAGCTTGTCGAGCGCGTTGTGGCGTCCGACATCCTCGCGAACCGCAACGAACCTGTTCTCCCCCGCTGACCAGAAGCCGGCAGCATGGACAGCTTTGGTCATCGTGTTAAGACGCTGGTGTTCGCGCAATGAGCCGACGGCCGCAAATAAGATATCGACATCGATGCGCAATTGCGCCTTCACGTCGCGTGGCGGCCGGACGGCCGCCTCAAGACTTTCAATACCGCATAGACCGCAGCCCGCCGGCCCCGCGAGCTGACGCCGCCGCGACAGGAGCTGCTTGTCGCGTGCGCATGCGAGAGCCATCCGCGCTTCGATGCCCTGTTCGTGCGCGATCACTTCAATGGAAGCGATTTCAGGCTGACTTTCTATAATTCCCTCGGTAAGCGAGAAGCCGATCGCGAAATCTTCGATATCCTGTGGTGTCGCCATCATTACGGCAAAGGTGGCGCTGCCATAGGTAAATGCGACGGCCGTTTCTTCCGGAACGGCGCGGGCGCCGATCGATGTACCGCTATGTGTTACAAGCTTGGGTTGGACTTTTGCGACTGGAGGGGGCGGAGCCATGATCTCTTTGCTCACCATGGCCGGCCCCCGAATCGGCCAGCCGGTGCCGTGCATCTGCGCGGCATATGCGTTTTCATCAACATGCCGCCTCAGCAGGTTACGCGCTTGCCGACGCTCGCGCGCTGGGTGGCCGGATCAAGCCCGGCCACGGCGAGAAAAGGGAAGGGGTTCACTCATTCCGCGGCAGCAAGCGAGCTTGCGATGTGCTGAGTCTGCGCACTTTCGGCCTGGTAATGCCGCTGCCAGTCGGTCGGTCCGTTGGATGGCGAGACCTGCACGGCAGTGACCTTGTACTCCGGGCAATTCGTCGCCCAATCGGAATAGTCGGTTGTTACTACGTTTGCCTGCGTATCCGGATGGTGGAACGTGGTGTAGACGACACCCGGTGCGACACGGTCGGTGACAAGCGCGCGCAGGGATGTGGCGCCCGCGCGGCTTTGGAGCTTCACCCAGTCTCCCGTGCGGATGCCGCGCTGATCGGCGTCGTGCGGGTGGATTTCAAGCCGGTCTTCCTGATGCCAGACGATGTTTTGTGTTCGCCGCGTCTGCGCGCCTACATTGTATTGGCTGAGAATCCGCCCGGTCGTCAGAAGCAGCGGGAAGCGCGGTCCGGTGCGCTCGTCGGTCGGAATGTATTCGGTGATGACAAAGTTGCCGAGCCCGCGCACGAAGCCGTTCATGTGCATGACCGGGGTGCCTGCGGGCGCTTTCTCGTTGCAGGGCCACTGGACGGAGCCCAGCGCATCAAGCTTTTCGTACGTCACGCCCGCGAAGGTCGGCGTGAGCCGGGCGATCTCGTCCATGATTTGCGACGGATGATCGTAGTGCATGGAATAACCCATTGCTTTGGCGATCTTGAGCGTGATTTCCCAGTCGGCAAAGCCGTTGCGGGGCTCCATCACCTTGCGCACGCGCTGGATGCGCCGTTCGGCATTGATGAAGGTTCCGTCCTTCTCGAGAAAGGTCGAGCCCGGCAGGAATACATGCGCGTAATGCGCCGTCTCGCACAGGAACAGGTCCTGCACCACGACGCATTCCATCGCCTTGAGCCCGTCGATGACATGCTGCGTATCAGGATCGGATTGCGCGATGTCCTCACCCTGCACGTAAAGGCCCTTGAACCGGCCGGCAACCGAAGCATCGAGCATGTTGGGGATGCGCAAACCCGGCTCGTCGTCGAGAGCCACGCCCCAATCCGATTCGAAGAGCGCGCGCGTCGCCGCGTCGGAAATGTGCCGATAGCCCGAAAGTTCGTGCGGGAACGAACCCATGTCGCACGAACCCTGAACGTTGTTCTGGCCACGCAACGGGTTCACGCCGACGCCCGGCCGGCCGATATTGCCCGTCGCCATGGCGAGATTGGCGATTGCCATTACCGCCGTAGAGCCCTGGCTATGCTCGGTGATGCCGAGGCCGTAATAGAACGCGGCGTTTCCGCCTGTTGCGTAAAGTCGCGCCGCGGCGCGGATGATATCCGCGGGCACGCCAGTAACAGACGCCATCGTTTCGGGACTGTTGCGCGGCTCGCGCACGAAGGCGGCCCAATCCTGGAATGCGACAACGTCACAGCGCGTGCGGACGAATTCCTCGTTTACCAGCCCTTCGGTCACGATCACATGAGCGAACGCCGTCAGCATCGCGACATTGGTGCCGGGCTTGAGAGCCAGGTGATACGCCGCCGCGACATGTGGCGTGCGCACGAGATCGATGCGGCGCGGATCGATGACGATAAGTTTCGCGCCCTGGCGCAGGCGCTTTTTCATGCGCGATGCGAAGACGGGATGTCCGTCCGTCGGATTGGCGCCCATCACCACGATCACATCGGCCTGTTCGACGGAATCGAAATCCTGTGTCCCCGCCGAGGTGCCGAAGGTTGTTTTCAAACCGTAACCGGTGGGCGAGTGGCAGACGCGCGCGCACGTATCGACATTGTTGTTGCCGAAGCCCGCGCGCACGAGTTTCTGCACCAGGAATGTTTCTTCATCGGTGCAGCGCGAAGACGTGATGCCGCCAAGCGCGCGCGGCCCGTATTTCTTCTGGATGCGCTTGAACTCGCTTGCGACGCGCCCGATCGCCTCGTCCCACGAAACTTCGCGCCAGGGATCTTCGATGCGTTCACGAACCATCGGCTTCAGGATGCGCTCGCGATGGGTGGTGTAGCCCCAGGCGAAGCGGCCCTTGACGCAGGAATGGCCGTGATTGGCCTTGCCGTCCTTGTAAGGCACCATGCGCACGACCGTGTCGCCGCGCAACTCGGCCTTGAACGAACAGCCGACGCCGCAATAGGCGCAGGTCGTGACCACCGAACGTTCGGGCTGGCCGATTTCGATCACCGATTTCTCGATGAGCGTTGCGGTGGGGCAGGCCTGCACGCAGGCGCCGCACGACACGCATTCGGAATCAAAAAAATTCTCATGCGCACTCGGCGACACACGGCTGCCAAAGCCGCGGCCCTCGATGGTCAGCGCCAGCGTGCCCTGTACCTCGTCGCAGGCGCGCACGCAGCGCGAGCAGATGATGCATTTCGCGGGATCGTAGGTGAAGTAAGGATTGGACTCATCTTTGCGGTCGGCAAGATGGTTTTCGCCGGCATAACCGTAGCGCACCTCGCGCAGGCCCACCGCGCCCGCCATATCCTGCAATTCGCAATCGCCATTGGCGGCGCAGGTCAGGCAGTCGAGCGGGTGATCGGAAATATAGAGTTCCATCACGCCACGGCGCAGCCGGGCCAGTCTATCTGTCTGTGTACGGACGATCATGCCTTCCGCGACCGGCGTGGAGCAGGACGCCGGTGTTCCGGCACGGCCCTCGATCTCGACGAGGCACATGCGGCACGACCCGAACGGCTCAAGCGAATCCGTCGCGCACAATTTCGGAATCTGCGTGCCGCCCTCCGCAGCCGCGCGCATGATGGACGTTCCAGCCGGCACCGCGATGTGCCGGCCATCGATGGAAAGCGAGACCTTTTGTTCGCTTCGCGGTGCCGGCGTGCCGAGATCGATCTCTGAAACCAGAGCCATGATCTATTCTATACCTCTGCCAGTTCCGGGGCGAGCCCGAAATCCTCCGGAAAGTGGGTCAACGCGCTCATCACGGGATAGGGAGTAAACCCGCCCAATGCGCATAGCGAGCCCCATTTCAGTGTCTCACAAAGATCCTTCAGAAGCGCGACATTCGCTTCCCGGTTCTCGCCTTTCACGATCCGGTCGATGACCTCGACGCCGCGCACGGAGCCGATGCGGCACGGTGTGCACTTGCCGCAGGATTCTAACGCGCAGAACTCCATGGCGAAACGCGCCTGTTTCGCCATGTCGACCGTATCGTCGAAGGCGACGAGTCCACCATGGCCGATCAACCCATCTCTTTTGGTAAATGCCTCGTAATCATAGGGCGTGTCGAATAGCGCACGCGGAAAATAGGCGCCGAGCGGACCACCCGCCTGCACCGCGCGCACCGGCCGGCCGCTTGCCGCGCCTCCGCCTATATCGTCGATCAACTCGCCGAGGGACATGCCAAACGGCGCTTCGAAGAGGCCCGGATATTTGAGATTGCCAGCGAGCTGGATCGGAATGGTGCCGCGCGAACGCCCATAACCGAGCGCATTATAGGATTCGGCGCCCTCGGCCATAATCCATGCTGCAGCAGCGAAGGTCAGCACATTGTTCACGACGCTGGGCTTGCCGAACAGTCCGACATGCGCCGGCAGGGGCGGTTTCGCGCGCACCTGGCCGCGTTTGCCCTCCGCACTTTCCAGCAGCGCCGTCTCTTCGCCGCAAACATAAGATCCCGCGCCGACAATGAGCTCGATGTCAAAAACATGCGCCGAGTCCGCAACTCGCGGGCCGAGAAGATTTGCATTTCGCGCCGTGGCGATCGCGGCGTGCATCGTCGCGATCGCGTGCGGATATTCCGAGCGGCAGTAGATCACGCCTTTGCTCGCGCCGACCGCAAGCGCGGCGATTGTCATCCCTTCGATAAGCTGAAACGGATCGCCCTCCATCAGCATCCGGTCGGCGAAGGTGCCGCTGTCGCCTTCATCCGCGTTGCAAACGATGTATTTTTCGTCGCCCTTTGCCTCGGCCGTGGTGCGCCATTTGATGCCGGTCGGGAAGCCTGCGCCGCCGCGGCCGCGCAAGCCGGACCGCGCCACTTCTTCCACGATCTCTTGCGGTTTCAGAGTCAGCGCGCGCGAAAGGCCTTTGCAGCCGCGATGTGCGCGATAATCATCGAGTGAGAGCGGATCGGTCACGCCGCAGCGGGCAAAGGTGAGCCGCGTCTGGCGCTTGAGCCATGGAATGGATTCGGTATCGCCCAGGCCGCGCACATGCCTCGCGCCATCCAGAAAACCGCAGGCGAAGAGACCGGGCACGTCTTCCGGTCTGATTGGTCCGTAAGCCACGCGCGCGCCGCGCGTCTCGATCTCGATCAGCGGCTCGAGCCAATAAAGTCCGCGCGAGCCGGTGCGCACGATTTCCACGTCGAGTGTGGCGCGTCTCGCGGCCTCAGCGACGGCCGCCGCAACCCGATCCGCGCCCACCGCGATCGCGCCGGCATCGCGTGCAACGAAGATGCGCCGCCTCATTTGCGCCCGTCCGCAATCAGCGAAGAGATCGCGTTTTGGTCCAAACGCGCATGCGGTTCGCCATCGAACAGCGCGGCTGGCGCGCAGGCGCACAACCCGAGGCAGTAAACGCGTTCCAGTGTAATCGCCTCATCCGGAGTCGTCTCGCCGAAATCGATGCCGAGTTCACGCGTCGCCTTTGCTGCAAGTGCGTCGGCGCCCATGGACTGACAGGCTTCCGCGCCGCACAATTTCAATACATGCCGGCCCGGCGCGCGGGCCCGGAAATCGTGATAAAAGCTCGCCACGCCATGGACTTCGGCGCGCGAAAGATTGAGCGCTTTGGCCGCGAGTCCGATCGCATCCTTGTGGAGATACCCAAACGTCTCATTCAGCGCCGAAAGCACGGCCATCAGGCCTCGTTCTTGCTGCGCCGCAACAATTGCCGTCGCTTCGTCCTCGTTCCAGTTATGTCTGCCGGTCATAGATATTTTTCGCAAGAAAACGCCGCCATTATTCGCGTACAGCCCCAACGGCGCAACGGCAAGCCGGCACGGATCGCTGTTGACTTATGCGCCCATATAGGCGTACAGAAATATGAGAAATATGAAATGCCTGCACCGGAAACGAACACCGCCAGGGTGCTTGGCCGACTCGTCCGGGAGGGTTGGGAACTTGCACGTCATGGCGGATCGCATGACCTGTATCGTCACCCGACGAAACCGGGAGTGATCGTCGTGCCGCGGCATCGCACCCTGTCTGCCGGCGTGGCGCGGCAGATCGCGAAAATCGCGGGTTGGATTTCAGGCTCCTGAAGGAGAGGAGAAAATAGTTGTCCCGATATACCGCACTCATTGACGGCAAGGCTGGAGCATATGGCGTTGTATTCCCCGAGTTGGACGGGTGCGTCGCAATGGGGGCAACGGTGGATGAGGCGCTCGCGAACGCGGCGGACGCTCTTCGCGATTGGGTCGAGGTCACGAAGAAGCATGATGAGCGTGTTCCATCGCCGCAACCACTGGAGAAACTGAGGCGCCGGCGCGACGTCATTGAAGCGCTTGCCGACGGGGCGGTTCTGGCAACAGTGCCGCTGGTGCGTGAAACGGGAAGGCCGGCAAAAGCCAATCTTTCCCTTGATTCGGGAATTCTGGCTGCGATCGATGAGGAAGCCTCGCGACGCAAGCTGACACGTTCGGCGTTTATTGAATTATTAGCCCGGGAGTCTCTTCCAAAGGTCGCATGACAGAGTTTTGTCGGCCCTGAATACGCGTCAAATCCCAGGCTCTATTCGGTCCACCTCATCCTTGTTGACTAGAATCAGCTTCAGTTTGAAGTATCGAAGCGACAGTGCAGGATGGGAAGAAACCGCGTACTCAAGTCTTTCGTCAGCCTCGTGTGAAAGAATCAATCCCGTGACGTTTTTTCCATTCGCAATATGCATTTTGACCCAGCCAAGATATCTTGAGATTTGGCCGACAACAACGTCCGAAACACGTGATTTCTTGAGCTCGATGACGAGGAGTTCTCCGTTCGCCCGTTTGCAGAGCAAGTCGATAACGCCTATATCCGTCGGGTACTGTCTACCGGCATCACCAGTTTCATCTTCGAAGATGGCCAGCCCCGGCTCGATAAGAGACAGATTGGCTGCAAGAAAAGTCTTCGAGCTGCCGTTCAAGGGATAACGGAATTTCGGAGGCGTAAAGCTCCGGTTCATTAAGTGTCTGTCCGGGAAGATATTGAATCGGGAGAATCGTTTGTGATTCAAGAGAGGTGGCCTGATTCGAGAGGTGGTCACCGGTGTGGACGGCGAAGAACCGCAAGCGATATGACCGCAGCAAGCTGCGCTATCCGAGCG
>DATJUM010000061.1:0-14854 GCA_035502355.1 Rhizomicrobium sp. | reverse complement strand
TCGGGGAACGCGACCATCACATGGAGCCAGGCTCTTAACGGTACGGGACGGATTGTCGGCCAAGCGGTCACCCTCCCGGCCGCGCTCGATGTGCCCAATACATCGCTCGTCTGGGGCGAAACGACCTATGCCTACACGCCGACGATCGATCTCCTGCATCTCGGGGTGATGGATCTCTACTCCTCGGTTTACATGTCGCCCCGGTCTTCGTCCGGTACGATCAACCTGACGAGTTAGAACGGCACGGATTTTCATTTGATCGTCGGACATCAGCAGCGAGGGCTCTCATTCCGTCCCACGTTATGACTCGGTGCTGACCGTCCAGGTGGCGGTTTCGATGGCGGCGTGGCGTTCAAGATGCCGCACCACCGCATCGAGCTCCGCCGGGTTGGCGGAGGTTGGTAGCAGCGCGGCGGTCAGTTCGATCAGGTCTTCGCCGCCGGGGCGATTCTCAATCTCCCGAATCGGATAGTGGCGCTGTTCCAGCTCCTCAAACAGCAGATCGCGTGCGTCCGAAACGTTTTCCGGCGGGCAGGTGACATGGACGCGGTGGACCGCTTCGGTCGCCTCGGGGCTGGTGACGGGAGCAAGCGCGCGGTTCTCTCCAGGGGCCAAAGCTTCGCAATCAGGCTTGTGAGCACTCCGCGAGGCGATCGCTCGGGCGGCCTGCGGCGGCCGCCATTATCAAAGGATGAACGCCGGCCGTGACAGCAAGCCTTAACCGCCATGAACCAGAATGCCGGTGCTGCATACGCGCAGAGGCGGCCGACGGGTCGGTCCCCGGATGACTTCCGGCGGAAACCTGTGATACCCCTCGGGCCGCTTTTCGAAAGGAATATTCGCCGTTGAGCAGACCGTCCAGACCGGGCCCGCGGGATATTGCACCGGATCCGCTCGTGGCGGCTGTGGCGGCCAGCGCAAAGCTGTTTGGTCACGCTTTTCTCTTCAGCACGGCGATGGCGGTGCTCACGCTCACCACCTCCTTCTACATGCTGGAAGTCTATGACCGCGTGCTCTCCAGCCGCAGCGAAGAGACGCTGCTTCTTCTTACCCTTATCTCCTTTGCTGCCATCGGCGTTTATGCGGCGATCGATGCGCTGCGCACGCGCCTCTTTGTGCGCGCCAGCATGCGCATCGGCGCGCAAGTCGCTCCAATCATCCTGCGCTCGATGCTGGCGAGCTCCTCGCGCAGCGGCGGGCTCGAGCCGCGCCAGGGATTGCGCGACCTCGAAACCATCAAGGCCTTCATCGCCAGTCCCACGCTCGGACAGCTCTGCGATACGCCGTTTCTCATCTTCTATCTCGCGATCATGCTTTATCTGCACTGGATCTATTTCTTCATCGTGCTGTTCGGCGGCGTACTGCTTGCGCTGATTGCGATGACGGACCAGATGCTGACGAGCCGCATGCTGGGCCGCTCCATCAGCCTTTCGATCAGGGCCCATGCCTATGCCGAGGACGGCGTCAAGAATGCCGATGTGCTGGAAGGCATCGGCATGTCGTCCACTTTTGTCGAGCGCTGGTTCGGCATCTGGGTGGATTCGCTGCGGGCATCGCTCTCGGCGTCGGATACGGATTCCCTGCTGGCGGGTGTTTCCAAGGCGCTGCGGCTGCTTATCCAGATTGTACTGCTCGGGACAGGTGCGGTGCTTGTGCTCGAGTATCACGCGTCCGGCGGTATCATGATCGCCGCGTCGATTCTGGGCACGCGGGCACTGGCGCCCATCGAGGCCATTGTTGCCGCCTGGAAGAATGTCGTGAATGTGCGCCTCGCCTGGGGCAGGGTGCAGGATCTCCTGCGACAGGCGCCCAGGCGCGACGAGGGTATGGTACTGCCCGCGCCCGAAGGCCGGCTCGACGTGGTCGATGCCAGCTTCAGCGTGCCTGGCGGGCAGCGGATGATTCTGAACGGCATTCGTTTCTCGCTTGCGGCGGGCGAGTCGCTGGGCATCGTCGGCCCCTCGGCTTCCGGCAAATCGACGCTGGTCAGGCTGCTTGTCGGCGCGTGGCCATGCCTGACGGGCCATGTGCGCCTCGACGGCGCGGACATTTACAGCTGGCCGCGCACGGAGCTGTCACGCTATATCGGCTATCTGCCCCAGGACGTGGAACTGTTCGCAAGCACGGTGCGCCAGAACATTGCGCGGCTGACGCAAGGCGATCCGGAGAAGGTGGTTGCGGCCGCCCGATTGGCCGGCGCGCATGAAATGATCCTCAGCCTGCCGAAAGGCTATGACACTGAAATCGGCGACAGCGGCCACAAGCTTTCGGGCGGCCAGCGGCAGCGCGTCGGTATCGCCCGCGCGCTCTATGGCGATCCGCGTTTCGTGGTGCTCGACGAGCCCAATTCGAATCTCGACAATATCGGCGAGCAAGCCCTGCAGGCGACGATTCTCGAGCTCAAGAAACGCCGGGTCACCTTCGTCATCGTCTCGCACCGGCCGATGACCCTGTCGGTCGTCGACAAAATCCTCGTGCTGCGCGACGGCATGGTCGAGGCTTTCGGACCGCGCCAGGAGATTCTTCCGCGGCTCGGAGGCCGCGGCGTGCCGGTCCAGGGCGGCCCGCGTCCGGTTCAGAAAACCGGCGAGCCGCCGGCCAAGGTCGTTCCGCTCACCCAGCCGATCGGTCCGCATCCCGCAACGGGCGAGGCCGAACTGAAGGGCGCGGAAACATGAGCAACGCTGCGGAGCAAACCGGAGAAGTCCGGACCGCTTCTCCGCGCGCATGGCAGCGCTGGAACTCTTTCGTCACGGTCCTGCGTGAAAGCCGCGGGCCGACCACAGCGGACGACGCGCTGCCTTTCCTGCGTACGGGTCGTGTGGTCCGGGCCGGAAGCAGCCTGGTTGTGCTGTTCTTTCTGGGCTTCGTCGGCTGGGCGGCCATGGCACCGCTGCAGAGCGCGATCGTCGCGCCCGGCACGGTGATCGTGGAATCGCATCGCAAGCAGATCCAGCATCTCGAAGGCGGTATCGTGAAGGATATCCTGGTGCAGGATGGGCAGATGGTGAAGGCCGGTCAGCCGCTCATCCGGCTCGACAATACGCAGGCCGCGGCCGCCCTCCAGCAAATCCAGGACGAGCAGGATGAGCTGACCGCGCAGGAGGCGCGGCTCACCGCCGAGCGCGACGGCAGTCCGACCATCCATTTTCCGCCCGAGCTTCTTGCGCGCGCCAACGAGCCGAAGGTGGCGGAATCGATTCTTGGCGAGCAGACCGCGTTCGAAAATCAGAAGGCTTCGATCAAACAGCAGGTCGAAATCCTGAACGAGAAGAAGGCGGAGGATGCGCGCGCCATCGAGGGCTTCCAGGCCCAGATTGCGGCGGACGATACCCAGATATCACTCATTCAACGCGAAGCGGATGCGGTTGGAAAGATGGTCGCCAAGGGCCTCGAGCCGACGGCAAAGCTTCTCGATCTGCAGCGCGCGCAGGCCGACATCGAAGGCCAGCGCGGCGATCTCGTGCAGAAAATCGCGCAGCAGAAGCTCGACAGCGGCGAGGACGACATCCAGATCATCAACATGAAAAGCCAGGCGCTCGAGGACGTTCTGAAGGATTTGCGCGATGTGCAGAGCCGGCGCTTCGATCTCACCGATCGCATCCAGGCCGCGCGGGACGTGCTTCAGCGCACCACGCTTGTTGCGCCCGTGGACGGGCGGGTGGTCGACCTTCAGGTTCACGCAAAGGGGGCCGTCGTCAAGGCCGGCGAACCGGTGCTGGAAGTGATTCCCGTGCACGACAAATTGGAGATCGAGGCACGGCTGCGTCCGCAGGATGCGGACGAAGTCCATGCCGGCATGACGGCGAAGGTCGATCTGAGCGCCTACAAGGCGCGCCGGCTGCCAATGCTCACGGGCACCGTGACCTATGTCTCGCCGGACACGCTGGAAGACCAGCACACCGGCCAGCCCTTTTTCCTCGTCCATGTCAGCGTGGACCGCGCGATCCTGAAAGACCATCCGGCCGCCCGGTTCATCCCGGGCATGCCCGTCCAGATCGAAATCCAGACCGGTGCGCACACGGCATTGAATTATTTCCTAGAACCGATCCGCGACGTGATGCACAACGGCATGCGGGAACAATAGCGGGGCGGGACCGCGCAACCTGGCAACCGGAAACGCCGTTCCCGTAGAATCGCAACCATATCGGGGACTGCCGCAATGGCATCTGCCGCAAAAATTTCCTTTCTTCTTGCCGATGTGGACGGCACGCTTGTTACCGAAGAGAAGGTGCTCACGCCGCGCGCGCGGCAGGCGGTGGTGCGGCTGCATGACAAGGGCATCCGTTTTGCCATCACCTCGGGCCGTCCGCCACGCGGCATGTCGATGTTCGTCGACCCGCTGGCGCTGACCGAACCGATCGCAGGCTTCAATGGCGGCGCCTATGTAGCTCCCGACATGAGCGTGCTCGAGACGCACGCCCTCGCGGCCGAAGCGGCCTCCAAAGCCATTGAAATGCTGGGCAAGCTCGGGCTCGATGCCTGGCTCTACACCGGCAAATCCTGGTATTTGCGCAATCCGGATGCGCCGCATGTGGCGCGCGAAAGCTGGACGGTGAAATTTCCCCCGGAAGTAACAAAGAGCTACGACGAATATTATGCGGATGCCGTCAAGATCGTCGGTATCAGCGACGATCATGCGCTTGTGCAGAGGGCCGAGGGCGAAATCGGCCGCGCGCTTGACGGGTCGGCGTCGGTCGCCCGCTCGCAGCCCTATTATCTGGATATCACCAATACGAATGCCAACAAGGCTGGCGTCGTCCGCTACCACGCAAGCCGGCTCGGCATCCCGGCATCCGAAATCGCCACCATCGGCGATATGCCCAATGACGTGTTGATGTTTCGCGTCAGCGGTTTTTCGATCGCCATGGGCAATGCGTCCGACGAGGTGAAGTCGCAGGCCTCGGCCGTCACCGATTCCTATAATGACGAGGGATTCGCCAAGGCGGTGGAGCACTACCTTCTCGGCGGGTCCTGAAAAAATCGCAGACTGTCCCCGTGCAACCAAACTGCCTCCGCCGCGTTCGAGCATTGGGGTGGTTTGTTGTCTTGAATCCGCCAGAGGAAAGTCGGGGGTTGGATGGCGCCTGATGACGCGGGCCGCGATCGGGGCGAGCAGCGCGAGCAGAGAAAAACGGATTCCGACGCGGAGAGGCGAGAGAGCTTCTTTCGCCGGACCGCCGTGCGCATCGCGGGCGTGGTCATTCTCGTCGTTATCGTCGTGGCTGTCATTGTCTGGTGGCTGATCGCGCGGCAGTACGAAGACACGGACGACGCTTTCATCGATACGCATATCGTGCAGGTGGCGCCGCAGATTGGCGGCAGGATTGCGCGCGTCCTGATCAACGACAATCAGCCGGTCCGTCGTGGACAGCTGCTCGTCGAGATCGATCCGTCCGACGAGATTGCCCGGTTGAACCAGGCATTGGCGCAGGAACATCAGGCGGAGACGCAGTTGGGCCAGGCGCAAGCCCAGGTGCGTGTCAGCCAGGCCGCCTATGATCAGGCCCGGGCGAATGCGCTGGGCGCGTCGGCGCAGGCTGCCAATGCGGCAAGCGATCTCGCCCGCTATCGTACCCTCAAAGCCACCAATCCGCTTGCGGTCGCGCAGCAACAGCTTGATCAGGCGGTCGCGACGGCGCGCAATACCGCGGCTGCGCTGGATGCCGCGCACAAACAGATCGAGGGGGCGAAGTCGCAGATTTCCGCGTCGCAGGCTGCCGTTGCGGGCGCCGCGGCTTCCGTGCGGTCGTTGCAGGCGCAGGTCGCACAAGCGCGCCTCAATCTCGGCTACACGCGGGTCTTTGCGCCGCTCGACGGCCATGTGGCGCAGCGCACCGTGGCCGTCGGGAATTATGTCCAAACTGGCGAGCAACTGATGGCGATCGTGCCGCTGCGTCTGTGGGTGACGGCCAATTTCAAGGAAACGCAGCTCGCCCACATGCGCCCGGGGCAGGCCGTAGATATTTCCATCGACGCCTGTCCTTCCGCCTCCGTTCGCGGCCATGTGGATTCCATCCAGCGCGGGGCTGGCCAGGCTTTCGGCATCCTGCCGCCCGAGAATGCGACGGGCAATTACGTGAAAGTCGTGCAGCGGGTACCGGTAAAGATTCTGATCGATCGGCTGCCGCGCAATTGTGTTCTTGGCCCCGGCATGTCGGTCGAGCCTGCCGTCAAGGTGCGCTGAATGTCGGAAGGTGGCGGACGCGGCGGCGCACAGGGCAGATGGACGCCCGCGCGCTCCGTTGCCGGAAGACGCAATCCCTGGCTTATCATCGGCGTCATATCGATCGCGACCTTCATGGTCGTGCTCGACAGCTCGATCGCCAATGTCGCGCTCAACCACATCGCCGGCAGCCTCTCGGTCAGTTACGACGAATCGACCTGGGTGCTGACGAGCTTTCTCGTTGCCAATGCGGTGATCATTCCCATCAGCGGGTGGCTGGCCGACGTGATCGGCCGCAAGCGCTTCTACATGATATCCGTCGCGCTGTTCACGGTCTCGTCCCTCCTCTGTGGCCTTGCCTCGGGTCTCGGCTTTCTCCTGGTCGCGCGCGTGTTCCAGGGCATAGGCGGCGGCGGCACCGCGCCCGTCGAGCAGTCGATGATCGTCGATACGTTTCCGCCCGAGAAGCGCAGCATCGCCTTTGCGATCTATGGCGTGGTGGTCATCGTGGGACCGATCCTTGGGCCCAGCATCGGCGGCTGGATCACCGACAATTACTCCTGGCACTGGGTATTCCTGATCAACGTGCCCATCGGCATTCTTTCGCTCGCGCTGACATCCGTCCTGGTGGACGAACCGAAGGCGCTGCGCGATCAGCGCGCGGCAATTCGCCGGGCCGGGCTGCGCGTGGATTACACCGGCTTCGTACTGGAGGCGCTGTTTCTCGGCGGCCTGGAGATCACCCTTGACCGCGGCCAGCGCTATGACTGGTTTGCGAACACCACAATCCTCGTCTGCGCCATCGTCTCCGGTCTTTCGCTTCTCGCGCTCATTCCCTGGGAGCTCACCCGCAGGGATCCCATCGTCCGCATTTCCATGTTCGGCTACCGCAATTTCGGCATCGCGAGCGTGTTCATGCTCGTCGTCGGGATGGTCGTCTTCTCGAGCACGCAGTTCCTTCCCCAGCTGCTGCAAGAAGTCATGGGTTATACCGCCGAGGAGGCGGGCCTCGCGCTGACGCTTGGCGGCGTCGCCACGCTGTTCGTGATGCCGCTCGCCGGTGTGCTGACCAATCGCGTGGACGCGCGCATCCTTATCGGCGGCGGTTTCCTGCTCCAGGTTTTCGCGTTCTGGCACCTGACCCATCTCGACGCGCAGATGTCGTTCTGGGACGCCGCGATCGCGCGCATGTATCAATCAATCGGACTGCCGCTTCTGTTCATTCCCATCAACAGCCTGGCCTATGTGGGGCTGAGACCGGAGGACAGCAACCAGGCGTCCGCACTCCTGAACGTGGCACGAAACCTTGGCGGCACCATCGGCATATCCGCGGTGCAGACCATGCTCGACCGTCGCTCGCAGGTCCATCAGGCGCAGTATGTGGAAACGCTCAATCCGCTCAATCCCAACTACCGGCACGGCATAGAGCAGATGACGCAGGCGCTGATGGCGCACGGGCATTCGCAGCTCGAAGCGGCGCGGCAGGCCGTCGCGCTGCTCTACCGGCAGCTGCTGCAGCAGGCGGCGATGCTGTCCTACATCGACGTGTTTCAAGTCTTGATGATCGTGGTGCTGTGCGCGTTGCCGCTTGTATTTCTGCTGCGCGGCCAGTCGCATGGGGCTCAAGGAGAGGGAGCCGCACTGTGAGACGCGGCCCTGCAGCGATGACGGTCTGGGCGGCAGCGGTCCTCACCGCCTGCAATGTCGGGCACGACTACAGAAAGCCCGACATCGCGTTGCCGGCCGATTTCGCCGAACCGCATGCGTCGCCGCCGCTTCCGGCGGGAAGCGATATCTCGAAATGGTGGACCGTGTTTCACGATACGAAACTCGATTCCCTGATCGCCCGTGCGCTCGCCGCCAATCTCGATCTTCAGGCTGCCGCTTCGCGCGTGCGCCAGGCGCGCGAGCAGGAAATCATCGCCGGCGCGCCCGAATGGCCGAGTCTCGACGTTTCCGGACTCGGCGTGAACATGCATTCGAATTCCAATCCGCTTGCCGCGCTCGCCGGTGGCGCCGGAGGTTCTCCGGCCGCCGGTTCGCCGAGCAACATAAAATTATATTCTCTCGGGCTCGACGCGAGCTGGGAGATCGATCTTTTCGGCGGCACTCGGCGTGCCATGGAAGCCGCGCATGCGAACACCGAGGCCGCACTCTGGGATTTGCATGACGGGGAGGTCGCGCTGACGGCGGAGATTGCCGATGATTATATCAATCTGCGCGCGTCGCAGGCGCGCATTGCGATGCTCGATTCGGAGATCGGGGACGAATTGCAGCTCTTCGGTCTCGTCCGCGACCGCGCCAGAGCGGGCTTCGTCACGCAGCTCGACGTCAATCAGCAACGAACGCTTCTGGAAAATGCGCGCGCCGAGATACCGCCGCTCCAGGCCCAGGCCGATGCGATGGTCCACGCCATCGCGGTCCTGCTTGCGCAACCGCCCGAGTCGCTGGCGCGCGAATTGGAGACTGCCGAGCCGATACCGGTTACGCCGCCGGGCCTGCCGGCTGCATTGCCGGCCGAACTCCTGCGCCGGCGGCCCGACATCCGCGAGGCCGAGCGCAAGCTCGCTGCCGCGACGGCCGATGAAGGCGTGGCGATCGCCGATCTTTATCCCAAGCTCGATCTGATCGGCAGTCCGGCTTTCACCGGCGGCATGCTGAGCAATCTTTTGTCGGCGAGCCATTTCGGCACCGTCGGAATCGCTTATGTGAGCTGGCCGATCTTCGAAGCAGGACGCCTCCGCGCAAATATCCGCGCCAGCAAGGAGGCTGAACTCCAGGCCTATTTCGCCTGGAAAAAGGCGGTGCTCGGCGCGCTCCAGGACGTCGAGGATGCCCTTGCCCGCTATGCCGACGAGAAAAGCCACGAGCGCGCGCTGGCCGCTACGGAAGAGGCGGCCGCTTCGTCGCAAACGATTGCCCGTCAGCAATACGCGACCGGGCTTGTCACTTTCGTCAATGTGCTGACCGCGGAAGCAACGCTGCTGTCCACTCGCGACGCACTGATTCAGAGCCGTGCGGCGCTGACGGAGGATCTCAGCACCATCTACAAGGCGCTTGGTGGCGGTTGGGACGAGGCTTCCGTCGACTGGGAAAGACATCCGCCGGATCCCGAGAACAAATAGAACGCCCCTGCATTCTTGTTCTCACCATGGCCGGTGAACGAGCGAAGCTGCGCAGTCTTCAATTGACCGCGCTGGTCCCATGCTTGTTGGCTTCGTGAACAAGCACGTCGTCGCGCCACACCTCGATGCTCTTCATCCGGACGAAGGTGCTGTCGAACAGCGCGCGCGCAAGCAGGACCGCGTGTTCGTCCCCGAAACATTGCGCGATGAAAAGGCAGTTGCGGGCACCGCCATCGTCGAAGAGATCGAATCTGTAGGTCAAACTCGGGCTCATAGATATGCCTTTTGCCACCGCACCGAGCCCAGCAACTTCGAACGGCAAAAGCATCTTCCACGGCGTCCGTGCACCTGTCGAGCGAAAATTCTTCGCAACCTGTCGCGCTGCAACGCAATGCGGCGCAGCAAATCATTCCTGCGCGCCGCCGGGCACTTTGGGGTTCAGGACGACGGTGCGAGCGCCTCCACAGCCTCCTGCACGCTGCGGAACATATGTGACGGGCCTACCACTTCCGTAATACCGAAACGGTGAAACGATCTTTGCGCGCGAATCGACTCAAGACGCGCGACGGCAAACACGATCCCGTTCTCGCGGCAGAGTTCGACCGCCGCGCAAAGCACGTGTGCGGCGGTGAAATCAATTTCGACGATGCTGCTCGCTTCCAGAACCATCAGACCAACGGGGAAGCGCGCCTGCGCAAGTGCGTCCCTGAAGCCGCGCTGGAAAGCGCCCGCATTCAGAAATGACAGCGGAGCCTGGAACGCGACGACGAGCACGCCGGGGACGTCCTGCACCGGCGTGCCGGACATGGGTGGCCACCAGATGGACGTTCCGGCAATTCGCGACAGCGTGATTACATGCGAGCGGGTTGTCGTCCACATGCCGTTCAGCAGCGAGAAAAGGATTCCGATGCCGACGCCGATTTCGATCGGAAACACGACAATCGCGAGCGTGGTCGCGATCATGAGCAGGAATTCGGGACGGCTCTGCCGCCACACCGTGCGCGCGAGGCCGAATTTCACGATCCTGAGCGCAATAAACAGGAGCACGCCCGCAAGCGCGGCGGCCGGAACATGTTTCAGCAGACCGGTACCGAATATTGCCAGCATGGCGACGGAAGCAGCCGCCACCAGCCCCGCCACTCTGGATTGTGCCCCGGATTCCGCAACCACGGCCGTGCGTGGCGGACTCGCATTCACCGGGAATGCACCGCAAAGCCCGGCGAGAATATTGGCCGCCCCCACGCCCAGGAAATCGCGGTCGATATCGGGCGGTTGGTCGGGAGTCGAAGCAAATGAGCTGGTCGTCGCAGCGGATTGCACCATGACGACAAGCGCAAGCAGCAGCGCCAGCGGCGCGAGTCGCACCAGCCCGTTCATGCCCGGCCAGGACGCCGGCAGGTGCGGATGGGGTGACGCAACGACGCCAAGGACCTGAACGCCGTGCTGCTCGAGCGCAAAGATAATGGTAGCTGCCGTCGCTCCGGCGACGCCAATCAGCGCCCCAGGCCAGCGCCTGTCGAGGCTTTCCGCGATTGCCGCGCACAGGAACGCGCCCGTGCCGAGCGCCAGGTCATAGGCATTGGTGTGCGCAATCCCTGTCAACTCCGCAAGCGATCCACCTTGGCCGGAAGGCAGACCGCAAAAGACCGGGAGTTGCGACGTGACGATATGGACGGCTATGCCGGCCAGAAATCCCGTCGTGACCGGCACGGAAAGCAGATTGGAAATCCATCCCATCCGGCCGAAGCCGCAAATTCCAACCAGCAGCCCGACCATTGCCGCGAGCGTTGCAGCAAGCGCGGCATAAGCGGGCGATCCTTCCGTTGCGATGAGCGCGAGGCCGGCGGCGAAAATCGGTGCAATGGTCGAATCGGCGCCTATGGAGGCGATGCGGTTCGCACCGAGCGCCAGGAAGGCCAATGTGCCCGCCAGAAAGGCGAGAAAACCCGCCTCGGGCGGAAAATGCGCAAGCCGCGCCGTTGCCATCTGCTCGGGGATGGCGATGGCCGCCAGCGTGAGACCCGCAATCGCATCCTGCGCCAGCCACAGGCCGGCAAAGCCGGTCCGGGCGGGTGCGGCGCGTCTCTCGATGGTATTTCTCGCAGACATCGGCGTGATTCGAATCCGGAGTCTAATCCATGCCGCCTATCCGCGAACCTGTCATCCATCCCGTTCCGATCGCCGAACTCCGGCCGACGCAAATAACCATTGGCCGGCGCGAGGTTGACGAGCGCAGAAAGCATTGGCGCGCGGAGAAGAGTCGGAAGCACTCCGCCGCTTTTCTCGGCACGCACATGATACCCGTCGTCGTGGGCCCCAAGAAACGTCATTATATCATCGATCATCATCATCTTGCGCTGGCGCTGATGGAGGAAGGGCTCGCGGACATCTTCGTTCTGCCGGTCGCCCAGCTTGATCGTCTCAAGCAGGATATGTTCTGGATGTTTCTCGACAATCGCGGCTGGATGCATCCCTTCGACGACAAGGGCCGCCGAAGGCCGTATGACGAAATTCCCCATTCGCTGCGCGATATGGTTGACGACCCCTTCCGGTCGCTGGCCGGCGCGCTGCGCCGCGCGGGCGGCTATGCCAAGGACACGACGCCTTTCAGCGAGTTTCTATGGGCCGATTTTCTGCGGCGTCGGATCAGGCGGCGTCAGGTGAAGGACGCATTTGCCGGCGCGCTTCGCGAGGCGGTGAAGCTCGCAAAAAGCCGGGACGCGGATTATCTCCCCGGCTGGTGCGGAACCGTGGACGAGGCGTAATCCTCCGCCCCATAGATTTTCCCCGCGCGCCAACGCAACATTGCGGGGCTGGGACCCGATGACCAACTGGACCCGATATCTGGATAGGCAGTCGCGGCCGCGCATGGCGGTGGCGGCCATTCTGCTTGCGCTCTGCATTGGCGAATTCGATTACACGACCGGCACCCTCATATCGCTTTCCGCTTTCTATCTGCTTCCGGTTTCGCTGGCGGCCTGGTTCGTCGGCACGGGCTTTGCGCTCTTTACGGCGGCGCTTTGCGTGGCCGTATGGATGGCCGGCAATATGGTCGCCGGCGATGCGAGCTTTGCGAGTCCATTTCTGATCGCCTGGAATGGTTCGGTGCAATTCGCATCCTTTGTGGTCGTGGTGCTTGTTTTGGTTAAGCTCCGCAATCTTAATCGCGAACTCGAATCCCGCGTGCGGGACCGGGCGGCGGCGCTGACGCGCGAGATCGCGGAACGCGAGCGGCTGCAGCATATGCTGCTCGAGGCGAGCGAACAGGAGCAGCGGCGGATTGGACAGGATCTGCATGACGGTCTCGGCCAGCACCTTGCCGGCACGGCAATCGCCGGCCAGGTGCTCCGCGAAAAACTTGAACGCCGCCAGTTGCAGGAGGCATCCGACGCCAAAAAGGTCGTGGAACTGATTGAAGAGGGTGTTTCGTTGACACGGCGCTCCGTCAAAGGCCTGCACCCCGTTGATCTGACCGCCGAGGGGCTGATGCTGGCGCTGGAGGAATTTGCCGCCACCACGACCCGGCTCTTTGACGTCAATTGCTGCTTCATCTGCGAATTGCCGGTGCTCATTCACTCCGCCGCGACCGCGGAACACCTGTTCCGAATCGCCCAGGAAGGCACCCGCAACGCCGTCCAGCATGGCGGCGCGCGGAACATCGTCATCGAACTCAATACGCTGGAGGAGGGCCACGAGCTGCGGGTCGAGGACGATGGCAGCGGAATACCTTCCGTCCCGCCTGCCACCGGCGGCATGGGCTTGCGCATCATGGCGCACCGCGCCCGTATGATCGGCGCAAGCTTCCGCATCGCCAACCGTGCCGGAGGGGGCACGTCCGTTATCTGCCAATTGCCTGTAGCAATCGAGGATCGGCTCGCGTCATGAACAAACGTGTATCGAAAGTCTTTCTGGTCGATGATCATCCGCTGGTGCGCGAATGGCTCACCACATTGCTCAATCATCTCGCCGACCTGCAGGTTTGCGGCGAGGCTTCGGGCGCCGAAAAGGCGCTCGAGGGAATGCGGGCCACGCAGCCCGATATCGCCATCATCGATCTCGCCCTTCCCGAGGGCTCGGGGCTTGCGCTCATCAAGAGCATAAAAGCGGAATTTCCCGGCATTGCCGTCGTGGTGCTCTCCATGCACGACGAGCGGTTCTACGCGGAACGCGCCTTCCGTGCCGGCGCGCGCGGCTATGTGATGAAAGGGGAATCGACCAGCAGCATCGCCGCGGCGATCAGGGATGTCCTGGCCGGAAATCTCTATCTGAGCCCGCGTATGCATACGGTTTTTGCCGAACGCTTCGCGGAAGGCGATCTTGCGAGCCTGCATGCCCCCGTCAAGAAACTCAGCGACCGTGAGCTGGAGGTCTTCCGGCTGCTGGGGCAAGGCTATGAGACACGTCGCGTGGCGCAATCGCTGAACGTCAGCATCAAGACCGTGCAGGCCTATTGCGCCCGCATCAAGGAAAAGCTCCAGCTCGCCAACGCCTCTGAACTGCTGCGCGAGGCCATCCGCTGGAACGACGCCCAGTCGGCGGGGTGAAGATGGGACCGCCTGCCTCCTCAGCGTCTCCGGAAGCAGGTAAGTTTTTTATGCCGTCTATATACGGGCGGCCGTCACGCCCTCTCGATTTTTTATGCAGTTCCTCGCATTCCATCGATCGTCGCTATTTCAGGAAACGACGATGCGCGTGCGTAGCCATAATCGGGCGGATCGGGAACGCCTCCGGGGAGAGACTTCCCTCGGCGGACGGCACGATCTCGCGGAGAATTCGGCGGAAGACGTGATCGGCGAAATCGGGCTCGTGCTTGTCATCACGCTTGGTGCAGCGCTCGCACTCAACATGATACTGCTTGCCCTGCACATCGGATAAGAATGAAACGGAGGACGTTTGCAGATCGGGGCGATTCGCAAGATCGCTAGGGGCTCTGACGCTCTAGAGTTTCCCGCGCAGGAATTCGACGATCGCATATCCGACCAGGCTGGCCGATATTCCGATTGCAAAATTTGTCACGGTGAAGATGTCGGTGAGGGCGTCCGCGAGGCTCTTTCCCCCGGCGCTGTTGGCGCGCTCGAACTCTCCCATCAGAAGATTTGAATAGAAAAGAAACATTATGAAGATGACCTCGATTACGAGTCGCCAGCATTTCCGCTTCATTTCGGAATTCTCATGTCTGCAGTCTTCCTCGCCGGCACGGCGGCCGTCCCAGGTCCGGTCAGCGGAGGGATGAAGGAGACCCGCCCTGCCTCAGAAAAATACACCTGTCTCCAGCATGGCACGGAACTGATTTCTGGCATTGAGACCTGATCCTAGCGCAGAACCGGGCGTAATGCCGCTCAGCGTGACCAACGAGGCCTCGGGCCGCACAAAGAAGATCTTGTACTGCCAGGTCGGCGTGACGGTGAACGACCAGGCTTTGCTGCCCTGTCCATAAAGCAGGTTTGGCGCACCCTCCGCAGCATCGCCTGCCGAATCAATGCACTCGATCCTTCCTGACAAATTCCAGGCGGAAGACAGGTTGTAGGTCGCCAGGATTGCGGCGCCATAGGTTTCGCCGGAA
>DATJUM010000060.1:0-4372 GCA_035502355.1 Rhizomicrobium sp. | reverse complement strand
CAGGGCAATCGGGTGAAGAAGAGCGTGACAAATAGGATTTGAGCTGAATCTGTCGACGTCCTCTGATTCGCGATGGAGGATGATGCGATGGAGGAGACGGGAAGGGATTTTTCGGCGCTTGCCGAGACGACGGTTTTTCTTCAGTATTTCAAGGACATGCCGGATCGGCGACAGCCCGGCAAAGTGATTTATCCGCTGGATGAGATATTGCTCTTGTGCCTGCTGGCCGTGTTGGCCGGAGCCGAGGCGTTCACCGACATTGCGCGCTTTGGCGAGAAGAAGCTCGCTTTGTTGCGCCGTTTCCGGCCTTTTGCCAACGGGACGCCGGCCCATGATCATCTCGGCGACATCTTCGCAACGCTGGATGCCGGGGCATTTCGAAGCTGCTTCGTCGCCTGGGTTTCGGCCCTCATCAAAACGCCCGCCGAGGTTATCGCCATCGACGGCAAGACCTCGCGGCGGTCCGGTTCGAAGAAGAACGCCAAGGAACCGATCCACATGGTCTCGGCCTTCGCCGCCCGGCAGCGGCTGGTCATGGGCCAGGTCGCCGTTGCCGAGAAGTCCAATGAGATCGTCGCCATTCCGGCGTTGCTCGACATGATGGCGATCGAGGGCGCTGTCGTCACCATCGACGCCATGGGTTGCCAGCGCGCTATCGCCAAGAAGATCAAAGATAAAAACGCCGACTATATTATTGCACTTAAAGGCAACCAGACAACGCTGCACGAGGACGTAAATCTTTTCGTCGCCGAGCAGAAAGCCGTGGATTTCAAGGACACCACGATAAGCTGTCACGAAACGGTCGACGGCGAGCACGGCCGCATCGAAACCAGAAAATACACTGTTCTTCACGACGTGGACTGGCTGCAGGAACGTCACAACTGGCCAGGGTTGGCCGGCGTGGTCGTGGTCGAAAGCCAACGCGAAACCAGGGAGAAGATCGAACGGGAGACGCGCTTCTACATCACCTCCCTGACCCTGCTGGCAGCACTTGTCGGCCCGATGATCCGCGACCATTGGGCCATCGAGAACAGCCTGCATTGGGTCATGGACATGGTCTTCCGCGACGACCAATGCAGGGTGCGAACCGAAAACGCCCCCGCCAATTTCGTCACCCTCAAACACATGGCCAACAATCTGATCCGAAGGGCGCCCGGCAAAGACTCTCAACGCCTCAGGCGCATGACCGCAAGCTGGGACGATGACTTCCTCGCAAGCCTCGTCGCCGCCTGAAATCCTTCACCCGATTCCCCTGGCTCTCGTCCCGCCCGCAAATTCATTGCGCCGCCGAAAAACCGGACCGGCAGCCGATGTTCAGTTGCTCAGATGCGACCCGACATTTTCCTGTATCTGGGTCATGCGCTGATCCTGCCGCATGCGCTCGTTCCACTGCCGCACTGTATGACATTCACGACTGCCGCCCAAACGGGTTCCGGTCTGCGGCGGTTCGGACTTGCAAACGATCTCGTCAAGGTTCGCACCGTTCGCCGCCGTTTCTGGAGCCGGTGCCGCGGGCGCCTGCGTCATCTGGGTCGCAGGCGCGGATTGTTGCGCCGTCGCCGCCGGTGCAGGCATGGCCGCCGAGGTCGCGGATGCGGATGCGGAGGGCTGTTGCGGCTGCGCGGGATCGGCGTTGGCCAGAGCCGGGGGCAGCAGCGAAACCGCCGAAATCAGAAGTACTGGGAGCGCGCGCATATGGAGGTCCTTTCCGCGTAGCGGCACTTTATGAACCCGGAATGAGCGCCCGGCAAGAGGGCCACGATATTACTGCTTAATGACAATGCCGCGTTCCGCGGCGAAAGCGGAAAGCCGGGTGCGCAGGCTGTGATCGCTGCGGTCGCATTGGCGATCGACGAAATCCGTGATCTGCCGGGTGTCGAGGCTGCGGATCATCATCTTCACCGCCCCGATATTGGCAGCCTGCATGGACAGGCAGCGCAGGCCGGTGCCGATGAGCGCCATCGCTTCCAGAGGCCGCCCCGCCATTTCTCCGCACAGCGAGACTTCGCCGTTGGCGATAGCCGCGCTGCGCACGATCTGGCGGACAAGCGTCAGAACCGGCGGGCTCAATGCGTCGTAACGTTTGGCCACGCGCGAATTGGTGCGATCGACCGCAAATACGAATTGCAGGAGATCATTTGATCCGATCGAAACAAAATCCGCGCTTCTTAGTATCTGAGGCAGCATGAAGGCCATCGCCGGTACTTCCAGCATGGCGCCGACCAGCGTCTGGCGCGGTTGCGGAAGTTTGAGGATGCGCGCCCGTTCCAGCTCGCGATCGATCAGAGCACGCCCGCGGTTGAATTCGTCGACATCCGTCACGAGCGGCAACAGCAGGCGCAGGACGCGTCCGGCGGCCGCCGCAATAAGCGCCCGCGCCTGGTAGCGCAGCAGCGCCGGGCGATCGAGCGCGATGCGCAGCGCGCGCCAGCCCAGCGCCGGATTCTCCTCGCGCTCCCAGCGGCCATAAGGCAGAATCTTGTCGCCGCCGAGATCCAACGTGCGAAAGATCACCGGCTTCTTGCCCGCAGCCTCGATCACCTTCCGATAGAAGACGACCTGGTGGGAGAGCCTCGGCATGGTCTCGCCGACCATGAACTGCAATTCGGTCCGGAAGAGACCGACCCCGTCCGCGCCGGACGCTTCCAGATGCGGCATATCGAGGAGAAGTCCGGCATTCATCATCAGTTGTATCTGGACGCCGTCTTGGGTGACGGCCGGAAGATCGCGCATTTCCGCGATCCGCGCCGCGCGTGTTTCGCGCATCACGCGGCGGGCCTTGAACGCCGCAACGACATCGGATGACGGGCGCAATTGCGCCTCGCCGGTCTCGCCATCGAGCGCAATCGTGTCGCCCGCGCGCGCCGCATCGACGATACCTTCGGCCCCGCTGACCAGCGGCAACGCCATGGAGCGGGCGACAATGGCGACGTGCGATGTCGGAGCGGCCTCCTCGAGCACGAGCCCTGCAACCTGGTCGCGGCCATAGTCCAGGAGTTCCGCCGGCCCCATCGCGCGGCTGACAAGAATGGCATCGGGTGGCAGGACATGTTTTTCGCCCCCCTGGCCGTCGCCGCCCAGATGACGCTGCAGGCGGCGCGCGAGATCCTCGAAATCATGCAGGCGCTCGCGCAGGAACGGGTCGCCCATGCGCGTGACGCGCAGCCGGAACTCGTCCTGCACCCGCTCGACCGCCGCCTCTGCCGTGAGGCCGGTGCGAACGGCATCATGCAGCCGCTGCTGCCAGCCCTGATCCTCCGCGAACAGGCGATAGGCCTCGATCACTTCCCGGCTTTCTTCCGAGAGATCGAGCTCGCTCGAGGCGAGCATGTCGTCGACGGACCGGCGCAGCTTGGCGAGCGCGCCGTCGAGCCGTTGCGCTTCGAGCGCCGGATCGTCGGCGATCATGCGCTCGACCTTCACCCGCGGTTCGTGCAGCACCACCTGTCCGACGGCCACACCCTCGGAAAGGCCCTCGCCCTTGAACAGCCGCGGGCGATCGGCGCGCAATTCGGGCTCGTCGAGCTCCGCAATATCGAACAGCGCGCCATGGGCGACGATCTCGGCGAGGACCATGGCAACGGTCTGCAGCGCCTCGACTTCCTCTTCGTCATAGAGCCGCGCGGCCCGGTTCTGCACCGTCAGCACGCCATAGACCTGGCCGCCGCGCACGATCGGCACGCCGAGAAACGACCGGAACGGATCTTCACCGGTTTCCGGCCGGTAGGAGAATCGCGGATGGCTTGGCGCTTCGCTGAGATTGATCGGTTCGGCGGTTTCCGCGACCAGGCCGACAAGGCCCTCGCCGGCGCGCATGCGCGTGCGATGCACGGCCGCGCGGTTCAATCCCTCGGTCGCAAACAGTTCGAGCATGTTGCCGGCGCGCCTAAGATAGATCGAGCAGACTTCGGCCACCATGTTGGCCGCGATCACGGCGACAAGACGGTCGAGCCGCGCCTGTGCGCTTGCCCGGTCCGCCATGATTTCGCGCAGGCGCCGCAACAGCAACCGCGGCCCGCCCGCCGGCATGCCCGCGACCATCAGCGACATTTCCCCGTGCCGCAACCTTTCTTCCCCCGCTTGCGGGGGAAGTGGCGCGAAGCGCCGAAGGGGGGCCGTCCGCACAGGCTGCCCGCCTTCGCCGCCTGCGGCCGCACCTCCCCCGCAAGCGGGGGAGGAAATATTCGCCGCTGCAGCGACACCAAGTAATTACTCCACGTCCAGCTCATAGGCGGAGTGGAGTTGATGCCTTTCTTCCCCCGCTTGCGGGGGAAGTGGCGCGAAGCGCCGAAGGGGGGCCGTCCGCACAGGCTGCCCCCCTCCGCCGCCTGCGGCGGCACCTCCCCCGCAAGCGGGGGAGGAAATATTCGCC
>DATJUM010000059.1:0-3322 GCA_035502355.1 Rhizomicrobium sp. | reverse complement strand
GTCATCCTTTTGCGTGCGGTGGGGATTGCGCACTAGCGTTGGGCAAGCGTACTGCCCTCTCGAACCAAGGGCGGCCATCACCCGTGAAGATGAAAAAGAACGCTGCCGCTTGGACCAACGCTGAAACGTAGATAATGATAGTTTGAGGAATCTCATCGGGCTCAAACTGGCGCGAATAGTCGAGACATGGGAGCAAGAGGACAACGAACAGCGCGAATAGAACCCATCGAGCCCAATTCTTGTGACGCCATACGATAAGCCAATATAATGGGATTGTAATTGCTTCTGTAATAACGAGCAAAGCCATACAGATCAGGATTTCAGCAAGTCTTGACTTTACTCCGATGCTGGCTGGAGGTGGCAGAAAAAACATTCCGGGAATTTGGCCGAGGTTTCCTGCGAGCCATAGCCACGCAAAGAGCCGTACATTCCTTGGCATGCTGGTTATCCTCGCAAGCTAATGCTACGCGCCATTCCGAGTCGCCCGGTTGCCCGTCTTGTCTGCTTCCTTTTGGCAGACATAGGCGCCGCGACGGGTCGCGCCATACCAGCGCATGCCTTTGAAGTGATTGATGCCGGTCGGCAGATTCAGCCCAACCACAGTGTCGTTGGGACAGTGTGCTTGGGCCTGCTGTTCCGTGGGAAGCTGCCCTTGTGTAGCGCCCAGGGACGACCACGCGATCGTGGCGACCAGAATGGCGGCGATTGAGAGCCATGGTTTCACTGTGAGCCCTGCTACCCATGTCTAGGGAGGGTTACCCAAGGATCGTTGATAAGGGGCTAACTGGTCGGTGCCGCGGCCGCATTGGGTCTTAAAGACGCCTGGCCGCCGTGCCCCGATCCCTGCGGTGGCCTTCGTGCCGGCGGTAACCCAGCTCTGATGTCAGGACAGTTCTGCGGTGGCCGCCCCGCCGGAGCGTCTGATCACCGCCCCGGCCGACGCTCCCGCTTTGATCGCGCATCTCTCAGCAGGTCGCGGACATCAACCTGGCGGCGCCGCAATACTGGCCATGACCTTGAGAGACGGATTCGCCTTGCCGATGCGTTCGTCAAACACGTCGTGAAAATGCGGTCACCGTCGAAAGAAGGCCGGTTCCCCTATAATCGTAGGTTTCGGTGGAGGTGTAGGCGGGCTGACCGCCCATCTGGATTGTCACCGAGGTCTGCTTCTCGCTCTCGTTGTCCGTCGGGTTCCATTCCGTCCGTTCCGGGGCTCGCATCGCGCCGAAGTCCCCGAGGATTGCGCGGCCAGTTCGGTCCATGACTTCGCTTTGTTCTGCAAGAGAACGTCCGATCGGCGAAATTGCGCGAGAAACGCAGGCGCGATCCAGCGTATGATTGGTGCGTGGAATTTTCTCCGATGGCCGCGGCGTCCGATCGGGACATCCCGGGAGTTTCCACCAAAGGGGAGATTATCGATGCGCAGCTTTCATATGACCGCGGCCGCAGCGACGGGACTGATCTGTCTCGCTCTCTCGGCGCCCGCTTCTGCACACGGCTATAAGGTGCTCTATACATTCTGCGCGAACGGCGGCGACTGTCCGGATGGCGCAAATCCGTCGGGCGGGTTGGTGCAGGACGCCGCGGGTAATCTTTACGGCGTAACAGTCCACGGAGGATCCACCTCCGATTGCATTCAGTTCTGCGGCTACGGCGTCGCCTACGAGCTCGAGCGCACCGGGAAAGGCGAGTACCGGTACGAGGTGATCTACAACTTCTGTACTGCGGATGATTGCACGGATGGCGCCGATCCGGGCGGCTCGCTCATCTTCGACAATACCGGCGACCTCTACGGCATCACGGCGTTTGGCGGCAGCGGCCCCGGCCTCGGCACGATTTTCGAGCTCGTGCCGAACGGGGCACAATGGACGGAGCACGCTCTCTACAGTTTCTGCCCGGACGGCGAGGATGGCTGCGCTGCTTTGCCCGGGGGCGGGCTCACCTACAAGGGCGCTGCTTCGGGGAAGCTTTACGACGGGACCTCCTCCCTCTACGGCGTGGCGTCGACCGAATCCGGAGGCGAATTCGGCCCGCCGGGCGTCGCTTGGAAATTCCAGCCCGGCACGGGTTACCAGACGATCCACACCTTTGGCGATCCTCAGGGGAGCGACGGCAGCCAGCCGGCGGCGCCGCTGATCGAGGATTCATCGGGAAACCTCTACGGGACGACGCTGGAGGGCGGCAGCAGGTCGGAAGGCGGCACCGTCTTTGAATTAAGCCCGTCGCACGGCGCCTATTCCGAAACCATCCTGCATGCCTTCTGCACGAACTTCGACTGTTCGGACGGCTTTGAGCCGGAAGCCGGTCTGGTGCAGGATGCAGCGGGCAATCTCTATGGGACGACCCTCGAGGGAGGCGTATCTTGTAATGCGGGAGGAGAACTCGGCTGCGGAGTGGCATTCATGATCGCGCCGAACGGGACGAACTCCCAGGAGACGATTTTGCACGATTTCTGCTCGTCGAAGCACTGTGCCGATGGCGGATTTCCCATGGCAACCCTTCTCGGGGATTCCCAGGGAAATTTCTTCGGTACTGCCGAGTTCGGGGGCAATAAGCTCTCGCCTTATGGCGGCGGCGTGCTGTTCGAGCTCAGCGGAAGCAGCCTTCGGGTTCTCTACAAATTCTGCAAGGGAGGGGTCGATTATTATAACTGCCCGGACGGCCTGTATCCGGGCATCGGCGTCATCGAGGACAAGAAGGGCCGGCTGTTCGGGGCGTCGACATATGGCGGCGCCGGCCAGACCGAAAGTTTCGGCGGCTATGGGGTTGTCTACGAGGACACGCCCTGAGCGACACCGACGCGATCCGGCGGCGCCTTGGAATTCTTCAAAATGGCCTTTCCAACACTGCCCCTGATTTCGAGATCAGGAACTGACTGCATATCGGTCCGCAGGCCCGCCACCATCTCGCTCATCACGCGTTGACGCGCCAACTCCAAATCCGGCCACTGCATTTTCAAAATCGGCCATTTCGCAAAAGTGCGGTGACAGGAGCAATTGACCCCATGTCGCAGGCGCACGCAAAGCCGCGACGTCTCCGACATTGATCCCCGCCTCGCCAAACGAACGCCATGTTGCGACGGACAAGTTCCGATCACGAAGAGAACCATGGCCCCGGCAGCGGCATTCAAGACGGAGTTGACTTCCAACCAGCGATTAGAGAATTCCGAACTTTCCAGCTTGCCCCGTATCTGATGCCACTTGGCCGCCTCGACGAGGCCGAAACGGCAGCTCGCAATGGCATTGCATTACAGCCCGACGGCACGAACTTTTACGGGACCCTGTCGCAGATCGACATGCTGCGCGGCAACGCCGGGGCAGCG
>DATJUM010000058.1:0-5448 GCA_035502355.1 Rhizomicrobium sp. | reverse complement strand
CGACCTTGGCGAAGATAAGAGCGAGCAAAGAAACCAAGATCAATATCGGATGTGCGATGACCAGTTCGAGATTGGCGGACATGCCGACCGAGATGAAGAAGAAGCCGAGGAGAAGCCCTTCGAATGGTTCGACGTCCGCCTGAATCTGGTGTCGGAATTCCGAGTCGGAGAGCATGACTCCCGCCATAAAGGCGCCAAGCGACATCGAGAGGCCCGCCCAGGCAGCGAGAGCCGCCGTGCCGGCGACCAACAACAGCCCCGTTGCGGTAAAGACCTCCTTCGTCTTCGCCCCGCCTACAAGGCGAAAGATGGGGCGGATCAGGAAGCTGCCGCCAACGAGGATAGCGGCGATCGCCAGAACGTCCTTCCCCACGAGCTGCCAGGAAACGTGAGTTGGAACGTGGCCCCCGCCCAACAGCGGGACGACTGCAACGAGGGGAATGAACGCCATGTCCTGAAAAAGCAGGACAGCGAACGCATCCCGGCCTCCCGCCGATGAAAGCAGGTTCCGCTCACCGAGCATGGGCAACACGATTGCCGTCGAGGAAAGCGCAAGGCCAGCGCCAGTCGCGATCGCGGCGGGCCACTGCATGCCGGCCAGATGCGCAAGGGCCGCCAGGAGGATCGTAGACGGGACCATCTGGCCTAATCCCAGTCCGAATACGGCCTTGCGCAGAACCCAGAGGCGGTGGGGACGGAGCTCAAGCCCGATCAGGAAGAGCAGCATCACGACGCCCAACCGGGAGACGTCGGAGATCTGACCCACGTCGGTTATCAGCCTCACACCTGAAGGCCCGATGACGATGCCCGCAACGAGGTAACCAAGAATGCTGCCCAACCCGAGCCGACGCGAAAGTGGAACGGCGATAGCTGTGGCGGCTAGAAGAACGACGAGCGTATCAAGCAACAACGCCTCCATCCGGATACAATTCAACCTGACCGAAGACGGAGCTTATCGCACATCGAGCCGGCGCGCCTGCGGCTTGCCAGAATCGCTGCTGGGCAGGCTGCTCGCCGCCTGCCTCGCCACCTCGGGCGAGGATGGCCGGCAGGCTTGGGCGCGCGTCAACCCGCCCATCGCGCTATCGGACCAGCGAATAGGCCCGCATTACCACATCAGCGAACAGTCGCCGGACCCGAGGCAACACCTCAGTGAAGGTAGCCGGCTCGCCTTGTGCTTGCGTGTTCAGCCAGGCTTCGCACACGTATGAAAGACAGCGTGGATAGGGAGTTGCCGGCGACTGCGAATAACAATGCCACGCGCTGGGAACTTTCGCTGGCAGCAATGGCGGCGCGTTCTGTCACCAGGCCGCTCAGAACCGTGTAGGCGTCATCATGGTCCTCCTGCTGCTGTAGCGCAAAGAGAGCCAGCAGCATACCTTCGTCAAGGCTGACCTCGGGATGGCAGACGCAGTTGATTTCGATCGTCCTGAGCGCGCCCTGTCTCAACGCCCACATGAAGCCGTTGAGGTCATGGGCGGCTTCGGAGGCGCCTAGCTGTGCCAGGACCCTCTCGATGCGGCTCGATACGTCAAGACGCCGGCAGTGCCCGATGACCCAGGCGCGCATCGACCAGAGAAGCACGCTCTCGGGAACGGGTAACTCTGCAGCAAGCACCGTCTTTCCTTGCATCTTGTCTTGCTCCCTCTTCAACGTGCCCACGGCGCGCCGTCGAGCGCGCCCGCCCAGTCCACGACGTGATCGCTCAGATCTGGGCGGATTGGCACCGGTGGCTCATCAATCGGGGTACCGACAAACACGAAGCCAGCCAGCCGATCCGGCGCGCGAAACCCGAGCGCCGTGGCAATGCAAGGGTCATAGCTGTTCGCCCCCGTGACCCATATCCCGCCGAAGCCGAGTGCGTGGACGGCGTTGAGGATGTTCATCGCCGCGGCGCCAACCGACAGCAGTTGTTCAATGTCCGGAATACTGTGCTCCGGCCTGACACGGGCACCGAGCGCGATAATGAGCGGCGCATCGATCACCTTCCGTCGCTGCCGCTCCACCAAAGCTTCTGAGACGTCTGGTTGTCGTCGTCTCAAAGCACCCTCGACCACATTGGCGAAGGCGGTTCGGGCGTCATCGCGGATGAGAACGAAGCGCCATGGCCGAAGTCGCCCGTGATCAGGCGCTCGAAGGGCAGCTTCGAGGATGTTCTCAAGGTCTCGATCCCGCGGCGCCGGCTCTCGCAGGCGCGACACGGAGGCCCTGGATAGCAACACAGTCATCGGTGTCATCTTGTCTCCGCAGCAGATTCGGGGATGAGTCGCCTTCCGCGGAGACGGGAACCGCCTGCGATCGACGGCCACGCGACTCTCTGTGCATGAAGATCGAGCCCACGAAGCCGGGCGATCGGAAGGGCGGCCGCCGGCAAGATAGGGTCCAGAAACCAATGACCTGCGATCGCAAGGTTCGTTGCCAGCACCGCTACGGCCCGCGCGAGATGGGGCCGCGCCTCCTTTCTGGGGGCGACTTGGACAAGGTAGTTGTCCACCAGCTCATCGTCCTCCGCCTGCGCGGCCGCGGTTGCTTTGACAAGGCAGCGCTCATGTCGTGTGAGCGACGACATGCCCGGGAACGCGATCATCAAGCCGGAACCCTGAATCTCGATCATCCGCTCATGAGCGTGACGAAAGGATGCCTCAACGTCTCGCGGGTCTTCAATGAACGCGGACGAGGAGCGAGGCATGGTGGAACAGCGTACGGCAGGGTGCAACGAGCGCCGGATGACGCCGATGGCGCGCGCCGCCAGCATCTCCTCCTGCACGACACTGCTTCCGTTGGACGGCGTGGCCATACGATCCTCCTGCCCTCACTGAGTGCGAACAGACCTTATTGCGAATGACTCGCAATCGCAAGACAAAGTTTTCCCTGTTGCCGGACTATCTGTCAGAACGTTGTCCACACAGATATACGGAACGGCGTCGGCCGCCTCCGCAGCGAGGCCTAGACGCCGCCGTGAGATCGCATAGCGCGATGCGAAAAGATCAGGTCGCCGTCGACGCGAGGGCGCGTGGCATGCCGAAGGCGTGAGCCGTGAGCGGCCTCGTCGTCACGTTGCGGGCTTCGTCTCTGCCGCCTCTGTCGTTTGCCGGGTGAAGACCCGGATGATCTCTAGTTGCCGGGCGCGGTCCCGCTCGGAGTCGTCGCAGTTGCCGCAACCGCCGCCGCGCGCCCGGCCGCCGCATAGAGGTTCAGACGCGAATAGATGCCAAAGGCGGACCCATTATCCAGAAAGCCGCCGCCGGGTCCCTCGGTCTCCGTGAGGATCTGGTCGGCCTGTTGCAGGCTGAGGGTTGGGAAGGCGACGGTGAGCAGGTAGCCCGCCTCTGGTGCCAGTTTGCCGACATCCTCCGTCCCCAGCGCGTTCTTTGGAAACACAACAGGCAGGCCATACGTCTGCGTTGAAGCATAGAAGGCGGCATCCGTAGCCAGATCGTTCAGCCGTCCGGTATCCTCGTGGGCGCAGACGTCGACCGTGTTGCCACAGGCGGCCTCCAGTGCCTTCGCCATATCGTCCCGTGCCAGTTTGACGGCGACCTGGAAGTCCTGGACGATCGGCGCGCCCTTGAGAGAACGGCCGAGGTAAGCCGGGTCATTCGCGAGAAGATGGGCAAGGTCATAGGTTGCGAGCGCGCGACCGCCCAAGACATCCATCGCGTAATGCGCGCCCATAAGGATGCGGTCGTTGCCGTATTCGGCCGCTCGCGCGATCATCTGCTGATAGCGCTGCGGCACCAGCACGGCCAAGACCAATGATCCCATGTAGCCGTACGTTGTGTGGCCACTCGGGAAGGATGGGCTGTTGACCAGGTTCATGATCGGCCCACGGTTGTAGACGGTGTTGTCCGCCGGCGTGTTGAAATAGTCGGGGCCGACAATCGGGAGCAGGCTCGGAATGGTCTGGAAGGGGCGCGAATCGCCGAAGGCATCGGCGCCGGGGCTCCCCGCCGGACGACTGTAGGCCTTGCCAAAGATATCCGGGGTTCCGTCGATGGTCTTGAATATCGCAGCCGCCTCGGTTGAGATAGGCGTTTTGCCGTCAGTCGTCCCGTTGGCGAAGAAGTACTTTCCGGAATTGGAGTCTGAACCGGTGGTCGCGTTCGCGTACGCTATGACCGTCGCCACAGCCTTGGAGAGGTTCGTGAACTGCGTCCGATCCACGTAGTGCGCCCGCGCTTGGTAGGCCGCGCCGAGCGTCGTGCCCAACCCGTCTGCGAGTTCAGCCAGATCGCCATCCGTAATGAAGGCGTCGCGTAGCGCCTGCTGCTGTTGATCTAGGAAGGGCAGCAGCGTGGGCTGCCGCATGGCCCCTGTCTGGATCCCGCCGGTCACCGCGTAATTGGCTGCAAGAGCAGCGCGCCCCGAGACGGAGCCCATCAGCGCCGACACAGGTGCCAATCCCCGAAGAACTGCGAGATTTGGCTCTGACTGTGCCATCGCCTGGAAGGGCAGAAGGGCGCTCAGCGCCACGGCTTGCAAAAGCAGTCTGTTTGTCACGGTGTCTTCCCCAACTCACCCGGTTGCGACGCAACATCAAAGACTATCACCGAGACTGCCCGGCCTGGAATACGTGAACGGAGGTCGCCTGCAAGTGCAACACAAACGACTTTTTGCTCGGAGCGCGACGACCCTCTCGGTGCGCTCGGTCGCTCGCTCGCAAGCCTGCCGGTCCGCAGCGCCTGCGTTGCCGACGCCACGCGCGCAATAGACGCACTTCGCCCGGCTCACCGGCCACCGCGTGGCCGGTGCCTCGTCGGGAACTCCGCATTGAAAGCAGCCGATCAGCTATCACTCTATAACGACGGGGAGAGAAGACGCTGTCGTTGTAGCCGGGTGGCCTCTCGGAAGCGCGCGAGACGCCGGTAGCGCGCCATCGCGTCGCGTTGACGACATACGAAGCAGGCTCAAAGGTTTTTAAATGCTCACCCGATAACTTCTGTAATACCGAAGCCGCAGCGTCGGGCAAGCGAGAGCAAACCGCGCGCGAGGCAAAAAGCCATTATGGCGAAGCAGTCCGCCAGACGATGCCCGTATCGGCGCCATGTTTGTGGCCATTCGGGGCGGTCGCGCACCCGCGCTTGCGCCAAAGCCCTAAGCCTTCCACTCGAGGATGAAACTTGATAACCTTGATTGGCGCAGGCTCGTACCGCACGACAGCGCAACGAAACATAGAAGTCTCAGGGGGTTGGCCATGCCGCCGCTCCACATAAACTTCCCGGACGAGGCACTGATTGACCTGCGGCGTCGCTTGAGCGCGCGACCCGTTGGCCCGACACGGAAACGGTGAACGATGAGTCCCAGGGTTTACCAGAGGCTTCTGCAGGAGCTCACGGGGCATTGGTCGAAACTGCGCGCCGGCTTCCGCCCGCTGCGCCACCCAGGATGAAACAAACGTCAATAACAGGAGCCAAAGATGAGCACCCCTGAGACCAACGGCTCGAGTAC
>DATJUM010000057.1:0-42892 GCA_035502355.1 Rhizomicrobium sp. | reverse complement strand
CGGGCGAAATTCTGCGCGTTCGATTGTTCGCGGGCGTTCGCGAGGCTTGCTTCCAGCGATTGCACCTGGGCGCGCGCAATGGCTGCATCATTGGCGGCGGAGCCCGCGATGCGCTCCGCTTCCTCCTCGACCTTGTTGTCGAGATCCCGCAGTTGCGATTCCGCGGCGATGCGCTTGGGATGCTTGGGACCGTAACGCGAATCCAGATCGGCTTCATTGCGGATCGCATCGGCCTGCTGCTGGCGAAGCTGAACCATCAGCGGCGACGCGACGACCTGCGAAACATCGGCCGCGTGCCCGGACTTCACGAGGCCGGCCACATGTTCATAGGTCGCCTCTTTTTCCGCAAGATCGCCGCGCGCCTGGACAAGTTGCGTGTTGATCGCGGCGAGTTGTTGATCGACAAGCGACTGGGTGCCCTGTCCCGCGTCGTTGAGATCATTCGCCGCCTTGTAGGACTGCACGGCGGCGTCCGCCGCCTGGGCTTGTTTGGAGAGTTCGCGGATGCGGGCGGTCAGCCAATCCGTCGTGCGCCGCGCCGCCTCGGATTTCTGACGGACCTGTCCACTGACATAGGCGTCCACAACGGCATTGGTAATTTGTGCCGATCTTTCCGGCTCCTCCGCGGAAAAACTCACGGACACCGCCGATGAGAGTCCTTCAGCTTCCGCTGTCAGGTGTTTGAGGAAGCCATCGATAACCATCGAGCGCTGCTCTTCCGGCGTCAGGCCCATGGCGAGCAGGTTGAGCGGAAACATCGCCCGCGCGCGATTGAATTCCTTGTCGTCGGCCAGGCCAAGACGCCGGATCACCTCGTCGGCAAGGTCGCGCGATGTCAGTATCTGAATCTGGTTCTGCACCGAGGATGGGTCGGTCGGCAGTTCCGACAGCACTTCGGAACGATCGGTGATGTTGTTCCGGCGCGGATCGAGCATGACGACCGCGGTGCTGGAATAGCTGGAGGGCCATATCAGCAGGACGACAATCGTCAGCGCGACGAAACCGAGCGCAACGTTGCGAACGACACGGCCGCGCTCGCGCAGCAATCGCAGGACGTCCCCGTACCCAAACGGCCGGCCGGAATTGAAATCCGCGGATTGCGCGATGGCGTCTGCTGGAACCATTGACGGAATCGCGGACCTCTTGCGGCAGAATTCGCAGCTCTGCGTGAGGTTTAACCTGTGCGGGACTTCCGAACGGTTAACGGAAGTTTCCGGAAAATCGTGCGCTTTGCGGGTTTAATGATGAATTGCGGCGGACGATTCCGGCTGGCGGCCCGCCGCAGCGCCGGTCCGGTTTTCCGCCCTTTCGCGCGCCACCTTTGACGGCAAATTAAAGTCGGCCCTTTTGTACCGTCCGAAAACGCCGAGGCTGGCGAACAACACGCCGGGATCGTCCCATGGCACATCGTGATGGGCGGAGAGGAGATAGGGGCTTAAAGGGTCGCGCTTCCATTCGCGCGGAAAGAAAGCAACGATATCCTTGGCGATAGCCGGGCGCGCCGGCGCATTTGGGAGCAGGCAACCGGCGAGCGCCGCCGTCAGATCTCGCCCGTGTCCAAAAGCAAGCGTGCTGCCCTGTGTCGCCCGGGCATTGATCTCTATGAGGTGTGCAACGCCCGAAGCGTCGCGAATGAAATCCATTCCGTGAATGCCGGACAAGCCGAACCGGCGCGCAATCTTCTGCGTTGCGTGCGCGATATCCGCGCAATCGACGCGGCGGATCACGCTTGGCGGTCCGAGCGTACCTTCGGCGATCAGCACATCATAATAGATTGCGCCGATGACATTGCCGCGCCAGGCAGCAAATGCGCTCGCCGCGGGCATGCCTGGAATAAATCGCTGCGCACTGACAATACGTGGCGAAGCGCGAAATACGTCGTGAAGATAATGGGCATCACGGCGGCGGACGGCGCGTGCGAGGCTGCGGATGGGCGATGGCGCGCGCGACAGTTTCGCAAACGCCGCACGCGCGTCGGCGGCGTTGCGCGCGATCAGCACGCCGTCGCCACCCCAGCTGCCATCGGATTTGAGCACCAATGGAAAACCTAGTGCCGCCGCGGCCGCTTCGAGATCGTCCTCGTGGCCGACCGCGCGCGTGTCGGGGATTCGAATGCCTTCTGCGCGCGCCTCGGCCATGAATCCGTTTCGCGATATCAGGCGCGGTATTGCCGGGGGGGTTCCGAGGGAAGTCTCGACAAGTTCCCGGTACGGAGACGCAGCCTGCGCGTAAAGCGCCAGCAATTGGGCAAGCGCGCGGTCGTCGCAACAGACCACCAGCTGGGGTGCCGCCGACTCAATGGCGGCGCGCATCGAACCAAGCGGTGCGAGCGCGTGATAAGGGTGCCAGCGCGCAAGATATCGGCTCGCAAGGATGACCGCGCGAGGCGGTGCGAGTGCTTCGACTTCGCAGCCGCCATGGGCGAAACCTGCGGCGAGCCGCGCCACCGAGGGCCAGCCGACGCTCGACAGCAGCAACACTTTCGCGGGCATGGGCTGAATGATGGCACGTCAAGCGTTGATCGGAAGTGAACCGGTGCGACTGGCACGGAATTTGGAGCCGGATCGGTGCAATCCCGCCTCAAGGGCCGATTATGCTTCCGATCCTGCGCCATTGTACCGGACTGGCACCAAAGCTTCCTCTGATTCCCCGTCGCCGGAGGGCTGCATGAGGCCGCCTTGCGACGTCGCCATCATCGGTGCCGGGCCGTATGGCCTGTCAGTCGCCGCGCATCTGCGCGCGGCAGGCATTGACGCACGCGTTTTCGGCAGGCCGCTCGGTACATGGCGCGAGCACATGCCCGCGAACATGACGCTCAAATCTGACGGCTTTGCCTCGAACCTCTCCGCGCCAGCCCAGGATTCGACCCTCAAGGCGTGGTGCACGCGGCACCAGAAACCCTATTCCAATCAGGGCTTGCCCGTTTTGCTTGCGGATTTTCTCGCCTACGGATCCGATTTCATCGCGCGCTTTGTCTCTTCCGTCGAGCACCGAATGGTGGAGCATGTCGAAAGCAGCGCGGAGGGCTATCGCCTGTGGCTTGAGAATGGCGAGCACGTTTCTGCAGCGCGTGTGGTCGTGGCCACCGGCATTTCCTGCTTCCCCTACACACCACCCCCGCTTGCAGCGCTCTCCCCGACTCACGTTTCGCACAGCTACGACCACCGCGAAGGCGGCGCCTTCGCGGGGAGGGATGTGGTGATTGTCGGCGCCGGCGCTTCCGCGATCGATCTCGCATCGCTGCTCCACGATTGTGGCGCAAAGGTGCGCATCGTCGCCCGCGCGCCTTTCATCGAATACAATTCGGTGCCGGACCCGGACGCAGAAACGCTGTTTTACCGCCTGCGCCGGCCGGCGTCGGGAATTGGACGGGGTTGGAGTTCCTATTTCTGCGCGAATGCGCCGCTCCTTTTCTATCGCCTGCCTGAGCCCCTGCGCCGCCGCGGCATCCAAAGCCACATGCATCCCGCCGCAGGCTGGTTCATGCGCGAGAAGATCGAAGGCCGCGTTGAAACACTGCCTGGGCACGAAATCGTGGCGGCGCAAGAGACCGGCAGCCGCGTAACGCTGACGCTCGGCGACCGCTCGGGAACCCGCAAGAACGTCTCCTGCGACCATGTCATTGCGGCGACGGGCTACCGCCCTGACACGCGCCGGTTGCGCTTCCTCGCGCCAGTACTGCGTAGCCGGATCGCGTCCGCGCGGCACACACCGATCGTATCGGACAATTTCGAAACACCGGCCAACGGCCTCTATGTCGTCGGCCCGGCGGTCATCGACAGCTTCGGGCCCTTGATGCGCTTCATGGTGGGCGCGGAGTTCATCGCCCCGCGGCTTGGTAATCACCTGGCGAAAATACTGGGGGCGAAAACGCAGCGCGCGGCCTGAGGCTTGACGGGCTGGCGGCAAAGCCGATATTCCTCATAGTGTCAAGGGATTTTGTAAATGCTGTCGCAGAAGGCCCGCTATGCGCTCCACGCGCTGCTCGTGCTTGCCGAGCATGGAGACGCGGAGCCCATCATGATCGCCGAGATTGCCGAGCGGGCGCGAGTACCGCGGAAATTTCTTGAGCAAATTCTGCTCGATCTGAAGCGGCGCGGCATCGTGCGCAGCCTGCGTGGCCGTGCGGGCGGCTATCTGCTCGGCCGTCAGCCCAAGAACATCACGTTTGCCGAAGTGATTCGTACGATCGACGGGCCGCTCGCGCTCAGCCCCTGCGTCAGCACCACGGCCTACCACAAATGCGAGGATTGCGACGACGAGGAAACCTGCGTTATCCGCAAGGTGTTGCTCGCCGCGCGCGATGCCACGGCCGCGGTCCTCGAAGAACGGACGCTCGCCGGCGCCATGCCGTCCCGCCGCCGCACACGCGCGGCCGCAGCCTGATTTCGACTTGCATCTGCGCGGTGCGTCCTTGGACGGCACAGGATGAGGACACCCTTACCTGCACCGGCGCTGATGGCGTTACAAATCCCCTCATGCTGAGTCTGTCGAAGGACGCATGCCGGTAGTCTGAGAAAATCTAACTCGTTGCTACCCCGGCTTGCGGAAGCGCAGCGTCATGCGATCGCTTTCGCCAATCGCATCATATTTCGAATGGTCGAATGCCGGGTTCGGCGGTTGGCCGTTAGGGGCACTTTGCCGTGTCGGCGGCAGGGTCCAGACGCCAAAGGGATAATCCTTGGTATCTTTCGGATTGGCATTGATCTCCGACTTGTCCTCGAGTTTGAAGCCCGCCTTTTCCGCGAGCTGGACGACATAATCGGTCGACATGTAACCGTCGCTTGCATCCTTCAGCATCGGCCGCGGATCCGATCGGTGCTGCTCGACAGCCAGAATTCCGCCGGGCTTCAGCGCCGCATAGAACTCGGCCATCGCCATTTCCGGCATTCCCGGCGTCGCCATCCAATCATGGAGGTTGCGCGCCGTCAGCACGAAATCCACCGATCCCGGCCTCACCAGCGCCTTCGACTTGTCATTGAACAGCGTATAAAGAACGAGGCCATAAGTTGCCCTGTCGGAAAATTTTGCGGGCAAGAACCGCGACCTGTCCGGAATCGCCGCAATGTACTTGCCGTGGGTTGCCTTGGCGTAAGGCGCAAGTATCTCGGCCCAGTATCCGCCCGACGGCCAGATCTCGAGCATGGTCATGCCAGGCTTGAGCCCCCAGAATGAGAGGCTCTCAAGCGGGTGACGGTAGCGGTCGCGTGCCACGAACTGCGGCGAGCGGAGCGGACTTCTCACTGCGTTCGCAAGCGCCGCATCGGTATGAACGACCGAGGATTCCCCGGCAACACCGGGTGATGCGGGCTGCGCCGCAGCGCTCGCCAATCCCATCGCAAGCCACAGGCTGACGACGACCATTCGCATATGCATGTTGTTCTCCTGAGTCAGGCGTTTCCCGCCGCAACGGCTCATGCGACCCGCACGTGATAATCGCTGCCTTGCCAGCGGTCTTGGTCGGGAAAATAGAACGTGAAGTTGACGATATTCCAGTGGGCGAAATCTTCCGGTGTGAGCCGCGCGCCGTGGCGGCCGAAAGGCAGCGGCACCGAAGGCTTGTCGCGGACTGCCTGCCATCCATCGAAGCCGAGATGCAGCACAAAAGGTTCCGCCAGGTCGATGAGCAGATCCCGGCCCTGCGGCAGCACTTTGAACGGCGTATCGGTCCGCCAGTGCCAGGCCCGGCGTTTCGCGCTGTCCTGCTTGAGATAGGTTTCGACGCATTTGAGGAATTCGAGCGGCCGCTTCCGCTCGCACGCATAGACCAGCTTGAGAAACTCGGAATGGGCCCAGACAAGCGGCATGGCGCTCCCCGAGGGCTTGCCCATCACCAGTCCGCGCGACGGCAGGTCCGGCGCGTCCCAGACCTGTTCAGGAATGAGCCCCGCGGGTCCCGTCATGCGCGTCAGCATCTCCAACCACGGCAGCGGGTCGTTGCCCAGCTGCAGTTCGTACTCGCCGCGTTCGGCGGCGAGCAGCGGCCAGGCCCGGCCGATCCCCGTGCCGTCATAGGGGCTTCCATCGGCCTGCTCACCATAGCCGTCGCCGTTGTAGCGGCGATAGGGTGTGCCAAATGGCGTCTCGACTTTGAGCAATGCATCGATCACGGCAATCGTATTGCGGACGCGTGGATCGTTGGGATCGCGCAGACCCATCCGGACGAGCGCAAGAAATTCCATTCCGACCAGCGCGGCCGCAGGAATTCGGACGCCGGCGCGGTTGCGCAACTCGATCGAGCCCTGAAGGCCGCCTTCCGCCGCCGGAGGACCGATCCGGATGTAATAACCATCGACGCCATGGATTTTCGCGAGCGGTCCCTGCTCCACATAGGTCCACTCCTCGATCCGTTCGTTCCAGCAGTCGACAAGCGAATGCAGATAATTTGCACTCTCGTGATCGACGAAATCGGACGCTGCGATCAGGGCCGTGATCGCGATACCGATCGTGAACGGGCTGAGGCCCGCATTCTCTTCCCAGCGATCCTGGTTGGTAATGGGCCCATACCGGGCGATATAGGCCGCGGCCTGGAAGATCATGTTGGCGACGCCACCGATGCCCGCGAGCGCATTTTCTTCCTTCAGCCGCGCCGCGAGCAGGACCGGAAACCCGATTTCGTCGAGTTGAATACCGGTCCAGAAAGGCCTTCCGTCCGGGAAGCTGTTCTGCGCCCAGGTGCCATCCGGTTTCTGGGTGGCGACAAGCCAGGACAGCATGCGGCGCGCGTCGTCGATCTGGCCCGCGGCGATCAGCGCAAAACCGGCCTTGACGCAATCGCGCGGCCACACGAGGTGATAACCCCCGGAGCTGTCGCTCGAATTGCCCCATGGAACACTGAGACTGGCAACGATCGAGCCCGGAAAAGTGCGATCTTCATGAACCTTGAGAACGACCGCGGAAATATGTGCTTCCCGTTCCACGGCTGCCGTCGTCGCCGGCACTTTCAGCATTTGCCCCCATTCCTGCCAACCTTCCACAAAACATTCGCGGACGCGGGCAAATCCGACACTGAGGCTCGAACGGGCGAGCGTGCGCGCACCCTCCTGCGATGCGGAGAAGGCAAGCGCGAGCGTTCCTTCATTCGCGGCAAGTTCGCCCATCAAGGCGACATTGCCGTCCAGTGCTGTGTTGTAGGTCCAGGTCATCCGGCCATTGCGCGCGAAATCCTGCCAGCCGTCCGAAACGCCGACATGACCGGCGCTCGAGCGCGAAAAGCCGCAATCGCTCGCGAGGCAAAGCGTGGGGATATTCGACCAGGCGTAAAGCTCCCGGTCCGCGCAGGCGCTATTGTGCGTCCCGCTATTGCCGAGATGCGGCGCCAGCAAGGCGTAAAGGCGCAAATTATCGCCATGGAGACGGAAGGAAACCAGCACCACATCGCGATCCGGATCGGGCACCAGTTCGAGCTCCAGCCGATAATCAGGATGTTCGTGCACGATTTGCGGCAGAGGTATGTGGTGATCCGGTGTCGTAATGGTGTAGTTCGCGACCCTTTTTACCTCGTGCCAGCCCCGGGGACCGAAAACGATGAAGCCCAGATCGCGGATCTGCGGCGTGCCGGTCGCCGGCCAGTAGATTTCGTTGACGATGCCGAAACCCAGTGTGACCCAGACGCGGCTGTTGCCGAGCGCCGTCGTCACCATGTCTTTGGCGCTGGACGTCCAGGTCGGTGAACTCGGCCCGCATGGGGCTATTGTCAATTCAGCCATCTTCCGCTCGCTTCAGGCCGCAATATAGGCGCGCAACCCATTCGGAAAGGTATACACGTCGTCCCATCAGCAGGTGCATGCGCCGCGCATGGCTCTGCCGCGGACGTCGCCGCTGCACTTGGTTCAGGCTGGAACTGTGTCCGCGGAGGACTAAATATGGAGAGTTGGCTCACCCGGGGATGCCAAGTCAGTGGAGCATGTCGCGCAGCTGATCCAGCATTACGGCATCGCGGTCGTATTCGTGACCGTGTTGCTGAGCCGGGTGGGTCTGCCCTATCCAGCGTGGCCCGTCTTGCTCGTTGCGGGTGCGCTGACCGCCGCAAATGGCGCAGTGCTGCCGTTGTTGATTGGCGCGGCAGTGGCGGGCGACGTGATCGCCGACGTCTTCTGGTATGGCGCGGGTGTCCGCTGGGGCCGGCGCGTGCTGGGTCTGCTGTGCAAGTTCACGCTGTCGCCGGATTCCTGCGTGCGCCAGACGGAGTCGATGTTCACCCGCATGGGCGCGGGCACGCTCCTGTTTGCCAAATTCGTTCCCGGTTTCAGTTATGTCGCGGTGGCGCTCTCGGGCATAACGGGCGTTGGCCTCGGAACATTCCTGGCTCTGGATGGGCTCGGCAGCACCGTCTACATGGCCGTGCCGCTCATGCTCGGCCGGATATTCCATCATGCCGTCGCCGATATCATCGCGACGCTCGCCCGTCTTGGCGAATATGGGATCGCCCTGGTCGCGGGGGCGCTTGTACTTTACGCCGCCATGCGCTGGGTCCAGCGGCAGATATTCATTCGGCAACTCCGCATGGATCGTATTTCGGTCAAGGAGCTTGCGGACATGATCGATGGCGGCCATACGCCGGTGATCTTCGATGTGCGCTCTGCCGAGTCGCGGCATCGCGACGGCATGATCCCAGGTGCAGTGGCGGCGCATGTGGCAGAGATCGAGGCCGTGCTGAACCAATATCCTCGCGATGTCGAAGTCGTTATTTACTGCGCCTGCCCGAACGAAGCATCAGCCGCTGTCGCCGCGCTTCATCTGCGGCGCGCCGGCTACAGAAAGATTCGCCCGCTGCTCGGGGGTGTCGAAGCCTGGGCGCAGGCCGGCCGTCCGCTTTCGGCGGCGTGACCGGCCGATGTCTCAGTCGACAGCAGGTTGGTGACCCTATTATTTATTTTATCGCTTGCGCATTCCTTTATCGTATAAAATGTGCAAACAACATGAATAATGCGAGCACCAGCACCACAGGAATGAAGAAGGCCAGAAAATTGCGCGGCCAGAGTGTCCCTTTCAAAATGCATTGGCCGTCAATCTTCAGCTCATACCAGAGCGTGCTTTGGCCAGATTTCCACGAAAGCTCCGCGGGATGGCTTTTTCCATCATGTATGAAATCGGCGCGCTGGGTGCCCCACAACCTCCAGACGCCGCCGCTGCGGAGTATGCAATTGCCATCAACACAAACGTCGATGGAAGCTGTTGTATAAAGGTAGCGCGGAACTAGTTCCGCCGTAACTTTTTTCCCAGCGAACCGAATTGCCCTTGTTCACATGAACTCCATTGCAGGAACCCGCAATGGCCATGGTGATCGAAGAGGTTTCATAATACCCCCAAAAGGAATGCCGCGACGAACTATAACATGGCTGATTGCAGCGCGCTGGCCGTGAACCGGCGCCTGCCGCCATGCACCAGACGGGCAACTCTGTCGCGGCTTTTGCAGATGACCGCGGCGCGCGACAGATGCTAACCTCTCCTTGGAGCGAGTTGCGGACTGGCGGTATTCCGTCACAACATTAAGGGCAATTTTTCTGTATCCTCTTCATGCCTGACGCAAACGTTCCGCATGTCCCGGACCCATCTCAAGGGGCCGCCTTGAGGCGCGCCCTGGGTGTCGCCGTCGCGGCAGTCCTTGCCGTGGCGCTCGTCGCCTGTTCGGGACACGGACCGCCGCCATCCGCGCCGGTCAATGTGCTCGTTTCAAGGCCGCTGAAACGGAAAGTCGTCGACTGGGACGATTTCGTCGGCCATTTCGAGGCCGTCAATTCGGTGGACATCCGGCCGCGCGTGACCGGCTATCTCCAGTCCATAAATTTTCGCGACGGCCAGATGGTTCGTAAGGGCGATCTTCTGTTCGTCATCGATCCCCGGCCCTATCAGGCCATTCTCGACCAGGCGAAGGGCCAGGAAGCCCATGCGCTTTCGGCTGAATCGGACGCCAATATCGAGCTTGCGCGCGCCAAGAAGCTGCTCGCTGACGGTGCCGTCTCCGAGCAGGAATACCAGACGCGGTTGGCGACAGCGCAGCAGGCAACGGCCGATGTCCTGGCAGCGAAGGCAGCGGTGGAGAGCGCGGCGCTCAATCTGGGCTTTACGCGCGTCACCTCGCCCCTCGATGGCCGCGCCTCGGACCGGCGTGTCGCGCCGGGCAATCTGGTGACGCAGGACACGACGATCCTCACCAACATTACCGATCTCGATCCGATCCGCTTCATCTTCGATGGCGCCGAATCGCTTTATCTGAAATATCAGAGCCTCGGGCAAATGGGTGTGCGGCGGGAGTCCCGCTACTACCCCAATCCGGTCGAGATAAGGCTTCAGAATCAGGCCGAATATACGATCAAGGGCCGTATGGATTTCGTGGACAATGCGCTTGACACGAACTCCGGAACAATTCGCGCGCGCGCGGTGATCACCAATCCGAAGCTGCTGCTGACGCCGGGCATGTTCGGCCATCTGCGCCTGCTGGGATCGGGAACTTATGACGCGCTACTCATTCCTGACGATTCCATTACGACCCAGCAGAGCGACCAGATCGTCTACGTGGTCGGCCGGGGCAACAAGGTCGAACAGCGGAAAATCGCGACCGGCCCGCTCGTCGACGGCCTTCGCGTCGTGCGCAGCGGCCTCTCGACGATGGACAATGTGGTGATCGAGGGCGTTGAACATGTCCGGGTCGGCACGGTGGTGTCGCCGCGTCAGGGCCGAATCGTGCCGCCGAACCCGGGCACCTCGCCCACCCCGGCCGATCTTGCGCCGCCTGCCGGGGTGGCAACGTTTGCACATCCGCACTGAGCCGCCGGTCGCATGAAATTCTCGCATCTCATGATCGACCGGCCGGTATTCTCGGTCGTCATTTCCATTCTCATCGTGCTGATGGGTGCGGTCGCGTTCTCCAGCCTCGGAGTCGGCCAATACCCGGAAATCGTACCGCCGACAGTGAACGTGACGCTGACCTACCCCGGCGCGTCTGCCGAAACGATTGCCGAGACCGTGGCCGATCCCCTCGAGGAGCAGATCAACGGCGTGGAGGACATGCTCTACATGTCCTCGCAATCGACGGGTGACGGCAATCTGCAAATCACCGTTACTTTCGCGCTCGGCACGGATCTCGACAAGGCACAGGAACTTGTCCAGGACCGCGTGAACACAGCCCTGCCTCGCCTGCCGCAGGAGGTGCAACAGACGGGAATTCTCGTCCGCAAGAGTTCACCGGACATTTTGCTGGCCGTTCACATGTATTCGCCCGACGGGTCGCAGGACCAGCAATACGTCGCCAATTATGTGACGCTCCAGGTTCAGGAACCGCTGCTCCGGATCGCCGGCGTCGGCGACATCTCGACTCGCGCCGCGCGCGACTATGCGATCCGTGTCTGGATCGATCCTGATCGCGCCGCCGCCCGCAACGTGACAGTGGAAGACATCGTCAACACGCTTCGCAGCCACAACATCCAGATCGCCGCGGGCAACCTCGGTGCGCCGCCGTTCGGCAATGCGCCTGCCGACTGGCAGCTCCAGGTACAGGCGCTGGGGCGCCTCGTCACCCCGCAGCAATTCGCCGACATTGTGATCAAGCGCGACGACCAGAATCGCATCACGCGCATATCCGATGTGTCGCGGGTCGATCTCGGCGCCGAAAACTACACGACCGATGCCTATCTCGGCCTCGACGAAAACGGCAAGGCGATCATCCATCCGGCAGCCGCGATCGGCGTATTGCAGTTGCCCGGCACGAACGCGCTTCAGGCGGCGGACGGCGTGATCAAGGAAATGTCGCAGCTGGGGAAGAGCTTTCCGCCGGGTGTCGGATACAGGATCATCTACAATCCCACGGAATATATCAGCCAGTCGATCAACGAGGTCTATCGGACGCTGTTCGAGGCCCTCGTGCTCGTCGTCATCGTCGTTATCATCTTCCTGCAAAGCTGGCGCGCCGCGATCATTCCCATTCTCGCCATTCCGGTGTCGCTGGTCGGGACATTTGGCGTGATGCTCGCCTTCGGGTTCACGCTCAACAATCTTTCTTTGTTCGGCCTCGTGCTAGCCATCGGTATCGTCGTCGATGACGCAATTGTCGTCGTCGAAAACGTGGAGCGCCATCTCGAGGCGGGTATGAGTCCGCGCGAGGCTGCGCATCTCACCATGGATGAAGTCGGCGGCGCTCTTATCGCCATCGCGCTGGTCCTTTCGTCCGTCTTCATCCCTGCAGCGTTCATCCCCGGAATCTCCGGCCAGTTCTACCGGCAGTTCGCGCTCACCATTGCGTCGGCAACCGTCATTTCACTGATCGTGTCCCTGACGCTTTCCCCCTCCATGGCGGCGTTGGTTTTGAAAGCGCGCGACGAGCACAACAAACCGCAGAGCGGATGGACGCGCCCGTTCATCTGGTTCTCGGACAAGTTCAACCGTGGCTTCGGAAAAATCTCGCACGGCTACGCCAATTTCACCGCGCGCATCGTGCGCATCGCCGGTCTGATGCTGATCGTCTATCTCGGCATCATTCTGCTGACCGCCTGGCGCATCGAATCCACACCCGTCGGTTTCATTCCCGCGCAGGACCAGGGCTACGTCCTGATGGCGGCGAACCTGCCAAACGGCGCCTCTCTGGCACGCACCGACGCGCTGATCCGCAAGACGATTCCCGTCGTGCTGAAAACGCCGGGTGTCATCGGCGCATCCTCCTATGCCGGTGTGGACGCCACCACGCAGACGACGAATTCCGCGTCGGGCCAGGCCTATCTGATTGAAGACTCCTTCGAAAATCGCGGGAAGCAGGGCATCACGCTGCGTAAGACCATCGCGAATCTGCACAAATCGCTTTCCGCGATCCAGGGCGCGATCATCCGCATTCTTCCACCTCCCCCCGTGCGCGGCATCGGCACGCAAGGCGGCGTGAAGATGATCATCGAAAACCGCACAGGCAAAGCCGATTATCACGAGATCCAGGAGATCACGGAGAATCTCGCCGCGGAGTTCAACAAGGATCCGGATATTTCGGGCGCCTATACAACATTCAATACGGATACGCCGCGCATCTTCGCCGATATCGACCGCACCAAGGCCGAGTATCTGGGCGTGCCGGACTCCGAAGTCTTCGACACGCTGCAGACCTTTCTCGGCTCAACCTATATCAACGACTTCAACTATCTCAATCACACCTATGAGGTTTACGCGCAGGCGGACGCGCCGTTTCGCCAGAACGAATCGGCCATTCTGCGACTGCAGACGCGCTCGAACAGCGGTGCGATGACGCCGCTCGGCTCCGTCGTCACCCTCAAGCACACCACCGGCCCCTATCGCGTCCTGCGCTATCAGCTCTATCCCTCCGCCGAGATCCAGGCGGACACCCCGCCGGGATACTCGACAGGGCAGACCATGGCAGCGATGGAACGCATCGCCCAGCGCGTGCTGCCGGCGGGCTATGCTTACGAATGGACGGAACTCGCCTACCAGCAGCAGGCGGCCGGCAACACGGCCGGGCTCGTCTTCGGATTGGCCGTTACCCTCGTCTTCCTGCTTCTTGCCGCGCTCTATGAGAGCGTGACCATGCCGCTTGCGGTGATCCTGATCGTGCCGATGTGCCTGCTTGCCGCGATCACCGGCGTAAACCTCATGGGCATGGACAACAACATTCTCACCCAGATCGGCTTTATCGTGCTCATCGGACTTGCGGCCAAGAACGCCATTCTCATCGTGGAATTCGCGCGGCAGGGCGAGATCGAACACGGTCATGACCGCTACCAAGCAACCGTCGAGGCCGCGCGCACCCGGCTCCGCCCGATCCTGATGACCTCCTTCGCTTTCATCTTCGGCGTTGTTCCGCTCGCCTTCGCGACCGGCGCAGGCGCCGAATTGCGGCAGGCGCTTGGCGTAGCGGTGTTCTTCGGGATGATCGGCGTGACGGCCTTCGGCCTGATCTTTACCCCCGACTTCTACGTGCTCACACGCTGGCTCAGCGACCGCATCCCCCAGCCACCGAAGATTTCCCGCGCCGCCAGGGCAGAGAGTTCGGGCTCCTCCGTTCATGAATAGACGGAAGAATTCGCACGCGGAGACGCGGAGGCGCGGAGCGCAACACATCTCCGTGTCGCGGCTCCGCGAGCCAGCTTTGGCAGCCACCGCATTTGTGCTTGCCGCTTGCAATGTTGGCCCCGACTACGCCCCACCCAAGCCACCCGCGCCGCCGTCGCAGAACTTTGTATCGAACACCGCGACGATTGCTTCTCCAAACGAACCGCCATCGAAATGGTGGGAACTATACGATGTGCCCGCCATCGACCAGCTGGTGCAGGAGGCGTTGACCCACAACACGGATCTGCTGGCCGCCGCCGCGAATCTCGCCGAGGCACGCGGCGCGCTCGACCTCGCGCGCGCGGGCCAGTTTCCTTCGACCGAGCTGACCGCCGGCGCGCAATATGGCGTGTCGTCGTATCAGCAGATCATCAATTCCGTGGAAGGAAAATCCGGTGCTCCGACGCCAAGCATGTTCTATACAATGGGCCTTGACGTCTCCTACGAGGTGGATCTTTGGGGGCACGTTCGGCGCGCCGTCGAATCGGCCCATGCCAGTCTGGAAGCGCAACAGGCGGCCGAGGACGTGGTTCGCATCAGCGTTGCGGGCGAGACCACCCGCGCCTATGTCGATGCCTGCGCCTACGAAGAAGAACTGGACGTGGCGCGCCACTCGCTCGATATCGTCACGCAGTCCTATAATGTGACCGTGAAGGAAGTCCGCGACGGCTCGGCATCGAATTTCGACAAGGCGCGCGCGGCGGAACTCGTGGCGCAGACCCGCGCCATGCTGCCGATCTATGAGGGCGAATGGCGGACCGCCCTGTTCGAGCTCGCCGTGCTCACCGGCCGACCGCCTGAAGAAATCTCGAAGGATGCGGAAACCTGCAAGGTACCCCCGAAGCTCAAATCCGTCCTCCCCGTCGGCAATATAAACAGCCTGTTCCGGCGAAGGCCCGATGTGCGCGAAGCCGAACGCGAGTTGGCCGCGAACGTGGCGCAAATCGGCGTTGCCACGGCCGGTCTCTATCCGACCATCTCCATCGGCGCCTCGGGACAGAGTTTTTCGAACACCGTCGGCGGGCTCGTCTCGCCGGCGGATGTCAGCTATGCGGTCGGCCCGCTTCTGAGCTGGACATTTCCCAACATTCTCGTTGCCGAAGCGCAAATCCGCGAAGCCAAGGGCGCCGCCTCGGCTTCCTATGCGAATTTCCGCGGCACCGTTCTGCAAGCGCTTCAGGACACCGAGACGGCGCTGACGGCCTATGCCAACGAGCTGAGCCGCAACGGCTCGCTTGTCACCGCGCGCGATCAGAGCCAGATTGCCCTCAACCTCGCAAAGAGCCGCTATCAGCTCGGCAGCGCGAGTTATCTCGATCTGCTCACCGCCGAAACCGATTTCGTCGACGCGAGCGCCGCGCTGGCCGCCTCCGACCAGGCTCTTGCCTCCAACCAGGTGACGGTTTTCAAGGCGCTGGGCGGCGGCTGGGAACAGGCCCCGCCGGTGCAGCCGCTGCCGATCACGGATGCGAAGACCGGCGAACAGGTCAGGGTGAAGTAGTTAGCGCGCATTTCACTATTCCAGATGTTCGTGCAATCGGCGGAAAGTTTCGTCCGATAATGCGGGGTTTCCCGCGCGCGGGGTCGCGGTGACCGGAATCGGGTGAACGAAGCGGACAAGCGTGCCGATGGTTTCCGCGACAGGCACGGATGCGTTGTCGCTTTCATTGAGGACGAGCGCGCACACCGCAACATGGCGGGACAGGAGCGCGTCCAGCGCGGTCAGCGTGTGGCTGATGGTGCCGAGATAGGTTCCGGCGACAAGGATTGCCGGAATCCCGAGCGCGGCAATCCAGTCGCACACGGTGTGCGTCGAATCGAGCGGAACCATCACGCCGCCTACGCCCTCGATGAAGAGCGTGCCCCGTGCAGAGTCAATCGCATCGCGACAGAAAGTGATGAGTTCGGCGAAATCGATCGTTCGTCCTTCGCGCGCTGCTGCCATGTCGGGAGAAAGCGGCGCGTGAAAGCGCCATGGCGACAGAGCAGCGACGGATGGCGATGTCACTGCCCGACCCATTGCCTGAAGCAAAAGACCCGGATCGCTCTTTTCAACGGCCGCCATTTCGAAGCCGCTCACCACGGGCTTGAGTGCCGATACGGGGCGGCCTTGCGCCCGCAATGTGCGGATCAGTCCGGCTGTTACATACGTCTTGCCGATATCCGTTCCTGTCGCGGTGACAAAGATCGCGCTCAAGTGGCGAGCCCAACAACATGCGTGCGGACGATCTGCGCCAGTCTTTCGATCTCATGATCCGGATGGGCCGCGCTGAAAGCAAAGCGCAGCCGCGCCGTTCCCGTGGGCACCGTTGGCGGCCGGATCGCAACGACCAGAAACCCGTCGCGCTCGAGCAGCGCCTGCGCTTCGAGCGCGCGCTGGACATCGCCCAGCAGCAATGGAACGATCGGACCCTCCGCCCGCGGCAGATTTGCAGCCCGCGCGAAAGCTCGCGCCTTTTCAAGCGGCCGACGACAAAGCTCCGGATCATCCCGGATGATGTCGAGCGCCGCCAGCCCCGCTGCAACACTCGCCGGCGGCAAGGCTGTTGAATAGATCAGGGTTCTGGCGCGCGTCCGGATCAGTTCGATGGCCGATTGCGATGCGCAGAGATAGCCGCCATAGGAACCCAGCGCCTTGGAGAGCGTCCCCATCTGCAAATCGATTGCCACTTTTGCTCCGTTTGCCCACGATGAGCCGCGACCGTCGCCGAGCACTCCCAATCCATGCGCGTCGTCGGTCATCAGCCAGGCATCATAGGCGCGCGCAAGACGGCTGATTTCGCCGAGCGGGGCAAGATCGCCGTCCATCGAGAACACGCCGTCGGTCAGGACAAGCGCGTTGCGGCAGCGCGGGCGATGTAACGAAAGCAATTCGCCGAGATGGGCCGTGTCGTTGTGACGGAAGATTTCAACTTGCGCCCGCGACAGCTGCGCACCCACGAACAGGCAGGAATGCGAAAGCGCATCGAGCAGGAGGAGATCGCCGGGCCCGATCAGTGCGGGAACGATGCCGCTATTGGCGAGAAAGCCCGAACCGAACACGCAAGCCGCTTCCGTTCCCTTGAGCCGCGCGAGACGGTCTTCCAGTTCGGCAAGGAGAGGATGATTGCCGGTGACCAGCCGTGAGGCGCCGGCCCCCGTTCCGTAGCGTTCGATTGCGGCCGTGGCCGCCGCTTTAACCTTTGGATGGTGTGTCAGCCCGAGATAGTCATTGCACGAGAACGAGAGATAGCGCCGCCCGCCGCGCCGGACCCAGATTCCATCCTCTCGTACCGTGTCGACCAGTTCGCGCCTGAGATTCCGCGCCGCAAGCTCGGCAAGCCTGGCGTTCGCGAAATCGTCGAGAGACGGCATATCCATCCTTGGCATTGCGGGTTGCTTGTGCGCGAACCGCGGATATAAGGCTCCATCGGTCGGTCCCACAATGGCAGGTTCGCAGATGAACGCCGCGACGCTTGACGATGTTTCCCCACGCTCTCCGCGTCACGATTGGACCAGGGAAGAAATCCGCGCCCTCTTCGCGTTGCCTTTCCCCGAACTGATCTTCCGTGCCCAGAGCGTTCATCGCGCAAATTTCAATTCCGGCGAGGTGCAGATCTCGACACTGCTCTCAATCAAGACCGGGGGATGTCCGGAAGATTGCGGCTATTGCTCGCAAAGTGCTTTCCACGAAACCGGCCTGAAAGCGAACCGGTTGATGGATGTCGACGCGGTGATCGCGGATGCATGGAGGGCCAGGGCGGATGGTGCGACACGATTCTGCATGGGCGCGGCCTGGCGCGGACCCAGGGACCGCAACATGGAAGCCGTCTGCGACATGGTCCGGGGCGTGAAATCGCTCGGCCTTGAAACCTGCATGACACTCGGCCTGTTGACCGGGGAACAGGCCCGGCAACTGAAAGGAGCCGGTCTCGATTTTTATAATCACAACCTCGACACATCACCGGAATATTACGACTCTGTCGTCACTACGCATAACTACCAAGACCGCCTCGACACGCTTGCCCATGTGCGCGAAGCCGGCATCGGGGTCTGTTGCGGAGGCATTATCGGAATGGGAGAAACCGAAGAAGACCGTGTCGGGCTGCTGCACGCGCTTGCAACATTGCCTGCGCATCCCGAGAGCGTGCCGATTAACCTGCTGGTGCCGATCCAGGGTACCAAACTCGCCGACAGCGCCGCGCTGGATCCGATCGCATTTGTGCGCACCATCGCAGTCGCTCGCATACTTATGCCGCAATCCATGGTGCGCCTTTCGGCAGGCCGCAAATCCATGAGCGATGAAACCCAGGCGCTTTGCTTTCTTGCCGGTGCAAATTCCATCTTCCTCGGTGAAAAACTTCTGACAGCCGACAATCCCGACACAGTCAGCGACCGAAACCTGTTCGACCGGCTCGGTCTTTCGCCGATGCCGCTCTGACCATCATGTCCCCTGAATTGCCGGATTGGTTTCGGCGGGGCTATCCCCATATCTGGTTGCCCTATACGCAGATGAAGACAGCGGCGCTTCCGCTTCCGGCGGTGCGGACGGAAGGCTCGCGCATTACGCTGGCCGATGGCCGCGAGTTGATCGACGGCATCGCCTCGTGGTGGACGGCGTGCCACGGTTACAATCATCCGCACATAAGAACAGCAGTCGAGCGTCAGCTGGCGACGCTGCCCCATGTGATGCTCGGCGGCCTCGTCCACGAACAGGCGCTTACATTGGCTGCGAGGCTCTGTGCGCTGCTGCCCGCCTCACTTGCCCATGTGTTCTTTTCCGATTCCGGTTCGGTCGCCGTCGAAGTTGCGATGAAAATGGCGACGCAGTATTGGCTCAACCGGGGCATCCGCAAACGAACGAAATTTCTCGCTTTCCGTGGCGGCTATCATGGGGACACGATCGCCACGATGGCGGTGAGCGACCCTGAAGAGGGCATGCATGCACTCTTCGCGGGTCTCCTGCCGGATAATGTGATCGCGGACCTGCCAGTTGATGAGCACCTCGAACACGCGCTCGACGAGATACTTCATCGCCGCGCGGACGAGCTTGCGGGCATCATTGTCGAGCCTCTTGTGCAGGGAGCGGGCGGCATGCTCTTTCACGACGCGAACGCGCTGCGCGTCCTCCGAAGCCTCGCCGACCAATACGGACTTCTCCTGATTTTCGATGAGATCTTTACCGGGTTCGGACGCACCGGCTCCATGTTCGCGCTCGATGCAGCCGGCGTCATGCCCGACATCGTCCTGCTCGGCAAAGCGCTCTCAGGCGGCACGCTTCCCATCGCAGCGACGGTCGCTTCGGGGAAGGTTTACGAAGCGTTTCTCTCCGACGATCCGCACAAGGCGCTGATGCATGGCCCTACATTCATGGGCAATGCGCTCGCGGCGGCGGCCGCCAATGCGTCACTCGATCTGTTCGAACGTGAACCACGCCTCGCCCAGGCGAAGGCAATCGGCACGGCAATGGAGGAAGGGCTCACGCCCTGCAGCGAGTATGCGGGCGTGAGCGATGTCCGCGTGCTCGGTGCGATAGGCGTCGTCGAACTCGACGATATTGGGGATATCGAGGCACTGAAGCGCCGCTTCATCGCGGCAGGTGTCTGGATTCGCCCCCTCCGAAATATTGTCTATTTGACGCCGGCCCTGACCATCGCGCCCGATGACCTCGCGACGCTCATCACAGCCGTTCGCGAGGTGCTTCGCGCGCGCGCCAGCGGAAATTGCTGACCAATCTGCGTCAACTCCAAAGCACGCGCGGCCCGAAATACGCGGTGTCCTTGACCCGCCGCGCGATTTCGCGAACCGCGGAATTCCGCGGGTCCGTGCAGTAGGTCATGCTCAGGACGACACGACGTTCGCCGTCTTCGATAGGCGTCACCTTGTGCAGGACCCGCGCGCCCTCGAAAACGACCAACGTATTGGCAGCGGTGGAAATCACCCGCTCCGCATCGCCATCCTTCACAAGCAGGCGGGAAGCCGAGAGGCCATCCGTGCCGTGCCCGCGGTTCTCGATCGCAAGCAGGATCGTGAAGTGACGGCCGCGATAGAAATTGTGATCATAATGCCAGCCGATGTGGTCGCCCGGACGCTCATAAATGAGTATCGACAACGAGCTTTCGTCGGATGGGGGCGTCGGCTCCAATACGACACCCGCGATTTCCGAAACAGCCTGACGATGGGCACGTGAATGATAGAATTCCGCGAGCCCGGGCGCGAGCCTGCGGATGGTACTGTACGCAATCGTCCCGCCCTTCTTGTGCAGCGGAACATAGCTGCGCTCCGCGCCGGACAGGTTCAGAACATCCTGCCGCAGCGCAGAGAAATCCGCCCCCGGCAGAAAATCGGGGAGAACGGCCGGCCCGTCGAACGCGATCATCCCGATCTCCGCGCTCCAGACGCGCTTCCCTTCTACAAATTTTTTGTGTCAGATTCGACTCTGATCGGGCCCAGGCCCGGTCCGACAGCATTGTGCAAGATGAGCCGAGGCGGGCTGAAACCGGCCAGTCGCTAACTGCCGGCGAAGCCCTTCTCCATCATCTCCGCCATCTGCTGATAGCTCTCGGCCAGGCTCAGAAGCGTGCGGTTCGTCTCCTTCAGCAGGACTTCCTCGGCAATGTCCCGCAGTTCCTCTGCGCGCAGCCGATAGTGTCGGACGCAAAGCTCACGGTCTGCCTGCACCGACCTGGCCTTGATAGTCCCCAGCACATAGGCGCGCCGCGCTTCACCCAGACGAGTTATCTTATCCATCGTCGGCGCCCAAAAGTTGCCTTACGCAAACGGCTGCCTGACGCAGAAGTTTCCCATTAGAGCAAAGCGATGTTGCACCGCACAATGGGAGCGCGGTGCAGCACATGGTGCATTTTGCGTCACCTGACAGATGAACGTTCTCCGAGCGTATGAATCACATGCACTGAAGTGGCCACGCCCGCCACTTGTTGGGGAGATAGACCAACCGCGGCGACTGACTGGCGCGTAAAGTCGCCGATGTACGCTGACCGGTGTCGGTATCGCGCGCGCCGGCGGCCTGATCGCCCTTTCGTGTGGCGCGGCCCTGTCCGGGCGCGCGTGCAGCTCGAAATCCGGCAATCCGCCGGGCCCTGCAGCCGATATCAGGCGGCGAGGCTATGGAGCACTTTTGCCACTTCGGCGCCGTCGAACGGTTTCAGGATGAAACGTCCATCATCGGGCAGACCTTCGTCGCGCAGAAGGTACCGTCCCGACGTCAATACAACGCGGACGTGAGGCCAGTGTTCGGTTTCGGCTTCGGCGAGTTGGAGCCCGTTGATCGATCCCGGCATGTTTATGTCGGTGAAGAGAATAGCGACCTCGGGATGGCGTTCGAGGATTTCCATGGCCTGGTCGGCATTGCCGGCCTCAAGCGTGTCATAACCCGCCTCCTCCACCATGTTTACGGTGTTCATGCGAATGAGAAATTCATCCTCGACGACAAGAACGACGGGCATTCGGCAGTATCGCGGAGTCTCCGTGTCACCAAAATAACGACGGCGTAAGGTGTTCGATCCCCCGGGATCGAATAACAAATAGCCGGGAACGCGAAAATCGCCCTCAGACTGAATCCCGCAAGGAATGAAACCTGGGCGTGTCGTTCCGGGCTGGCGGCTGCGCCGCATCGGATGGCCGCGACTTTCCGGCTTGCGCTTCCGATTTCAGCCATACCACGACTTATCCCCTCGCGATTCCCCCGGGGTGGTCACTCCGGCTTGACAAATTAATTGCTGAGGCAAATGTTGCATCGGCAAGTAATTGGGCAGTCAATGAGGCGGGCGCATTACAATGTGAGCGGGTTCAGGGCCGGCGAATCGCTCGGCTATCTGATCCGGCGGCTTCACAATCTCGTCATGCCGCGGGCCGAAGCTCTGTTCGACGAAGCGGATCTTACCTTTTCCCAATGGGTAGTGCTCATGGCCGTGCGTGACGGCATAGCTACGAGGTGCGCCGAGCTCGCCCGCATGATGGAACATGACGCCGGAGCGACAACACGGCTCATCGACCAGATGGAACGTCGTGACCTGATCCGGCGTCGCCGCAGCACCAAAGACCGCCGCGTCGTCAATCTCGAGATCACGCCCGCCGGCAAGGCGATCGCAAAAGCCATGATTCCACGCATCGTGAATTTCTGGAACGACGTGCTCGAGGATTTTTCCGCGCAGGAATTCACCCAGCTCGTCGCGCTCCTGGCCCGGCTCGCCGAACGCATTGAAGCGGAGCCCGCGCCCGGTAATGCACAAAAAAGGAAGACGCCATGAAACTCTCCAGCGCTGCGTTCCTCGTCTCGCTGGCGCTTGCCAGCTGCGTGTCGGCGCCGTCGACGACGCCACGCGAAAAGCCCCTCGATCCGGAATCGCTGGGTCTTGGAAAATCACCTGCTCCGAATATCGAGGACAAATGGTGGCAAGCCTTTGACGACTCCCAGCTCGACACATTTGTGGAGCGCGCGCTGGCCCGAAATCCGTCTCTGTCGGCTGCGCTGGCGCGGGTTCGCGAGGCGCAGTCCGAGCTTTCGGCAACCCGTGCCTTGACCTATCCGCAACTCAATTTTGAAGCTGATGAGACCCGCGAGCATTTCAGCGAAACTTACATCTATCCCCCACCCTATGCGGGAACGATGCGATGGATCGGGGATGTCCAGGCCAATCTCAGCTGGTCGCTCGATCTTTTCGGCAAGCAGCAATCGGAGATCGACCGCGCGCGTGCCGGCGTTGGCGCCGCCGCACTCGACGAGACTGCAGCGCGTCTCCTGCTCGCCGGAAGCGTGACCGAGGCCTATATCGCTGTTGCGCGTGCCCAGGCACTAACCAAAGTGGCGCAAGACGCCGTTACGGAACGCGAAGGCATCGCGTCGCTCACGAATGGACGCGTGCGTGCAGGTCTCGACACGCCTGCCGCACAGAAACAGGCCGAAGCGCTTCTGGCGCTCAGCCGTGAAGATCTTGTGCGTGCGAAAGCCGATGAGGAACGCGCCGTGCATGCAGTTGCGGCGCTGACCGGCCGCGGCGCCGCTGCTTACAACATGGCGCCGCCGGAGCTGAACTATGCAGCACTTTCATTGCCCGGTACTCTGCCTGCAGATCTTCTGGCGCGGCGCGCCGACATCGCGGCCGCCAAAGCCCGCATCGAAGCGGCGACGGAAGGTCGCGAGGTTGCGCGCAAGGCCTTTTATCCGGACGTCGATCTGCTGGGCCTCGCCGGCTGGTCCGCCATCGGTCTCGCACCGCTTCTCAACGCGTCTTCATTCCAATACGGCACCGGCCCCGCCATCAACCTTCCCATTTTCGATGCCGGCGAGCTTCATGCCCAATATGCGGGCGCGACCGCTGCGCTCGACGAAACGATTGCGAATTACAATTCGCTGGTCATTGGCGCCGTGAAGGAAACGGCCGATGCGATAACCAATCTGCGGTCCCTCGAACAGGAAGCTGCGGACCAGCGCGATGCGCTTGCTGCGTCACGCGCGAGCTTCGATCTTTCAGCCCGCCGCTATCGTAGTGGACTCTACCCCCAGCAAACCGTGCTTGACTCCGAAGCGGTGCTTATCCAGGCACGGCACGATGATGCCGCTCTATCGGCCGATACCGCCTCGGCGCGCGTCGCACTGCTGATGGCCTTGGGAGGCGGTTTTGTGTCGGGAAAGACAGCTACCGCCGACGCCCGCCTTTCATTACAGGACGCTTCTCATGAGCAGCACTGAACATGCGGACGGCAATGGCCGCCGCAGGCTCCTGCTTTCGATTCTGGCCATCGTGGTCGTCATCGGTCTTGTGGGCTACGGGTTTTATTGGTTCTTGTATGCGAGTCATTTCGAAACCACCGACGATGCCTATGTCGGCGGAGACATCGTGGCGATTACCAGCCGGGAAAACGGCACGGTGCTGGCACTCCACGCCGACAATACGCAGACCGTGCGCCGGGGCCAGCTGCTCGTCGAATTCGATCCGATTGCTGCGAGAGTCGCTTTGGACGCGGCTGAAGCCGATCTCGGGCGCACGGTGCGCAATGTGCGCACGGAGTTTGCCAAGGTCGATCAGACACGCGCCCAATTGAGCGAGGCGCGCACGGGGCTTGCCCTTGCACAATCCGATTATCGCCGCCGGGCTTCCGCAGGGAATGCCGTGTCCACTGAGGAACTCAGCCACGCGCGCGATGCCGTAACAAGCGCGGAAGCTTCCGTGACCGCCGCCGAAAGCGCCCTCGCGGAGGCGCAGGCCGCGGTGCAGGGAACGAAAGTCTCCAACAATCCGGATGTTCTCGCGGCCATTGCGAAAGTTCGCCAGGCGGCGATCACGTTTGCGCATATGAACCTCTACGCACCGGTTGATGGCGAGGTTGCGCAACGCACCGTCCAACTTGGCCAGCAGGTGGCGCCTGGCACACCGCTCATGGCTGTGGTGCCGCTTCGGGCAGTCTGGGTCGATGCAAATTTCAAGGAAGCGCAACTCGCCCGAATGCGCGTCGACCAGCCAGTCACGATCACGACCGACATCTATGGCGGCGGGATGAAGTTCCACGGCAAGGTGCTGGGATTGGGCGCCGGCAGCGGCAACGCCTTCGCGCTGCTGCCGCCGCAAAACGCCTCCGGGAACTGGATCAAGATCGTTCAGCGCGTTCCCGTGCGCATTGCGCTGGATCCGAACGAGTTGCGGGATCACCCGTTGCGCATCGGACTTTCCGTCTATGCCAGCGTCGATGTCGGCAACACCTCCGGCCAGGTTGTTACATCGCGAGCCGCCGACTGGAATTGGCGCGCGGACACAAAGGGCGACGGTTCGGAAGGCGTTGACGCGCTGGTCCAACACATCCTGGCAGATAACGGAGCCTGAAGGTGAGCGCCCAAGGCGCCAAACAGGATTGCCTGCGCGGCGCCCAGCTGCGAATTACGGCGCTCGCGCTCGCGCTTGGCACCTTCATGCAGGTGCTTGATACGACCATCGCAAACGTATCGCTTCCGACGATCTCCGGTTATCTCGGCGCCAGCACCGACCAGGGCACCTGGGTCATTACATCTTTTGCCGTTTCCAACGGCATCTCGGTTCCGCTGACCGGTTGGCTGATGGGGCGTTTTGGGGTCGTTCGCACCTTCATAGGTTCCGTGGTCCTGTTCACGATCGCCTCGTTCCTTTGCGGCACTGCGTGGAGCCTCAGCTCGCTCATTGTTTTTCGCGTTCTGCAGGGCGCAGTCTCCGGGCCGATGATCCCCGGCTCCCAGGCACTGCTTATTTCGATCTTCCCCGCCGAGAGACGGGCGACCGCGCTTGGCATCTGGTCCATTACTACGTTTGTTGCGCCCATCGTGGGGCCGGTTCTCGGCGGATATATCTCCGATAATTATCATTGGGGCTGGATTTTCCTCATCAACGTTCCGGTCGGACTGCTCACAGCGATTATCTGCTGGCAAAATCTCAGGAAGCGCGAGACTCCGACACAAAAGCTTCCCATCGACGGCCTGGGGCTCGCAATGCTTGCGATCTGGGTCGGCGCGCTTCAAATCATGCTGGATTCCGGAAAGGACGCGGACTGGTTTTCCTCGCCGCTGATCTGTACCGAGGCCCTGGTTTCCGCGGTTACGTTCGTCGCCTGGGTGATCTGGGAGACGACCGAGAAGCGGCCGATTGTTGATCTATCGCTGTTCCGAGAGCGCAATTTCGCATTCGGCAACCTCGCGCTCTGTTTGGGCTATGCCGTCTTCTTCGGCAATACCCTGCTGCAGCCGCTCTGGATGCAGACAAATCTTGGCTACACGGCAACCTGGGCCGGGCTTGTCGCCGCGCCAAGCGGCGTCGTGGCCGTGATCGTGACGCCGTTGACCGCGAGGCTGCTGCACCGAATCGATGCGCGCTGGATCGCGACTGCGTCATTTGTCGCCTTCGCGGCCTCTTATTTCATGCGCGCCGGATATACCGACACCGCCGGCTTCTGGGACTATACGCTCCCGCTGCTGGTGCAGGGCATCGGCGTTGGGACATTCTTCGTCTCGCTGGCAACCATTTCGCTGAGCGGCGTCCCGCCGGAGCGCATTCCCTCGGCTTCGGGAATATCAAATTTTGCCCGCATCAGCGGGGGTGCGTTTGCGGCTTCCCTCATCACGACGTTCTGGGATCGCCGCGAAGCCCTCCATCAGAGCCGGCTCGTAGACACGCCGACGTCCTACAATCCGGAGCTTCAAAACGCGCTCGAACGATTGCATCATCTGGGACTGAGCGATCTTCAAGCCTATGGACTTCTGGGGCGCGAATTGGTGGAGCAGGCTTATTTGCTCTCGAGCCTCGAACTGTTCTGGATATCAGGCTGCATCACAGTGGCTGTGATTGCAGTGATCTGGATGGCGCGAAGAGCCACCGGCTCATCCGGTCCCGCCGGTGCGGATTAGCCGGCGTCACCGAATATCGAATGGGCCAGGAACCGCAGGACTACCCCCACGGTCCATGATGCCCAGGGGGCGCGCGCGCGTCATCCGGCGGTGGAGCGTCCGCAGCCGGCAGATGGCCGCCGAGCTGTTGCAAGATCTGTACGCGCTTTTCGATGGAGGGATGGGTCGCGAACAATCCGCCCAGATCGAAAAAAGAGGGCGGGTTCTCGAAGAACATCTGCCGCACTTCGCTCGGTACATGGGGCAGTTCGGCGTTCTTCGAGATCTTGAGCAGCGCCGCGATCAACGCATCGGGATTCTTGGTCAGCTCCACCGAGCCCGCATCGGCGAGCAGTTCGCGGCGGCGCGACAGCGCAAAGCGCAAGATCAGCGCCAGCATATAGCCGATGAACATCACCACCGCGGCGATCAGCACGAGAATGATCGCACCGCCACCCCGCCGGGAGCGGCTGCGGGTAAAGGCGGCGAAGCGGATGCTGCTCCATAGCAGCTGCGCAAGAAACGAGATCATGCCCACGAAGACGATGGTTATGATCAAGAGCCGCGTGTCGCGGTCGATGATGTGCGTCAGCTCATGCGCCAGCACGGCTTCGATTTCGTCGCGGTTGAGCGCCGCGAGCAGTCCGCTCGTCACCGTAATGGCATAACTCTTGTTGTCGATGCCGCTCGCATAGGCGTTCATCACATCGCTGTCGATGATGTAGAGCCTGGGCATGGCGAGGCCGCGGCTGATGCAGAGATTCTCGAGCAGATTATAAAGCTCCGGCTGCTCCTGCCGCGTGACCGGCCGGGCGCCGGTTGCCATATGGATGATCGTATCGTTGAACAGATAGCCGATCAGCACCCAGATCGCGGCGGCGCCGACCACGATGGGCCACCAGGCGACGATCGCCGACAGGGCAAAATCGAGGGGGCTGCCGGTGCCGAGCACCGGCTCGATCCCGAATTGCTGCAGGGGTCCGTAGCCATAGGCATTCTGTCCGGCACCCGTGACGAGGCCGAAGAGGAAGAATATCGCGCCCAAAAGCAGCAGAAGCAGCACCGGAAAAGCCGCAAGCAGCAGGAACGACTTGATGTTGTTGTTCTGCCGCCAGGTGGTGAGGCCAAGCGGTGCAACCGGCGAAGACTGAGCCATCAGCTGCCGAATGACACTTTCGGCGGCGTCATTTCTTCCGCCTTTTCGGTCGGCGACAACTCGAACATCGCCGCCGGCTGGAAGCCCATTGCGTGCGCAAAGATCACGGTCGGGAACTGCTGAATGGCCGCATTGTATTCGGCGACGGCGTTGTTGAGGAAACGCCGTGCCGCCGCGATCTTGTTCTCGATGTCGGTCAGCTCGTCCTGCAGCTGCCGGAAATTCTCGTTTGCCTTGAGCTGAGGATAGTTCTCGGAAACCGCGAACAGACGGCCGAGCGCGCCCGAGAGCACGCTTTCCGCCTCCCCCTTCTCCGCGACGGTGGTTGCCCGCATCGCATTTGCCCGTGCCTCGGTCACGTTCTCGAACACACCGCGCTCATGGGCGGCATAGCCCTTCACGGTCTCAACGAGATTCGGAATGAGATCATGCCGCTGCCGGAGCTGCACGTCGATGTCGGCGAAGGCCTGTTTCCAAGCCTGGCTCAGCGAAATCAGACGGTTATAACTGATGATCGCATAGACGACGATCACCGCGATGACGATCAGAAGGATGATCATGGCCATAGGGATTCCAGAGCGCTCCCGATTATAGCCTACCCTATCTTTCGCCCCTGCGCGAGCCCCGCAACGGCCGGCCTTGCTATCGTCCCGCCGCCCCCGTCCTGCGTGTCGTGTGGTGGGTGCCGGCCCGGGTTTGCCAGGGTGATGCGCTGTCGCGGGCTGGCGCGGAGCGGGCGGTCGGGTAGTGTTCGTAGGGCTCGTAGAACTGGGCGTAGTACTGGGATATCTGGCCGTTGAAATAGACGCAGTCGCCGCTTGTAAGACAAAGAAACGCGCATCGGTTATGCTGACCGGTGCGGTGGCGGACGGGGCTCCGTGCTGGCGAACGCCTGCGCAGACACGACAACAAACAAAAATGCCGTCAGGAGCTTGATCAACGCGCCACCCATTTTGTGCTCCTCGCCCGGACCGCCGCCGCCTCGGCCGCCCGTCGGGCTCGCCGGGTCATTTTCCCGCCGCGCCCCAACTGACGAAGGTGCCCGTGCAATTGGGCGGCAAGGTCCAGTCGCCTTTCGTCGCGTCGTTCGGCATTCCGGCCTGACCGGGATTGAGCATGGCCTGCGAGGCGCGGATTCCGGTCGGCCAGTTCGCCTTGATGAAGGCGATGACCGCGACAATGTCGTGATCGGAGAGGTGGCCGGCAAAGGCCGGCATCCAGTACGTTGCGTGCGCCGGTTGATACGGAAAGCGTCCATATTTTGTCTTGAAAAACAGATCGTCGTCGGAATGCTGCCAGGTGTGGCCGGTGGCGTCATGTGCCGGAGCACGGCGGCCGGCGAACTGGTCATTAACCTGCCAGAGCGCCTGGCCTTCGAGATGCTTGCCGTGGCACGAGGAACAGACGGGCATGTAAATGGATTCGCCCTCCTTGACGAGCGCCGTGTCATTCGCATTCGCAAAATGGGCCGGCCAGGGCGTGGCGGCCGCAGCGGAGGTGGCGAAGAGCGCAGCGGCAAACGCGGCGGAAAGCTTCAATGGATCAATCTTCGTATGTCCTGCGCCATCTTGTGCCCGGGCACGTCCGGCGCCAGGAGATCGACGAACTGCCCTTCGGGATCGAGCACATAGACATACGAGCTGTGGTCGATGGCATATTCGCCGCCGCCGACGCTGCGCGCGTGATAGTAGACGTGAAAGCTCTTCGCCGCCGTTTCGATCGCGTCCGGATCGCCGCGCAGGCCCTGTATGCGCGGATCGAAGGCTGCGAGGTAGCGCTTCATGACCGGCGCCGAATCGCGCACCGGATCCACCGTGATGAACAGCACCTGGACGCGGGCAGCCTTCGGGCCAAGCTCTTTGAGCGCGCCGCCGATCTCCGTCAGCACGGTCGGGCAGACATCGGGGCAGAATGTGTAGCCGAAATAGATGAGCAGCCATTTGCCCTTGTAGTCCGCGAGGCTGACATCCCGCCCGTCGAGAGTTGTCAGATCGAACTGGCCATGGATCGGCGGCAACGCCGACAATGCATCTGGCGCCGGCGCCGCACCGACGAGAAGGATGACAAGAATGGAGGCCCAAACCCTTGTCATGCATGCGGCGGCGTGTTTCGGGCGCCGACCTTTATCAGCTTGGCCCCCGCCGGTTGGTGCTCCTGCGCACGGGCATGCTTGGCGTTTCCGCCGGCCGGAAGCACGAGGATGTTCGCCATCATGCCCCCATCCTCGTGATCGAGAATGTGGCAATGGTAGACGAATTCTCCGGTCACGTCGCCGCGGAAATCCATGCGTGCGGTAATGCTCGGATATTTGCCCTTCCCGGACCAGTAGCCCACCTGGTGGGTGTCGTACCATTGCCGCTTGTTCTTCGGAATTGGAACGCCGTTGATCGCGATCAGCTGGAAATGGATCTGGTGAATGTGGAATTCATGCACCTCCTTGGTGTGATTGTAGATTGTCCAATCCTCGACCGCGCCCTGCGTCGTTGTAATGCTGGGCGGTTCGTCGGGATAATAGGGGACTTCGGGCTGTCCGCAGACCGTGATGTAAAATGCCCCGCCGCCGCCAGGCGTTTTTTTGTTCGATCCCGTGACTTCGTTGAAATAGACACAACGATGTGCCGTCACCATTGAATCATCGACATTCGCGAACCGGTCTCCGCGGATATCTCCGGCAACCGGCAGAATGGCTTTCGGGATTTTCCGTGGGTCGGTCGTCAGCTGGATCTGCGCCAGCGGCCGGCGCGTGTCGATGTCGCCGGCCGGACCCGTATCGATATGATTGGTCATCAACACGGCGTGTTGCACGCTGGCCGTGGGCCCGGTGATGATGAATTCGGCGCGGCCGGCCGGCGGAATATAGACATCCTTCTGCGTGATGATCGTGCCCTGGTGCTTGCCGTCCTGCGAACCGGTCGGTACTCCATCAAATGCTACGATCTGCAAAGGCTGCGGTTTTCCGTCGTACAAAAGCTGCAGATCCAGATTGGTATCGGCGGAAGCATTCACCACGCGCCAGAATTCCTGCGCTCCAGCCTGCATCTGGATCACACTGGGCGGGTAGGTCGGATAGGGAATCGGGATGTAGTTGAGGGAAACGTCCCAGAATGGCGCCGTCGGTTGGAGGTTTCCATTCTGCGGCGGATTTTGGAGCGGCTGATCGCGCACAACGAGGAACCGTTGCGGCAGTCCCTGCACGGCGTGCTGGAAATTGGCAATGCCCTCGACTTCGATCGCTCCCGATGCCCCTCCTTGCACGGCGGGACTGGAGATGCCGTGAACATGGGCGTGATACCAATACATGCCGGGTGGCTCGTCCGTCGGAATCTTGAACTTGTAGTGGAAACTCTCTCCAGGATTGACGATCGTATTGATGACGTCGTCGCCGTGGCAATTCGGCGTGACGTTCATGCCGTGAAAGTGCAGATTCGCCGATTGCGGAGTCATGTAAAAGGCGCCGCAGGCCTTGGCTTTGGCGCTGACCTGCTCGCCCGTCGGCGGCTCATCGCCCGATTCCCGATTTGTCAGCGTCAGATCGAGCGTATCCCCGGGATTGAGATGCAGCGTCGGGCCTTCGGCGCCTTGCGGCGTGGAATAGCAGAAAAGTGTGCGGCCCCACTGATCGACCGTCGTGTAATAGTCGAAGGTCACTTTCAGCACGCCATTCTGGCTGTAGAGATCGGGAGGATTGGTGACTACGCTGCCCTGGGCCGGCCGCGGACAGGGATCTGTCTGCCCCAGCGCGCAACAGGGTGCGAGGATGAACGCCAGCAGAACCAGCAATGCCGTCCGGATCGATCTGGGGAATTCGCGCATGAAGCCCTCCCTTGGGGAGACGAACCATAGTGCGAATCATTCTCAGACGCAAAAGCTGTTTTCGAGAGGCCGCCTTTCGCGTGGACGGGAAACCCGTTGTCGATGCCCGGAAACGAACACGAAGCTATCGCGCCGACCTCATGGACGAAACGTTACGCGCCTGCCGCTTCCTCATGCGGGCGGGTACATTACCCTGGCACCGAGCTTTACTGGCCTCGTCCTGGCCGGTTGACGGTCCTGAGCGCGCGCATGATTGCCGCCCCCTCCCTTCGGGAGGACAAGGATGTTGGCCATCATGCCTCCATCCTCATGGTCGAGAATGTGACAGTGATAAACGAACTCGCCCACCACAGCACCGCGAAAATCCATCCGCACGGTGATGCTCGGCCATTTCCCCTTGCCGGTATAGCCGTTTTCCGGAAGGTACGGCACCTGGTAGGTGTCGTACCATTGACGCTTGTCGGGCGGAATCGGCACATCGTTGACCGCGATCACCTGGAAGTGGATTTGGTGGATGTGGAATTCATGCACTTCATGGGTCCGGTTCTCGATTTTCCAATCTTCGACCGCGCCCTCATTGGTGGTGATCGCCGGCGGCTCGCCCGCGTAATACGCTATCGGAGTTTGTCCGACGACCGTGATGTAGAAGGCGCCGCCACCCCACGGCGTGTGTTTGTTCGATGTGGCGATTTCGTAGAAATAGAGCTTGCGATGGGCAGTGACCATCGAACCGTCGAGATTGGAGAAGCGGTCTCCAGAAACGGGGCCCGCAACTGCGAGGATCGGCTTTGGAATCGCCCGCTTATCAGCGGTTAACTGGATCCGGACGAGGGGCCGGCGCGGGTCGCTGTCGCCGATCGGTCCAGTGTCGATATGCTTTGTTATCAGCACCGCCTGCTTTACGCTCGCCGTAGGTCCGGTGATGATGAATTCGGCGCGCCCGGCGGGCGGAATAAGTACATCGTTCTGCGTGACGATCGTACCCTGGTGCCTGCCGTCCTGCGAACCAGTCGGCACACCGTCAAAGGCTACGATCTGCAAGGGCTGCGCCTTCCTGTCATAGAGCAGCTGGAGATCCATGATCGTGTCGGCCGAAGCATTGACCACGCGCCAGAACGCCCGGGCGCCGGCCTGCATCCGGATGATGGCCGGCTGATACCGCGGATAGGGAACCGGGACGAAATTCACCGACACGTCCCAGGATGGCACCGTCTGCACGTGATGCCGGGTCTTGTCGGGGTTTTGCAGCGGCTGGTCGCGAAGGACGAGGAAACGCTGCGGCAAGCCTTGCACGGCGTGCTGCAGATTGGCGATACCCTCAACCTCGATGGCGCCCGAGGCGCCGCCCTCTACGGCAGAGTTGGCGATGGTATGTACATGGGCGTGATACCAGTACATGCTCGGCGGTTCGTCCTTCGGCACGTCTATCTTGTAATGAAAACTCTGGCCGGGACTGACGAGGGTGTGGACGACTTCGTCGCTGTGACATCTCGGCGAGACATTCATGCCGTGAAAATGCAGGTTCACCGATGGCGCGGTCATGTAAAGCGCGCCGCAGGCGGTGGATTTGCCGGCGATCTGCTCCAGGCCCACCGGCGGACTGGCCGGTTCCAGGTTTGTCAGCGTCAGATCGAGCCTATCGCCAGGGTTGAGATGCAGCGTCGGCGCCTCATCTCCCTGCGGCGTGACATAACAAAAGAGGGTGCGGCCCCATCGATCGACCGTCGTGTAATAATCGAATGTCACCTTCAGGACACCGTTCCGGCTATACAGATCGGGAGGATCGGCAATCACGCTGCCCTGGGCCGGCCGCGGGCAGGGATCGGTCTGCGCCAGCGCGCAGCAAGGCGCGAGCATGACCACGAGCACGAGCAGGAATGCCGTTCGAACCGATTTGGGAAATTCGCGCATGATTTCCCTTCCACGAGGCAATTGAACGTACTGCGAATCATCCTCAGGTGCAAAAGCAGAGTGGTAGAGAAATAATTCTGCGCCCGGCCGGCTGCTGCCCTGAAATCACCACGAAGACTTCGCATGGTCATCCGGCGAGACAGGGCTGCGGATGGTATCAATCCAGCATATGGAATCCCGGCCCCCGGGGTGGACCGCGCCGTTCCGGCGTTATGAGCGGCACCTGTCCGCGGCGGGCATGGTGCTGGGCTTCGCCGTCGACAATTGTACGTTCGGCCGCGTCGATCACCCCGGCCCACATATCATCTTCGTCGCTTACCTCGCGCTCGCCGCGCTATCGATCGCGTTTGCCCATGCGCTCCAGGCTGCGAAGGATCGCGATGCGGCGCGGCTCGCAGCCCGCCACGATCTGCGGACGAGGGCTGCTGAACCCGAAACCGGGAAGCACAACAGCGCAGGCAGTCCCGAACCCGAACGGCCGTCGCGCCTGCGCACCTGGCTGCCCGTCATCACCCAATTCGCGCTGGGCGGATTGTGGAGCGGATTCCTCGTCTTCTACTGGCGAAGCGCCGCGGTCGCCGCCTCATGGCCGTTTTTGCTGCTCTTGGGCGCGTTCCTCGTCGGCAATGAAGCCTTCCGGAAATACCATGCGCGGCTCGTTTTCGCGGCGCTGCTGTTCTTTTTCGCGCTTTATTCCTACGCAGTCTTTGTCGTGCCGGTGTTCACCAAGCACATCGGCGTGCTCATGTTCATCGCCAGCGGCGCGCTCGCCATTGTCGTATTTTTCTTCTTCCTCGGTCTCCTGAAGCTGCTGGGCCGGGGGCGCTACTACCAGTCGCGCTGGAAGCTGATCGGCGGCGCCCTGGCGATTACCGCCGCGATGAACGCCTTCTACTTCACCGGCATCCTGCCGCCGCTGCCGCTGGCGCTCGCCGATGCCGGCGTCTACCAGGCGATCAAACACACGGGCCCCGTTTATGTGGCGCAGGCGGAAAACGAACCCTGGACCGCGCGGCTCGGGTTGACGCGACCCGTCATCCATGTCGCGCCGGGGCAGAAGCTCGTGCTTTACAGCGCCGTCTTCGCGCCCATCAAGATGACAACGCGTATCACCCATCGCTGGCAAGTGTGGGACGCGGGCACGAAACGTTGGCTCACGCAATCCGTCGTATCGTTCGCCATCTCGGGCGGCCGCGAACATGGCTATCGCGGCTATTCGGTCAAATCCGATCCGCGCCCCGGCGATTGGCGCGTCGACATCGACAGCGAAGACGGCCGGCTGATCGGGCGCGTGGCATTCACGGTCGCCGCCGTTGCCCAGCCCGTCGAGACCGCGGCAAAGACGCTGAAGTAGCGAATATGGGCCGATCTGAATCAAATACATTCGGTCATGGCCCGCAAATGCGAGCCATCCAGGTTGGATCCACACTGGCCCTCGACCGTGCCCCGGTCGAAATAACACGGGTGTAGTATGTACCATATCCCGAGGTGTCGTAATTGCTCGCGAGCGCATAGGAGCCGGCCGGGCTTGCCGCGACCGCGCTTGCAAGCGCCGAGATGCCGTCGACCAGCATGTAAGCGGTGCCATTGATCGTCAGCGCGTTCGCGAGGTTCGCGAAGGTCAAGCTTCTCTCATTCCCGAGCCTAAGCGATCCCCCGCTACCACCGTCATTGGTCGTCAGGGTGACACCGCCCTGGCCTGTCACCAAGACGGCCGCATCGAATGCGATCGACCGATACGCATCCAGCGTAAGGGCGCTTATGTTGGACCAGGCCAGATTGGCCGACACTTTGATACTCCCGGCCTGCACAGCGTCCGAACCCGTGGTACTCACCTCGACCTTACCGGAGGCGAGCAGCGATTCCAGATCGCCGACATTGAGCACGGGATCCGTAGCCGTGGACGCACAGACGCCACCCGAACAGACATATTCTGCGTCTGGCCGGAGGAATTTTCGCCGCCGCTTGCCCACCGGACACAGTGCAGGCGACCGACAATCCGACCACGACAAGGCCCGCCGCCCTGCGACGGGGGCCCGGGCAACGGATTGCCTCGGGACACGATCATGAGAAGGCTCCCCTTAGGAACGAACGTCAGGATACATCGGCCCGGTGCCGCCATCGACACACCGCAACCTGCTTTGCTGCACTGGCATCCAGCCGCGCATATCGCGCGGCCGGGCGTTATGGTAAGCGCAGTCGTGGAACCCGGCCGGACAGGATTTGCATGTTCAATTGCGCGAAGTGCCCGGGCTATTGCTGCTCCTACGAACTCATCCCGCTGACCAAGCGCGACGTCGAACGGCTGGCGAAGCATTTCGGGCTTGGCTTCCAGGACGCGCGCCGGAAGTTCACGGTGGAGCGCGACGGCGAGAAATACGCCATGCGCCGCAAGAAGGACGAAATCTTCGGCAAAGTCTGCCGGTTCTTCGACACCGAGGCGCGGCGCTGCACCATCTATGCGGCGCGACCCGGCACCTGCCGGACCTATCCCGGCGGCCGCTGCGGCTATTACGATTTCCTCTGTTCGGAGCGGAACCGGCAGGAAGATCCGGACTTCATCGCGACGACCTGGAGCCGCTGACGGCCGCTCTGCGTGGAGCAAGTTTCGCGCGCCTTCCCCGTTGCGGTCGCGCGCAAAATTTGGGCATTATGGGGCCATTGGGCGCCGCACCCGTGGCCGGTCGTGCACGGCGCGTACCTTGATGTCCGGCAGAGTCATAGCGGCAGTCTCATGGCACATTTCGAAAGCAGCGGTTCGCGGTCCCTGGCGATGGCGTCCGTCAAGGGCACGATCAAATGGTTCAACGCCACCAAGGGTTACGGCTTCATCACGCTGGAAAACGGCAGCGATGCGTTCTGCCATGCTTCGGCGCTGGCGGAGATCGGATCGCCCAACGCGCCTCCGGGCGCGACGGTCGTCTGTGACCTTCAGGATTCCCCGCGCGGGCTGCAGGTGGTTGCCGTCCACAGCATCGATACCAGCACGGCCGAGCCGCAGCAGCATAGCGGCGGCGGCGGTGGCCCGCGCGGTCCGCGTCCGGGCGGGGGCGGCGGCGGGCGTTTCGGCGGCGGCGACCGCTTCGGGGGTGGCGACCGGTTCGGCGGTGGAGACCGATTCGGAGGCGGAGACCGCTTTCATGGCGGCGACCGTTTTTCCTCGCATCGCGAACGCGATCATGGCGGCCCATCCGGACCGATGATCGAAGGCAAGGTCAAATTCTTCAACGAGCAAAAGGGCTTCGGATTTGTCATGCCGGAAAATGGGGGCGCCGACATTTATATCCATGCGAGCGCGCTGCGGCGCTCGGGACTCAGCGTTCTTGCGCCCGAACAGCGCATCCGCTTCTCGACGCGGCAGGGCATGAAGGGCGTCGAAGTCGATCGTATAGAGGCGCTCTGAAACGCGCCGGATTTTTGGACTAGTTTAAGGTCCTGCGTTGTAGCAGGGCCTGGTTTGCGGGCTTGGTTCGCCCGCAAGCAAGGGCGCGGCATTGCAAGTCGCCGATGCCGGACTGATATGATTGACAGGTCGAACTCGCAGGGCCGCGTTTCGGGGCGCGACAGATGGACGTTCGCACAATTTCCTTTTCCTTCGGGCTGGCCGCGCGCAGTGGTCGTTTGAGGCGCGGCGGCGATTTTCCTCCGCTCTGCGCAGCGTTCAGGGCATCTGCGCATCAAGGCGAACGGATAGATTTCCATCGTCTCCCCCGTGCTTGCAGGGCCATCGCATATGCACGCGGAGGCGCGGAGCCGCAGAGTGAAACCGCCAAGGCGCCAAGCCGCCAGGAAGAAAATTGCGCGCCTTCGCGTGCCAATAACCTCGGGCAGGAGCACGAATTCATATGCAACGGCCCTGCCCCCGCCGGGCATTGGGGGACGAGAGATATTGACATCAGTGTTATAGCTAACTATATCACTAGTTCAATGGAGGGGCGTGCCGTAACTCTCCGTCAGCGGAACTGGTGGCACAATGTTCCTGTCCGCCAGGCAGGCCGCGGAACAGGAGCGATGGCATGATTTCCAACCTGGTTGCCGCAATCGGCCGCGCATGGCAGCGGATCGAGCCGGGCTTCTGGCGGCGCATGAAGCCGCGCTATCGCGCCGCGACCACGATCCTGATCCTTGTCGGGTTATGGATCGGCTCCGGCGTGGTTGCGGGCGGTGCCGCGCGGCATGCCGATACAGCGAATCCCAGGACGCCCGATCTGCCCAGCGTCCAGGTCCAGCGCCTCGTGACGGAGCACCGGGACGCATCGGTCACCGTGCGCGGCCGGACGGAAGCGCTTCATTCGGTCGACGTCAAAGCCGAAGTGGACGGCGTGGTGCAGGCGCTGCATTTCGAGAAGGGCGATTTCGTCAAGGCCGGCCAAGTGCTGTGCGAGCTCAAGGTCAATGACCGGGCCGCCAAGGTAGATCAGGCGCGCGCGCAGGTCGCCGAGACGGAGCAGAAATACAGGGCCAATCTCGCGCTGGAGAAAGACGGCTATCTGGCGCGGACGCTGCTCGCCGAATCGGCGACAGCGCTCGAGACGGCGCGCGCGAGCGAGCAGACGAGCGAGCTTGATCTCGCGCATACCGCGATCCGCGCGCCGTTCGATGGCCTGATTGACGACCGATACGTGAATGTCGGCGATCTCATGCATAATGGCGACAAATGTGCGCTCCTCATCGCGCCGGAGCCGTTTCTCGCCATCGGCATGGTGTCTGAGCATGACGTAAGCAGCATCAAAGCGGGCGATCCGGCGAGTGCCACGCTGGTGACCGGCGAAACCGTGCAGGGTCATGTGCGCTTCGTCGCCAATAGCGCCGACACGGCCACGCGCACCTTCCGGCTTGAAGTGGAACTCCCCAATCCGGATGGAAAGCTGCGAGACGGGGTGAGCGCGGATATCCGCATTCCCGTGCGCAATGTCGTGGCGACGAAGATTTCGCCGGGGATATTGGTCTTGAGCGATGGCGGCGTGGTGGGCGTGCGCACGGTTGAAAATGGCATCGTCCGCTTCAAGCCAGTTCAGATCGTCTCCGACAATCCCGACGGCATGTGGGTCACGGGATTACCGGACAATGCCGAGGTCATCACCGTCGGCCAGGAATTCGTGAGCGAAGGTTCGCGGGTGAAGGCCGTCGTCACCGGAGCGGGCGCGTGACCGGAATCATCTCCTGGGCGGTCAGGAACACGCGCCTCGTCATCGCCGCGCTTATCGTCACCATCATCGCCGGCGTGATCGCCTTCATCCAGATCCCGAAGGAATCCGATCCCGACATCCCGATCCCGTATATCGTGGTGGAAGTCTATTACCCTGGCATCAGCCCCGAAGACAGCGAGCGGCTCCTCGTCAAGCCGATGGAGAATTATCTCCGCTCGATCCAGGGCCTGAAGGAGATGACGGCGCGCGCCTATGAAGGTGCGGCGGTGGTCATCATGGAATTCGACGTCTCCTTCAACAAGGATCGCGCGCTCGCCGATGTGCGCGCACAGGTGGATACGGCGCGCGCCGAATTGCCGCCGGACGTGCAGCAGCCGACTGTCGAGGAAATCAGCACCAGCCTGTTTCCGGTGATCTCCGTCGCGCTGTCGGGCGACGTGCCCGAGCGCGCGCTTTATCACCTGGCGCGCGATCTTTCCGACCAGCTCAAGACGATCCCCACGGTTCTTGACGCGCAGCTTTCCGGCACGCGCGATGAAATGCTCGAGATCGATGTCGATCCCGCCAAGCTCGAAACCTACGGCATCACCCAGCAGGAGATGTTCGACGCCATCACCAACAACAACACGCTGGTGGCGGCGGGCGTAATCGACACCGGCCACGGCAATTTCGCGGTCAAGGTGCCGGGCGTCATCGACAATGCCGAAGACGTGCTCAACCTGCCCATCCGCGCGACCTCGGATGCGACCGTGACCCTCAAGGATGTCGCGCAGGTCCATCCAACCTTCTACGACCCGACGACGTTCACCACCATCAACGGCAAGCGCGCCATTGCCATCGACGTGACGAAGCGCGTCGGCGCGAATGTCATCGCGAACAATCTTGCCGTGCGGCAGATGCTGGCCGCGGCGCAGAAATATTTTCCACCCGGGGTGCATGTCTCCTTCGTCGGCGACGAGTCGACGGATATACGCGACCAGCTGAGCTCGCTTTCCGATGCCACCATCCTTGCGATCCTGCTGGTGATGATCATCGTCGTGGCCGCGCTTGGCCTCAGATCCGGGCTGCTGGTGGGTGTCGCCATTCCCACCTCGTTCCTGATGAGTTTCCTGATCATCGGCGCGGCGGGATTCACGCTCAACTTCATGATCATGTTCGCGATGCTGTTGTCAGTCGGCATCCTGGTCGACGGCGCGATCATCGTGGTCGAATATGCCGACAGAAAAATGACGGAGGGCCATCCGCCGAAGCAGGCCTTCGCCGAAGCCGCCACGCGGATGTTCTGGCCGGTGGTGAGTTCGACCGCCACGATGGTCGGCGCTTTCCTGCCTATGCTGCTCTGGCCCGGAATCGCGGGCGAATATATGAGCTATTTTCCCAAGACGCTGATCATCGTGCTGTCGTGCTCGATGATCGTGGCGCTGATCTTCCTGCCGGTGCTCGGCGGTTTCTTCGGCAAGGCGCCCGAGCGAGACGAACAGCACGAAAAAGCGATCGAGGCCTCCGAACATGGCGACTGGCGGGAGATTCCCGGTATCACCGGCTGGTATGCGCATATCGCCGACTGGATCACCCACAATCCCGGCAAGATGATCGCGGTGGCGTTCGCTGCCACCTCCGCGGTGCTCGTGCTGTTCATCCTGAACAACAGCGGCACCGAATTCTTCGTGAAGACCGATCCCACCGAAGCGACGGTGCTGGTTTCGGCGCGCGGCAATCTGTCGGCCTATGAGAAACGCGCATTGGTGATGAGCGTCGAGCGGCGCATCGAGAATGTCGAAGGCGTCGATTACATCTACGCGAATTCCGGCGGCAATCCCTCAAGCCTCAACACGCCGGTGGACAATATCGGCCGCATCACGGTGGAGTTGAAACCCTATGGCGAACGGCGCCGCGGCGACGTCATTCTCGAGGACATTCGCAAGCGCACCGCCGATATTCCCGGCCTCAAGATCGAAGTGCGCAAACCCGACAGCGGCCCCGCAACCGGCAAGGACATCATGATCGATGTGTCGTCGGACAATTACACGGAGCTGCTGCAGACAACCGGCCAGATCCGCCGCCATCTCGATGGCATGACGACATTGCGCGACGTCGAGGACACGCGGCCGCTGCCGGGCATCGAATGGGATCTCAAGGTGAAGCGCGACGTGGCGCAGCGCTTCGGCGTCAGCACGCAACAGATCGGCGCAGCCGTCGAGCTGGTCACCGACGGCATCTTCGTCGGACGCTACCGGCCGGCGGATTCCACTCGGCTCGTCGATATCCGCGTGCGCTATCCGAGCGCCGAGCGCGGCATCCATGCGCTCGACGGCGTGCGCGTTCCAACTTCTCTGGGCATGGTGCCGATCAGCACCTTTGTTCAGGTCGTGCCCGCGCCGCAGGTCAGCACGATCGAGCGCATCAACGCCCATCGCGTCTATCACGTGCGCGCCAATGTAAAGCCGGGTGTGAACGTCAATGCCGAGGTCACGAAGATCAAGACCTGGCTCGCCGGACAGAAAATGGCGCGCGATGTGCGGGTAAATTTCAAAGGTTCGGACGAAGACCAACAGGAATCCGGCGCCTTCTTGATCAAGGCTGCCTTCATGGCGTTCTTCCTGATCGCGGTGGTGCTGCTCGCGATGTTCAACAGCTTCTATCACGCGAGCCTCATCCTCGTTGCCGTCATTCTCGCCATGATCGGCTCGCTGCTCGGCATGGTGGTGATGGGACAGGCGTTTTCGATCATCATGACCGGCACCGGTTTGCTCGCACTTGCCGGCATTGTGGTCAATCATAACATCGTGCTGATCGACACCTATCACAAGCTGTTGGACTCCGGCATGGACCCAATCGAAGCCGTGATCCGCTCCAGCGCGCAGCGCCTGCGCCCCGTGTTCCTCACCACCATCACCGCGATCCTCGGGCTTCTGCCGATGATGATGGCGCTTGAAATCAATTTCGCGACCCGGCACGTGACGATCGGAGATCCGTTCGCGATGATGTGGATCCAGCTTTCCACCGCAATCGTGTTCGGGCTCGCTTTCTCGAAAGGAATTACTCTTGGACTGGTGCCAGCGCTGCTCGCCCTGCCCCACCGGGTGCGCCAGACCCGCCGCGGCTTCCGCTGGTTCCTGCTGGAAACATTCCTCGCGCCGGCCCGCGCCATGCTTCCCAGGCTCCGCGCGCGCACATCAGCGCCCCACGCGCAGCCTGCGGAATAATTTTGGCCCGATGACCGAATCCCGAAGTAATCTGCGAGTCTGCCACGGCCTGCAATTGGGGGCCGCGACATGGCAAGGGTGAATTTTCCGGGTCGCTGATATCAGCCCCTAAGGGAGCGGCAGCATTGACGGTCATGTTCGACCAGCTTTGCGTTTACGCAAAGGTGTACGGCGAGAGGAATACCGGTACGAATTTCGTGACGGAACTCCTGCGCAGGAACTTTGCGGTGCACTGTCTTCAAAGCTACAACCGCATCCACGAATATGTCGGGCCGATGGCAAAGAACCTGCCGGGAGAACCGGCCGGCGGACTCCGCAACGCGTTGCTCGATTTCGACTGTCAGCGGACGATGTACTCCGATTTCGGATGGAAACACGGGATCCCGCCACGCGATCTTGTCGCCTCAGCGCCGCACGCAAAGCAAACCTTGTTCGTATGTATCGCGAAGCACCCGGTTGCGTGGCTTCACTCGCTCGCCAGTCGGCCCTACAACCTGGTTGACGAAGTCCCGAAGACGTTCTCCCGGTTCATTCGGCAGGACTGGACGCCGACATGGCGCGACAACATGGCGGCGTGCGAACCCATTAATGTGGTCGACCTCTGGAATGTGAAGAACGCTGCCTTCCGGGATCTGGAATCGGTGGCCCAAAGGTGTCTCGTCGTGGCCTATGAAGAGATTTTGCGCGATCCGGCCGGCTTTCTTTCATCCGCCGGCAGCCATCTCATCGCCAGAGGAAAGGATTACGTCTGGTCGTTTCCTTCGACGAAGGGCGACGCCATGACTTTCGAACAATACAGGCGGAAATATCTGGAACAGAATATCTGCGGTTCGACGTCTACCGGAGATCTGGAGTTCATACGCGGCCGGATCGATGAGACTGTCATGCGGGGCTTCGGATATCGTTGGCCGGATGCCGGATCAGGCTGACGGATCGGAATTTCATGCCGCTGCCCTGGGCGATGCCGGGGATCAAAGTCGCCCCTTGCCGGAAGCTCCGCGCGGGCTGATGCCGTCCGGGTTTGCGGTGCCGTTGAGAACAGCAGATATCGGCAATGCGTCGGCGAGCGGATCGTCGCGGAATTTGGGCGCGGAGCGCGGCGACGCCCCGCCCTGCGACCGGCGCTTTCCAAGCGCGAATGCGCCGGCGAAGCGTGCGAGCCCGGTTCCGGCCGGCGGCATTCGCACAAGAGCGAACCAGACAACGCAGGAGAGACCCAAAGCCATGAGACCATCGATGATCGGCGAGGGGGAGGTGGGCGTCG
>DATJUM010000056.1:0-4524 GCA_035502355.1 Rhizomicrobium sp. | reverse complement strand
TGCCGCATCGGACGGCACGTCGTGGTGGCCGCCCAGACGGGCTTCTCCGGCGGAGTTGTGGTCGAAGATTACGCCGTGATCGGCGGGCAGGTGGGCATCGGCGACAAAGCGCGGATCGAAACGGGGGCGGTGTTGGGCTCCGGTTGCGGCATACTCACGTCGAAAATCGTGCGCAAAGGGCAGGTTGTCTGGGGGACGCCGGCGCGGCCGTTGAAAGAGTACCTCGAGCAACTGGCCAATCTGGCGAGGCTTCCCAAGCTCCGCAAGCAAATCGCGGAACTGCAGGCCCGTCTGGCTCGCCTCGAGCAGAGCGGTAAGGAAAATGGCCCGCTGCAGAGCCGATAGCTGACCGCTGACGCCTACGGCCAAATAAGATGATGGCGGACGCGGGCGTTCCGTACGTGAGCGCCGACGTCGCGGGAGAGCGCGGGCGGCGAAGCAGCCGATAGCGCGCCAGCGAGCAGCGATCAGCGTTCAGCTTCCGATCGGTTTGGCTGATAGCTGACCGCTGATAGCTTTTTAAAGGCGCTACGCTGTACACAGGATTAAAGCCATGAAAATCCGTAACGAGGATGTTCTCGAGTACCATTCCTCCCCTCCGCCGGGCAAAGTCTCCGTGGTTCCCAGCAAGCCCTGTCAAACGCAGCGCGACCTGAGCCTCGCTTACACGCCCGGAGTCGCCGTGCCCTGCCGTGAGATCGCGCACGATCCCTCGCTCGTCTATCGCTACACCGCCAAAGGCAACCTGGTCGCGGTGGTGACCAATGGCACAGCCGTGCTCGGGCTCGGAAACATCGGCCCCGCCGCGGGCAAACCCGTCATGGAAGGCAAAGGCGTGCTCTTCAAGCGATTCGCCGACATCGACGTTTTCGATCTCGAACTCAACACCAGCGACCCCAAGGAAGTAATCCGAACCTGCCAGATCCTCGAGCCCACCTTCGGCGGCATCAACCTCGAAGACATCAAGGCGCCCGATTGCTTTGAAATCGAAGAAGAACTGCGGCGCACCCTGAAAATTCCGGTTTTTCACGACGATCAGCACGGCACCGCCATCATCACCGGCGCCGCCCTGATCAACGCGCTGCGCCTGGTGAAGAAACCCATCGATTCCGTCACGGTCGTAGTGAACGGCGCGGGCGCGAGCGCTATCGCGTGCGCCGATCACGCCGTCCAACTCGGCGTCCGCCGCGAGAACATCATCATGTGCGACTCCACCGGCGTCATTTATAAAGGCCGCGAAACCGGGATGAACCGGTACAAGGAGCGCTTCGCCGCCGACACTCCGCTGCGCACGCTCGCAGAAGCCCTGCAAGGCGCCGATGTCTTTCTCGGATTGTCGGTAGCGGGCGCCGTCAACGCCGGCATGCTGAAGAGCATGGCTCCAAAACCGATTATTTTCGCCCTCGCCAATCCCGATCCCGAGATCCCTTACGACGAAGCCGTAGCCGCGCGCCCCGACGCAGTGGTGGCCACCGGCCGCTCCGATTTTCCGAACCAGGTGAACAATGTTCTGGGGTTTCCCTTCATTTTTCGCGGAGCCCTCGACGTGCGCGCCACCACCATCAACCAGGAAATGAAACTGGCGGCAACGCATGCCCTCGCCGATCTTGCGCGGGAGGATGTGCCCGACTCGGTTCGGCGCACCTATGGTCTCGATTATCTGGAGTTCGGTCCCGAATACATCATTCCGAAGCCGTTCGATCCGCGCGTGCTGATTCGCGAGGCGTCGGCGGTCGCGAAAGCCGCCATGGACAGCGGCGTAGCCCAGGAGAAGATCGACCTCGACGCGTACCGGGACGAATTGGAACGGCGGCAGGGAAGGTTACAAGGCATCATGCGCACCATGATTCACAAAGCCCGCCTGCGGCCCAAGCGCGTTGTCTTCCCCGAAGGCGAAGAGGCCAAAATTCTCCGCGCCTGCCATATCCTGGTGGAGGAAAAGATCGCGTTTCCCATTTTGCTGGGCAATGAAGAAAAGATCTGGCGCCAGGTGTCGGATTTGCACCTGAACCTCACCGCTGAAAACATCACGATCGTCGATCCGAAAAAAGCGCCGCGCCGTTCCGTGTATGTCGAAGAGCTGTATCAGGCCCGCCAGCGCAAGGGCATCACGCATACCGAGGCCGAAACGCTGGTGAACGGCAACTATAACCTGTTTGCCGCTCTCATGGTGCGTTCCGACGACGCCGATGTCATGATCGGCGGCCTCACGCAGCATTATTCCGATACTCTGCGGCCCGCCTTGCAAGTGATTCCGGTACGGACCGGTTTCCGTCGCGTTGTCGGCGTTTATCTAATGATCACGCTGAAAGGCGATTTGTACTTCTTCGCCGACGCGACGGTCAACATCGAGCCGAACTCTGAAGATCTGGCCGACATCGCCATCAGCGCGGCGGAAATGGCCGAGCGTTTCAACGTGAAGCCCAGGGTGGCGATGCTGTCGTTCTCGAATTTCGGCAGCACCCGTCATGCTTTATCGGAAAAGGTCAGCAAGGCGGTGGAGATTGTGCGCCGACGTGCGCCGAACCTGATGGTGGATGGGGAGATGCAAGCCGACACGGCCGTGGTGCCGGAGATCATCGAGGAGATGTATCCGTTCAGCCCCTTGAAAGGCGGCGCGAATGTGCTCGTATTTCCGAACCTGGAAGCGGGCAACGTCGCCTATAAACTCCTGTCGCGACTGGGAGGCGCGGAGGCCATCGGTCCAATTTTGATCGGCCTCTCGAAACCCGTGCATGTCCTGCAGACCGGCGCGGAAGTGAACGATATCGTGAACGTGGCCGCCGTTGCCGTAGTGGACGCGCAGGAGGCAGAGAAGCACTCGCTGTTCGACAAGCCTCTGCCACATCAGGTTTTGGTGGAATCGGGCGTTTCGTAGCGGACGCCGAGCCCGAGAGAAGCGCGTCCCGGTCAGCCTTCGTCGCGGAGCACCGTCATCGGATCCACTGTGGCCGCGCGGCTCGCCGGGATCAAGGCTGCCAGCATGCCTACAAGGGCCATGAGCGCGCAACCGACAGCAAGCGCCGCCGGATCCAGCGCGGATACCTGAAACAAGAGACTCTTGAGCGCCCGCGTCAGCGCAAACGCTCCCGCGAGCCCGAGGGCGAGCCCCACCAGCAGCAAACCGAGCGCGCTGCCCAAAGTGCGCGACACGACATCCCCCGGGCGCGCACCCAGGGCCATGCGGATCCCAATCTCGCGGCGCTGCTGCGTCACCGCGTGCGCCAGAACGCCGTAAAATCCCAGCGCGGCCATCAGCGCCGCAACGCCGGCGAACGCTCCGACGACCCACGTGGGCTGCTTCACCCACAGCGTGCTCTCCTCCTTCACCTGTTCCATCGTCCTGACGTCCCCGAGCGGCAGGTGGGCATCCACCTGCCGCATTGCTTCACGAATTCCGGACATTGCCGCCGCCGGGTCGCTGCGTGTGCGAACCGCCAGGCTGATGTCCTGTCGCGGGAACTGGGCCAAAGGCACATAGACGACCAGCTCCGGCGGCGCGTTCAGGCCGGCCGTACGCTCATTGCGAATTACGCCAACAATCTGAAATTTCACCAACGACTCCGGAACTGGCCCGTAGCCAGTCACATCGATGGCCACCGTTCGCCCCACGGGACTTGCTATCCCGAATGTCTGCTGCAGTTGCCCGGCCACCTTCTGATTGATGACCACCACGGGCGCGGCGCCCGCGCGATCGCGATCTTCAATTCCGCGCCCGCTCAACACCGGAATCTCAAACACGCCGAAATAGTGGGGATCCACCAGCTTCACACGAACAAGCAGAGGTTCCGGCACTCCCGGCACGCTCAGATACTCACCCCATTGCACGCCTCCAAGCGGCAGGCCCTGCGATAGAGATGCCTGCTCCACCTCGGGCGTCTGTCGGAGCTGTTGCACGGCGGCGTCATAGAACCTCGCGGCGCTTGCCGGAGTCGGGTATCCCGTCGATGGAAGGTCCATCGACATTGTAATCACATGGTCGATTCTGACTCCTGCATCTACCTGCTGCAGCTTCTCCAAACTCCGGAACAGTAATGCAGCGCCGCAAATCAGCACCACGGACGCCGCGACTTCAGCGATGACAATGATGCGGCGCACCGCTGCGCTCGAACCCGACGATCCGCGCGCGCCCTGATTCAATGCGCCTGCCAGCTCGCAGAACGAAGTCTGCAGCGAAGGAAGCAGGCCGGTGAGGATCAGAACCGCCATAACGATAACCGCGGCGAAGCCGAAGACGCGCGGATCCAGGCTGAGATCGGCCGTGAACGGCAGCGATCCCGCGACCAGCGGCGCGGCGGCGCGAAGCAGCAGGTACGCCATCGCAACGCCCGCGGCGCCTCCCAGGAGACACAGCACCAGGCTTTCTGTAAGCAACTGCGCGATTAATCGCCCGCGGCTGGCCCCCAGACTGGCTCGCAGAGCCATCTCCTTGCCTCGGGTTGCTCCCTTGGCCATCACCAGGTTCGCCACGTTCGCACAGGCAATGAGCAGGACCATCAGAACCGCCCCAAACGCCAGATAAAT
>DATJUM010000055.1:0-10773 GCA_035502355.1 Rhizomicrobium sp. | reverse complement strand
GGGGGGGGCCCGGGCCACTGCCCCCCTCCGGCGCTTCGCTGCGCTCGCACCACCTCCCCCGCTGGCGGGGGAGGAAAGAGATATTCGAGCGCCGTCCAAAGCAGCGCGCCGAGAAGAAGCACAGCGATGCCGAGATGGATCGCGAGGCGGTACTGGCTGACGGAGACGCGGGTTTCAAGGCCGCTCTGCACCATCCACCAGCCGACCGCTCCCTGGAGCGCGCCCAGCGCGAAGAGCAGGAACATGCGCGGCCATTCGCGCCGCGGGATCGCGCCCGCCGCTGCAAAGCCGATGAAGGGGAGAAGAAACGCTGTACCAACGAGCCGGCCGAGCAGGCGATGCGCCCATTCCCACCAATAGATGGATTTGAATTGCGCGAGCGTCATGCCGCGATTCTCGCGCCAATATTGCGGAATCTTCTTATAGTTCGCGAATTCCGCCTGCCACGCTTGCTCGGTCAGAGGCGGGATGACTCCCGTCACCGGCTTCCATTCCGTAATGGAAAGACCTGAACCCGTAAGCCTTGTGAGACCCCCGAGCGTGACCATGGCCGCTACCAGGAGCGCGACGCCGACCAGCCACCAGCCGACGGCGCGGCGGGCAGGCATGGACGTATCAATCCGGGCAACAGCGGCACTCATGCGCATAACGGTCTTAGCTACGCCGCCCGGGAAGGTCCATGCATCCGCGACGAGATGCCCGACCGCCGTTCCTGTCTCTGGCGCGCCGATGCCGTGTATGGATTCGCCGGAAGCCGGATGAGACGATTCATGAACCCGCGCACGAAGAAACTGCTCGGCACGCTCGTCATGCTGATCTGGCTGCCGGTTTATGCGCTGATCGCCATGGGCGTGGGTGTGCACGTTCTGCCCCATGCCGCCTGGTACACAACGCTGCTCTATTACGCACTCGCCGGAACGCTGTGGATTTTTCCCATCGGCCTCATGCTGCCCTGGATGCACAGGGAATCGCCGAGGGGCTGATTACTCCGTGCCGGACTCGTTCGGTTTCGTCTGCAGCTGCACGAAATTCGGCAGGCCCATTTGCTCGATGAGCCGGAACTGGGTCTGCAGCCAGTCGATGTGCTGTTCCTCGCTTTCGAGGATACGGACGAACAATTCGCGCGAGACGAAATCGCCAACGCGTTCGCAGAGCGTGATCCCCCCATGAAGGTCGGGAAGCGAATTCTGCTCCAATCTCAGGTCGCATTCGAGGACGTCGCGAACATCCTCGCCGACGAAGAGCTTGCCGAGATCCTGCAGGTTCGGCAGACCGCCGAGGAAAAGAATGCGCCGGATCAGCCGGTCGGCATGCTTCATCTCGTCGACGGATTCGTCGTATTCCGCTTTGGCGAGGATCGAGAGCCCCCAATCGCTGAGCATGCGCGAATGCAGGAAATATTGGTTGATTGCCGTCAGCTCGTTCTTGAGAACGGCGTTGAGGGCGCGAATGACGTCGGGATTGCCCGGGAGAGATGCACGCGGCGCCGGACCTGGAACCCGTTCTACGCTGCCGTCGCGAGCCGCGTGTCCGCCTCGTCCAGCATGTCTTCGATCATTTCCTGGCATCGGCCGCAATTCCTCTCCACCCCGCATCCAGCATAGACCTGCTCCGGAGTTTTTGCGCCACGGGCGATTGCCGCCCGCACCCGGTTTTCGCCAAGCCGATTGCACACGCACACGATCATGAACGGCATTATCCGTCGGACTCCGTGGAAGATGTAATCTAGTTGCGAATGATTGTCAATCGCGATCATAAGATTCTGGTATAGAGCAATTTATGATAAGGTAAATCGCCACGAAACGCAGGGGGAGTAAGCCATGAGCACCGCTACAACGCACGAAAACCTGTTTCACGGGCGGTTGCGCTCGTCCTCCAGCAAACTCCTCTGGCTGGGAATAGCCATGTTGGTGGTCGGCATCGCAGCCCTGGTCTTTCCGATGATTTCGACGCTGGTGGCGGCGCTATTTGTCGGCTGGATTTTCCTCATCTCCGGTTGTTTCACATTTTTCGGCGCCTTTTCCATCCATGGCACCGGACCGTTCTTCGGCGCCTTGCTCCTTGGTCTGCTCTCGATCGTCGCGGGCGTGTTCCTGATCTTCAACCCGCTGGCCGGCGCCGTCGCGCTGACGCTGGTGGTGGGCGTGATTTTCATCTTCCAGGGGGCCTTCGAGATTTTCTTCGCGTTCGAGACCCGCCCACATGACGGCTGGGTCGGCATGTTGATTTCGGGGCTCGCAAGCGTCGTGATGGCCGTGCTGATTGCGGCGGGATGGCCGGCGATTTCGCTGGTCGTTCTCGGCATTCTGCTCGGCGTGAATCTCGTGACGAGCGGTCTCGGCTACATCTTCATTTCGCGCTCGCTGCGTCCGGGCGCCTGAGCCCGGACATCAGAAGAATCCGGGGCGGGTCTGGCAGTTCAGTCCGCCAGGCCCAGCTGCAGATCGACGGCGTGCGGATTGGCCTTCTGCCAGTTGAGAGACAGTTGCTGCGCCTGCTTGATCTGGGTCGCGCTCAGGTTCTTGGCGACACTATTGCGATGATTGATCTCATCCTGATTCGAATCCCGGACACTTGGATCAGGAGCCGGAGCCTCGCGGGCGATGGCGCGCGCATGCAAGGCGGCGGCGATGTCGAACCATTCATAAGCCTGCAGATAGTCTTTTTTCCCGCCTTCGCCTTCGGCATACATCTCGCCGAGCCATCTGGCCGACTGGTAATCGCCACGCTGCGCGGCAAGCATCCAGGCTTTCCGGGCCGATTCGTAATTCTTGTCGCCGAGCGATTCCATGCCGCAGCTGCCCAGATCCTCCGGATCTATCGCGGCGCAAGGATCTTTCCGGGCAACGGATTGTACGCGCAATGCCGTCTGCGCAAAGCTGGCCGATGCACAGCATGCCAGCAGTAGAATCATCACGGCGAACTTCATCGAGCTGCCCCGCAGCGGTCGGAACTACCAATTATGCTACTCCCATCCCACCACTCCTGCCTCTATTAATTTCGTGATAGCCGATGCAGGGCAATTCCTGATGCAGACATTAGACGAAATAGTACGGCAGAAATCGGGCGACCGGTCATTTCTGCAAATCGGCCCCGCAATGCGGACAGCAATGCGACTGGAATTCCCGAGCCGCCTCGGTAAGGCCGAGCTGGTGGTGACAGTTCGGGCAGCGGAGCAATGCCATGGCAGCGACGCAAGCCAGGCTGATGAAGAGCCCGGAAAGGGCCGAAACGTCAATCCAGGCTGGCGGGACGGTCCAGGTCAGCGCCAGTCCCGTCGGGGCGGCCAGTATGGCAATGATCGAAAGCGCTTGATATTTGCGCAGCGTACTCACGGCAAAAGTCCTGGTCGGCCCGCAGAGGTGCCCTGGGGATTCGGAATGGCGTGAAAATGCCGCCGCCGGCGCGTTTTCGCAACCGGCGACAGCGTTTCGGCTCAAGGAGCCGGACCTTGATCCCGGGACATGTCAGGACTCGCCAGCCCCCTCCCCACTCCTGTGGAGAGAGGGGCTCTCCATCGCAGCGAGTCTCAGACATCCAGCCGGCTATTTCGTTAGGCTGAACACAACGCCATCTCCGTCGGTGCCGCCGCTTTCTGTGGTGCCGTAAAACGTTTTGCCGGTCCCGGCGACACCGGCGGAGTAGGTATCGCCACTCGTTTTGGGGTAGGACGCGAGCAGGCTTTCGGTGCCGCTCTTGGGTGTGACCTCATAGACCCCGCCGTCCCCGTTGGCCCCGCCGTCAGTTGCCGCGCCGTAAAGATTCTTGCCTGCCACCAGCGTGTCGCCTTCCGGTGCGCCACCATCGGCGCCGCCGGTGAAGCTGTAGAGGGTGGTCAATGTTCCGGAGCTTACCTCGAACACCGTACCGTAACCATGAGCGCCGTAATCCACGGTGCTGCCGTAGAGATTGCCCTGCTTGTCGATGCCGAGGCCGCCATAGAGGAAACCGCCATCGTCGCCGCCGGTGAAACTGTAAAGCGAGGTGAAGGTCCCGTTATTGGAGATTTCGTACACCGTGCCATGGTTATCGGTGCCGCCGAAGGCGGTGACGCCGTAGAGATTGCCGGCCTTGTCCATGACAACCCCGTGCTCCGGGAACTCGCCGTCTGTCCCATCGAACGAGTGCAGGACGGTGAGCACGCCCTTGGAACTGTACTCGAAGACCGAGCCATAGCTGTTGGCCCCGCCGAACAGCGCGGTGCCGTAGAAATTGCCTTTCTTGTCCTCGACGAGGCGGCCTCTGATGAAGTTGCCCTGGTCCGAGGCGAAGCTGGCCAGCACACTATACGTCCCGCTCGCCGAGTATTCCCAGATGGTGCCATTGCCCGACGCGCCGCCATATTCGGTCGTGCCGTACATGTTGCCGCTCTTGTCGAAAATCACGGCGCCATCCGGCTGCGTGCCATCGTCCGAGGCGCCGAAGGAATGGAGCAGGCTCTCCGCTCCACCCGACGAGATTTCGTAGAGTGTGCCTTCGCTATTCGCGCCGCCGCCGAGGGTAACGCCGTAGATATTGCTTGATTCCAGCGTTGGCTCGGCGGTGGGAACCTGACCGTCGTCCGGAGTTCCGGTAAAGTTATGCACCACGCTGTAGGTCCAACCCTTGGCGAGTATGGGCCCGATCGCGGCGCCGCGCTCCGCGGAAGGGTTTTTTCCCGTCGCCGCAAGGGTCCGCTCCATATCGATGCTGGATTGGCTTGCGCCTGCGGTCTGGATCAAAGCGGCTGCGGCGAGTGCGGAGCCAAGCAGCGCGACGCGAAACGATGTATGACAGAAACGCATTGAGATTCTCCCTTGAGTTTGTCGGCGAATGCCGACGACGCATTAGGCGCATCGGGCGGCGGCGTTGCAATGATGAATCGACAGGTTCCGGGAGGCCTATGAAGGATATGCCGATGCTACTATCGGTATGGAATCGGCTGTAGTGGATCGGGAAGTTGAGCAGCGATGACGAGCCCCGTATCATATTGACAGTCCATCTCGCGCAGGTGAAACCGGCGCGCCGCGGCTTCGCGGACAGGCGCATATCGCACATTGCAGTCCCGATGAATATTGCCAATTATGCGGCCGGTCGCGGTCAGGTCATGGACGCGATCCGCACACAATCTCCTGCCTTCTGCCCGCATGTTTGACAGTCTTTTTTTCGGAACGGCCCTGATTGCGCTGACGGTGGTGATCCAGACGATCGGGCTAATCGCACTCGCGGGCGCGATTGCGCGCCTTGCCCGCTGGTTCCGGTTGCACCTTCACAATTCGGGCCGCGTCATTGCGATGGTCGCGACGGTGCTCGGCCTGTTTGCGATTCACACGGTGGAGATCTGGCTCTGGGGCGCTGCGCTCGTATTCATACGCGCGGCCCCCGGATTTGCGGATGCGCTCTATCTGTCGACGGCCGCCTTTTCCACATTCGGCCCGGATATGTCCTCCATTGCGCCCGGCTGGCGACTGCTTCTCGCACTCGAATCGGTGAACGGCTTGCTGCTGATCGGTTGGTCGATCGCCTTTCTCGTCGGTGCCTCCACGCGTCACGGTCCGTTTCGCGTGGGCGAGCATTTCTGAAGGTCCTTAACCATATAGCCGATCAGTCAAGAGTCATTTGTACGCTCCGTGCGCCCCGTTAATCATACGTCTTGTCAATCCTGGATCGGTTTGAAACATCCGCGGCGCGAAGCCGGATGAGATGGTCCCGGGACGCGGCCAACTTCAATTCAAATGAAAAAAGCAGTCTTTCGGCGCGGCCGGTGCTTTGGCCGACACTGTTCAAGAGCGATACGACCCCGCGCTGACCGGCAACATTGGCCTCGCCTTCCCGGACGTGCCGCTCGGCCAATTCGAGTTCGGTTTCTTTGCTCATTCGATTTGTACCTCTTGTCCTGTTTCAAGATTTCCGGCGGGCAACCATGGCCCGCTGGCGGAAAGACGCCGCGACGGGGCCGAAAGTCGCGCAACAGCGGATGAATTCGAATCCATGACCATTCGTTCAGGCCGCTTCCGTGCTTCGCGATTTGCGCCGGCAGGCGGCAGACCCTCGCCTTTCCGCGTGGCGATCGAGGCACGCGCGGGCTGCACCGACATGACGACGGATCGAAGCTTTTCGATCACGAAGGCAAATCCGAGAGCGAAGTGCGATTCGGCCGAATGGATTGCCGAAGATAATTCCTATCGGCTTACGGATTACGGAACGGTGGCGCTCGGCCAGGACAATACGGGCGCCCACGAGTGCGGATATTCATGCCATGTCATCGTGGCCTCGCAGGATTGCATTTTCACGGAATTTCCGGTCAGGTAAGAATGGAACCCGAACCGGACATCGGGCGAGGCCATCTGCCGCTGCACGCATCGCGCGAGCGGTCGCGGCGTTTTGATCCTTGCATGGAATTCGCTGTTGCAACGCGGCCGCTCGTCCCGCTTAGTTCGGTTGGGGCGTCCGCCGACAAACCTCAGGGAGAGATTCCATGTCTATCCGCCACAAGCTGCCTCATGCTGCGCTGCTCGGCGCGGCATTTGCGTTCGCCACGGGCGCGCAGGCCAACAGCTTCACCGTGCTGCACGATTTCGCGGGACCGCCCGACGACGGCTCCTACCCCTATAACAATGTGAGTTTCGATGCTGCCGGAAACCTTTTCGGTGCCGCCAATCTCGGCGGCAGCGCCAATTCCGGCGTCATATTCGAAATCCCGGCGAGCGGGACTGAGGCCGTGCTTCATTCGTTTGATGGGGGCAGCGGCGGCTCCGACCCTAATGGCGGCGTGACGATCGATCCGAGCGGCGATCTCTACGGAACCACCACCTTCGGTGGCAGCGGCGACTGCCGCAATGGCTGCGGCGTGCTCTACGAGCTGGCCACAGGCGGGACTTACTCGGTCCTCAGGACGTTCAACCCCGGCAAGGATGGGCAATGGCCCGTTGGCACGCTGTTGCGCGACAAGAAGGGTAATCTTTTTGGCGTCGCAACCGGCGGCGGACCCAATTCCGCCGGCACCCTGTACGAATATTCGGCCAAAGGGAAATTCGCCGTGCTGCACGCATTCGCCGGCAGCGATGGCGTTGAGCCGCAAGGCAATCTGACAGAGGACAAGGCCGGCAATCTCTACGGGGTCACCTATTCCGGCGGCGCCGATCAGTACGGCACGGTGTTCGAGCTCACGCTCAAGGGCAGCCTCAGGACGCTCTACAGTTTCACCGGCGGTGCCGACGGGGGGTATCCGACTGGCGGCGTGGTCCGCGACAAGGCAGGCAATCTTTACGGCGCGACCAATCTGGCCGGCAATGGTTCGACTCCCTACGGGACCGTATACAAGCTCGCGCCCGGTGGCACGCTGACCACGCTTTACGCCTTCACCGGGAGCACCGATGGGGGATATCCGTCCGGAAATGTCGTACCAAGCCGAGGACAAATCTACGGCACTACAACGGCTGGCGGGACTAATGAATATGGCGTCGTGTACGAAGTCGATCCGGCCAGCGAAACCGAAACCGTCCTTCACAGCTTCGCCGACACTGACGGCGCATCGCCCCAGGCCGGTCTGACCAGAGAGCATGGTGATCTTTACGGCACAGCCTCTGGCGGCGGCACGGACAATTATGGCGTCGTGTTCCGTTTGAAGACGAAGTAGATTCGGTCGATTCCAGCCGCCGCTCGACGGTTGGGCGACGTTCAATGCGAGCCGGCCCGGTGGTCCTGGAATGATCGCCCGGGCCGGATGCGATGGAGATGTTCGGCATCATGGTTCGAGCCAGCCGTTTTGAGGATTGGAGGGGGGATGTCCGGTCAACCGTTTCGAGAATCTGCAAAACACATTTGTCGTGGAATGGGCGTGGCTCTGGCACTTGCAACGCAATGCTGCGTGCCCCCGGAGCCTGTCCATCACTTCCCTCCGGCGAGCGCGGATGGCGCCGCCTCGCCCGCATGGACGTCATTGCCGCCTTCCACCATTGTGCGGATAACAGCCGGATCGCCGACGACCGCATTCTCGTCCTGGTCGCGCGCCGAACCGTCCAATGCCGACGAATACGATTTTACGAATTGCGATTCGTTCCTGCCGGCGGGCGTTTCGGTTCCTCCCGGTACGAAACCAACGCTGTTTCAATTTCAGCTGGACCCGGACGGCACCGTTCATGGCGCAGCGCTGTATCGCTCAAGCGGAAACGAGACTCTCGACAAGCTGGCGCTCGCATGTGCGGACAGCACGCACAGGCCGGGAGCGATCATCGCCGGAACGCGGGCGCAAATTTCCTGGGTCGGCGGGATAGACTGGGCTTCGGCGCGCCCTGGTTTTTTCGAGCCAAGTCCGGACGGGGCACTCGCGGCGATGTGCGAACTCTTCTATCCCCCGGAGGCGATCCGGCTGCATGAGCAGGGCGATGTCATAGTCGGATTCCGGATCGGAACGGACGGCAACCCGAAGGACGAAACTGTCGTAGGGTCCAGCGGAAACATTTCGCTCGATGACGCGGCGCGCCGCTGCGTCCATTCGTTCCGGTATTTTCCCGCATCGGAATTCGATCAGCCCATTGAACTGGACAAAAGCGCGCGGATCGAATTCCGGATACTGGGCTCCTGAAAGGTACTGCCGTCCAACCTTCATTGTCTGTCTCCACGCCCGGATAGCAGATCAGCGGATCACGGGAATTGGCCTGTAAGGTTTGGGGAACATTTGGAGCGACCCAGGAGGCAACCGTGGAAGCGCGAAACGTGGCGGCCTTATTGCACGCGTCCCTGATGACGTAGTGTGATGCGACACACGCCACGAGAGCGAACATGATGCCCCGGGAGCAAACGCGCGTACCGTCTCTGGAGGAGCTGGCGCAGCTCGCAGATGCCTGCTTCGCCGAGCTGCCCCGGGAGTTTCGCGATCTCGTCGACGGCATCGTCTTCACGGTGGAGGAGATTCCCGACCGGGAAACCGTCCGCAGAATGGGTCTCAGGAGCGAGCTCGCGCTGCTCGGCCTGTTTCGCGGCGCCAATCTTGCGGCGCGCACCGCCAACCACGGTGCTTTTCTGCCGACGATGATCACCCTCTACCGCCGGCCAATCCTGCATTACTGGGCGCATCGCGATGAATCGCTCAAAGCTATTGTGCGCCATGTGCTGGTGCACGAGATCGGCCATCATTTCGGCCTTTCCGACGCCGCGATGCACACAATCGAGTCGGGCGCGTAGTACACGGCGGGTGACCGTCGGCGCCCTGTGCCCGGCCGGCCCATCAACTGCGCCACGAGGCCATGCTCTGGAATACGCCGTCGCGGCGTATGAGCGCGTGAAACAGCGCCGCCGCGACATGCAGCAGGATCGTCGCGAACAACAGCCAGGCGAGCCAGGTGTGGGCGCTGCGCAGGATGGCATGCAGCGTGTCGTCATGCGGCATGATCTGCGGCAGGTGGATCGGCCCATAAAGCACGATCGGGTAGCCGCCGGCCGACAGCATCGACCAGCCCAACAGCGGCATGACGATCAGCAGCGTGTAGAGAAGAACATGCGACGCCCTCGCGCCGAATGCCATCCACCAGGGCAGATCCGCCGGAAGCGGCGGAGCGCCGCGTCGCAATCTCACGACGAGGCGCAGCACGGCGAGCACCAGGATCGCGATCCCGAGCGGCTTGTGGATCGCGATCAGCGTCAGGAAGCGCGGATGCAGTGTCGAGACCATGCCGATGCCGATGAACAGCATCGCGACCACCATGGCCGCCATCAACCAGTGAAGTCCGCGCTGCAACGGGCTGAAGTGTTCGCCCGTGTCCATCAGTGCGCACCTCCCGGTTTGGCCGGCGTTCGCGGGTAATCAGCCGCTTCCGCCGTGCGCCGGTCGAACGATTCCGCGTAGGCCGCGGAGCGCGCTGCAAGCAGCGGGTCGTCCGAGGGTTGAATGCCGGCCGGCAGGATCGTCGGATCGTAATTATAGTCGCGACAGGGCCCGTCGACCTCGTCCTGGGCATGTTGAACGACAAGCGTGCCCACATCGACATGCGGCCGGTCGTCGGGCCAGGCCCTTGTCGCGTCGTTCGATGGATCGCCGGCGCTCGCGAGCGTCACCACGAGGTGCCAGCGCAGCGGCCCCTGGGCGAGACGCCGCTTCAGATCCGGTTCCAGAAAATTCGGTCCGAGCGCGGCGAGTTCGGCGTGCGGGACGATATGCGGTCCTACCGTAGGCACCATCGCCCAGCGCACGAGGTGGCCCTGCCCCGCAGCATCGATCAAGCGAAACGCGTCCAGGCTATTGTAAGTCTGGTCCGCGTAGCTCGTGGTCCAGGGCGCGTTCCTGGCCCACTCGGCGAAGCGCGCGCTTTCGGGATGCGACGCGAGGAACTGCTTCATGGCCGCGGGGTTCGGCTTCCCGGTCGCCGGGTCGATGTCCTGGGCGAGCGTCAGCTGATAGAAGGCCCGCGGCGTTGCAACGACAAACATCGGCGAGTCGTTCATGCCGCTGCGCCATTCCTGGCCGTCCGGCGCCACGATGCGGACGGCCATGCTGCGCACCCGCCCCGTCGCGTCCGGCGCGTCGGGATTGCCGGTTGCGATCGCGAAGCGCCCGATCACCGGATATTGTCCGGCCGCGAGCATCGGCGCGGTGGAGAGACGCGCGCCGGCACCGTTTGCCACGAACACGCCGGTGAAGCAGATCCCCTTGCTGTGATTCCGGCGATGGCCGAGCGGATCGCCGCCCCGGCGGCCCAGCGCGTCGACCATGCGTTCGGGCGTCAGTCGGTTCGGGCTGAACCATCCCGCCGTATACGCGAAGGCGGCCGCGCCAGCGCTCACGACCAGTCCGAT
>DATJUM010000054.1:0-5623 GCA_035502355.1 Rhizomicrobium sp. | reverse complement strand
ATATGCTTGTCATGTGCCGGGCGAACTCCGTTGGCGTTTTTTGGCTTTTGGAGCAGGAGGATGGCTTCGTGGCAAAGTATCGGGCAAAGGAAAAATATCAGGCAGCGGCGGCCAGAGCCCCTTCGGCTTTCTCTTTTGCCGCATAACATGTCGCAACATCAGTTCAAGACAAAACCTATTAAGGTATGCCATTGTATCTAGTAATTGTTGCATGCTTTCAACGGTGGTCGTTATGGAAGAATGGGGATTGAGAGGATTTGTTGAAGCGCGACGCCAATCTAACGAGCCATCTTCGTTTGGCTGAAGTGAATGCGAATGAACAAGGACATTCCTGCCCTCTCGCAATTTGTTAAAGGTTCCCGCCGCAAACTCAATCCTTGCAATAACCTCCTTGTCCTTTTCGAACTGCCTAGCCAAAGCCAGTAATAGATCGGCGCGCGACTTGTTGCCAAGATTTGTAATGACGGCCAAGCCGCGCTCAATTCCCCCAACGTAGTGCCAACTGAGCGTGCCAATAAGATGTTCGCAGTAGTTCCATTCAATAGCGATGCGGCCCAGCAAATAAATTGCTGGCATTGCCTCGGCTGTTTCATGATAATCAGCTAGGTGTGCTAATGCTTCTTCCGACAACTCAGGTTTCGAATTCTTAGTCACCGCTTGACTTCCCAACTCGTTGTTCCGTCTGGCTTATCCTTCAGTTGAATGCCCTTCGCGATAAGCTCGTCGCGGATGCGGTCAGACTCCTTGAAGTCCTTCGCCTGGCGGGCGGCGAGGCGGGCATCAACTAAGGATTGAATCTGCGCCCTTGTCTCAGCGTCAATCTCTACGGAGCCATCTGCACGCGCCACAACCATCCGGGCAGGATAGCCCGTGAGGCCGATCTCAATTGGCATTGTAATTGAGGCGACGACATTGATTGTGACTTTTCCGCTTAATCCAGACAATCCCAGAACCCGAAGTGCCGAATACAAACCTCGAACGTCTCCTCGACGTTTTGCCGCGTGAAGCTCCGAGATCGCTCGCGGAGTATTTAGGTCATCCATTAATGCCTCCAAGAAGGCGGCTGGTGGATGACAAACTGGCTCATTGATCACCTCGTTTAAGTTCTCATAAAGTGACTTCAAAATTTCAAACGACTCAACAATGCCATCATCCGTCCAGTTCATTGGCTGATGGTAGTGGGTCCGCAACATATTGAACCGAAGCACTTCTCCAGATCGACTCCTTCCGATTTTTCCATCAAGCAAATCACGAATGGCGACAAAATTGCCGAGCGATTTCGACATTTTCTCGCCTTCGACATTCAGGAAACCGTTATGCATCCAATAGCGCGCGAGCGGACGGCCAGCATGCGCGCATTCGCTTTGTGCGATCTCGTTTTCGTGATGCGGAAACATCAGATCGATGCCGCCGCCATGGATGTCAAACGTATCGCCGAGCAGCGCTTCACCCATGGCCGAGCATTCGATATGCCAGCCCGGCCGCCCGCGTCCCCACGGGCTTTCCCATCCCGGCGTTTCGTCGTCGGAGGGTTTCCACAGCACAAAATCCATCGGGCCGCGCTTATAGGGCGCGACATCGACACGCGCGCCGGCGACCATTTCATCGAGCGAGCGATTTGCAAGCTTGCCGTAATCGGGCTTCGACCCGACATCAAACAGCACATGTCCCTGTTCGGCATAGGCGTGGCCGGATGAAATCAGCGTCTCGATCATCGCCATCATCTTGGCCACATATTCTGTGGCACGCGGCGCGTATGTCGGCTCCAGGCAGCCAAGCGCGGCAACGTCGTCATTATACTGTTGCGCCGTTTTCGCCGTGATTTCGGCGCGCGCCACCTCGACGGAAACGCCCTTCGACACCGCCAGCTCATGCGCGCGCGCATTGATCTTGTCGTCGATGTCGGTGATGTTGCGCACATAGGTGACATGCGCCTCGCCGTAAAGATGGCGAAGTAATCTGAACAACAGGTCGAAGACAATCACCGGCCGGGCATTGCCGATATGGGCGAAGTCATAAACCGTCGGCCCGCAGACATACATCCGCACATTCGAAGGGTCGAGCGGCGCGAATTCTTCTTTGCTTCGCGTGAGCGTGTTGTGAAGCCAGAGCGTCATTTGATCCCTGCGTTATTTCGGCCCTCCCCGCCTCGTTGCGCTCGGCACCTCTCCCGCAAGCGAGGGGGACAGCCCGAAGGACCAGAGTGGGAATTGATCGTCAATAGCAAATAAACAGAAAATCCGCGCGGCGTCAGCCGCAGATCGCGATTGGAAGCTCGTCCTGCATCACGCGGTTTCTCCATTGAGCCGCGCGAGCGCCTTCGGGCGGCCGATGAGCGGTAACAGCTTCTTCAGCTCCGGTCCATTCTCCCGTCCGGTCAGGGCAAGCCGCAAGGGATGAAACAGCGTGCGACCCCTGGCCCCCGTCGCCTCCGACACGGCGCGCGTCCAGACCGCCCAGATCTGTTCGTCCCAGGGTTCGGCGGGCAACAACTCCGCGGCTTTTCCGAGCAGCGCGGGATTTTCGGCGACGGGCACGACCGGGCCGCGCACCATCGTCCAGTAATCGGTTATATCGGACATCCGCGTGAGATTTGGCTTGACGGCATCCCAGAACGCGGCTCCGCCTTCGATATCCATCTCCGCAAGTCGCTCCGCGACCGCGTCATAATGCAGCCCATGAAGCAGCTTCGCGTTCAGATGCACGAGTTCGGCAGGGTCGAAATGGGCGGGCGCGCGGCCGATCTTTCCGAAGGCAAATTCGTCTGCCAGCTGATCGAGCGAATCGCGCAATTCGATCGGATCGGACGTACCGGTCCTGGCGAGATAGCAGGCCAGCGCCAGCGGCTCGATGCCTTCTTCCTCCCGCAGCGATCTGAGCGAGAGCGAGCCCAGCCGCTTGGACAGCGCCTCGCCGCCCGCGCCGATGAGCAGCGGGAAATGTGCGAATTGCGGGACGGGGGCGGCGAGCGCCTCGAATATCTCGATCTGCGCCGCCGTGTTTGTTACATGATCCTCGCCGCGGATCACATGCGTGACCGCAAGATCGACATCGTCGACGACGGAAGGCAGCGTATAGAGAAACCGGCCGTCCTCGCGGACCAGCACGGGATCGGAAAGAGTCGCGGTGTCGATTGCGACGTCGCCGCGCACGAGATCATGCCAGGCGACGCGCCGCCCGCTCAACCGGAAACGCCAATGCGGCAGGCGGCCCTGACTTTCCAGGCGGGCGCGCTCCTCCGGGGACAGCGCCAGCGCGGCGCGGTCGTAGACCGGCGGCAGCCCCTGTGCAATCTGGCGCTTGCGCTTGCGTTCGAGTTCAAGCGGCGTTTCGTAACAGGGATAGAGCCGGCCGCGCGCTTTCAGCGCTTCGGCAGCCGCGCGATGCGAATCCGCCCGCAGGATCTGCCGGGCGAAAAGGTCGTGCGGGATGCCGAGCCAGGCGAGATCGGTGATGATCGCCGCTTCGAATTCCGGTTTCGAGCGCTCCGTGTCGGTATCGTCGATGCGCAGCAGAAAGCGCGCCCCCACCTTCCGCGCAAAAAGATGATTTAGCATCGCAGTGCGCGCATTGCCGACATGCAGCAGCCCCGTCGGCGAAGGCGCGAAACGGACGAGCAGGCTCATCGCCCGTCCCGGAAGGCGTTGGTGATCGGATAGCGCCGGTCGCGGCCAAAATTGCGCGAGGTAATTTTCACCCCGGGGGGCGCCTGGCGGCGCTTGTATTCCGCGCCGTAAAGCAGCTGTTCGACGCGCTTTACCGTGGCGGGTTCGTGCCCCTTCGCCACCACTTCCTCGAACGACATTTCCTTCTCGACCAGGCACTCCAGAATGTCGTCGAGGATTTCATAGGGTGGCAACGAATCCTGGTCGGTCTGGTTCGCGCGCAGTTCGGCCGACGGCGCGCGCGTCAGTACGTTTTCGGGTATTACACGGCCATTCGGCCCCAGCGCGCCGTTCGGAAACGCCTGGTTACGCCAACGTGCAAGGGCATAGACTTCCGTCTTGTAGACGTCCTTCAGCGCATTGTAGCCACCGCACATGTCGCCGTAGAGCGTCGCATAGCCAACACTCATCTCCGACTTGTTGCCCGTGGTCAGCACCATCGATCCGAATTTGTTCGAAATCGCCATCAGGATCACGCCACGGATGCGCGACTGCAGGTTTTCTTCCGTAGTGTCCGCCGCGCGCCCCTCGAATGCCGGCACAAGCAAGCTGTTCATTGCTTGCACAGCGGGCTCGATCGCAATCGTATCATATCGAATTTCGAGAAAGCGCGCGCAGGCGGCGGCATCGTCGAGGCTTTCCTGCATCGTGTAGCGTGACGGCATCATCACCGCGCGGACGCGGCTGGCGCCCAGCGCATCGACCGCGACGGCTGCTGAGAGTGCTGAATCGATCCCGCCCGACAAGCCGAGCACGACGCCGGGAAACCGGTTCTTGTTCACATAATCTTTCAGGCCCAGCATCATGGCGTGATAGATGGATTGCGAGCGTTCTTCGCCGCTCCAGCGCTCGCCCGGCTCGCAGAACCATTTCTCGCCACGCTTGCGCCAATTGGTAATTACCACGCGCTCCTCCCAGGCGGGGAGCGCTACGGCGACGGATCCATCGGCATTGACGACGAAGGACGCGCCATCGAAGACGAGCTCGTCCTGGCCGCCGAGCTGATTCAGATAGATCATCGGCCTGCGGCTTTCCGACACCCGTGCGCGAACCAGCGACAGCCTCACATCTTCTTTTCCGGCTTCGAACGGCGATCCGTTGGGCACGAAAAAAATCTCGCTGTGGCGATCGGCGAGGCAGCGCACGCTTTCTGCCGTCCAGATGTCTTCGCAGATCGGCACGCCGAGCCGCAGACCACGCACGTCCAGCGGCTGGGGCGGCGCTCCGGCCGCGAAGACGCGCTTCTCATCGAATACGCCGTAATTCGGCAGATTGTATTTGTAGGTGTGCCCGGCGATCCGGCCCTGATCGAGAAGCAGGCAGGCATTGTAGAGCAGGCCGCCATCAGTCCACGGCGCGCCAACCAGCACCGCCGGACCGCCATCGGCCGTCTCTCGCGCCCAATCTCTGACAGCGACGCGCACGTCCTCCTGCAAAGCAGGCTTGAGCACCAGGTCCTCTGGCGGATAGCCGACGACGAACAATTCGGAAAAAACGATGATATCTGCACCGGCTGTCGCCGCCTCCGCGCGCGCCTTGCGCGCCTTGGCGATGTTGCCGGCGATATCGCCCATCACCGGATTGAGCTGTGCCAGCGCAATGCGGAAGGTGTTGGTCATGATAAAATACTTACACGTTGCACGCGCGAGGATAGAAAGAATTGGCACGCGGAGGCGCGGAGCAAACGGAGAAGACGTTTTTGTGTTGAATCACTCCGCATACTTCGCGCCTCCGTCTGCTCATATCGGCGTCCCGCCCCGGAATGCAATCGGAAGCATCCCTCGTTCGAGGGACAGCAAATTACGCGCGGGCGTAGGTGCCGGTGGCGCGGGGAGGAGCCATGGGAAGGCAGGAATCTTCGATCCGGAGCGCCGTGGCAAGCGCGCGGCGTGCCTCCTCGGGACGCACAAAGGGCTCGGCATTGCCGCGCGCCGCATCGACGAAGGCGGCAAGCGACT
>DATJUM010000053.1:0-10059 GCA_035502355.1 Rhizomicrobium sp. | reverse complement strand
CGGTCCACATGAACAGGAAAGGCGAGCCGGGAAAGAAGGCGCAGCGCCGGGCAAAATCGGCGGAAAAGCGCGCGGCGCGCGGCGGGTAGCTTCGATAAGACAAAGGCGCGTGGCGGTTCGCCGTCCGTCCGCGTAACATCTCCGGGATCGCATCCCCGGAACGGCGGCCGGGGGTGGAGTTCAGGAGCGTCTCATGGCCTCTGCGGCCGAACAACTTGCAGCAAATTTCAACTTCAGCAATTTCGGCAAGGCGAAGGAGCTGCGGCAGCGCATCCTCTTCACGCTCGCTTTGTTGGTCGTCGCGCGGCTCGGGACTTTCATTCCAATGCCCGGCATCGATCCGAGCGAACTTGCGCGGCAGCTGAGCCAGCAGCATGGCGGCGTGCTCGACATCTTCAACATGCTGTCGGGCGGCGCGGTGCAGCGCATGGCCATCTTTGCGCTTGGCATCATGCCCTACATCTCGGCATCCATCATCATCCAGCTGATGACGACGGTCTTTCCCGAACTTGACGCGCTCAAGAAGGAAGGCGAGGTCGGCCGCAAAACCATCAACCAGTATACCCGCTACGGTACCGTCGGCCTCGCCGCGCTGCAGGCCTACGGCATCGCCATCGGCCTCGAGCATTGGGGCAATGTCGTTATTGATCCGGGCTGGTTCTTCCGCATTTCGGCGGTCATCACCCTGACCGGCGGCACGATCCTGCTGATGTGGCTGGGCGAGCAGATCACCAACCGCGGCGTCGGCAACGGCATCTCGCTCATTATCATGGCAGGCATCATTGCGCGGCTGCCGACCTCGATCACGCAGCTCTTCGAGTCGGCGCGCACGGGCGCCATCGACGTGCCCATTATCCTTCTGATCCTGATCGGCGCCGTGGCGCTGATCCTGTTCATCGTGTTCATGGAGCGGGCGCAGCGGCGCCTGCTCGTTCAGTACCCCAAGCGCCAGGTCGGCAATCGCATGTTCGGCGGCGAATCCTCGCATCTGCCGCTGAAGATCAACGTGTCGGGCGTCATTCCGCCGATCTTTGCCTCGTCGATTCTGCTGATGCCCACCACGGTCGCGAATTTCAACGGCCAGAATGTGCCCGACTGGCTGCAGACGATACTCACCTATATCGGCCCGGGCCGGCCGCTCTATCTGCTGCTCTATGCGGCGATGATCATCTTCTTCACCTTCTTCTACACCTCGATCATCTTCAATCCGGAGGAGACGGCGGACAATCTGAAGAAATATGGCGGGTTCATTCCGGGAATCCGCCCCGGCAAGAAGACCGCCGAATACATCGATTATGTGCTGACGCGGATCACTGTCGTAGGCGCGTTCTATCTGGCCTTCGTCTGCATCATCCCGGAGGCGCTGCGCACCAACTACGCGATCCTGACCTTCGGCGGCACGTCGATTCTGATCATTGTCAGCGTCACCATGGACACGGTCGCGCAGATCCAGAGCCACCTCATCGCCCAGCAATATGAAGGCCTGATACGAAAATCGAAGCTACGGGGGCCGCGACGTTGAATCTGGTCCTGTTTGGACCGCCAGGAGCGGGGAAAGGCACGCAGGCGAGGGTATTGCAGGAGAGCCGCGGCTGGCCGCAGCTTTCAACCGGCGAGATGTTGCGGGACGCCTGCCGCCGCGGAACGCAGCTCGGCGTCAAATGCCGGGAGTTGATGGATCGCGGCGAACTCGTGCCGGACGAGATCGTGGTCGGGATCATCGCCGATCGTCTCGATCAGCCGGACTGCGCCGACGGCGCCGTTTTCGACGGCTTTCCGCGCACCATTGCCCAGGCTGAGGCGCTCGACGCGATCCTCGCCAAACGCGGCCGGCAGATCGATCTCGTGATCGAGCTGAAAGTGAAGGACGAAATTCTCGTCGCACGCGTGGAGCAGCGCATCCGCGACGGCGGCCAGTCCCGCGCCGATGACACGCCGCAAACGCTTCGCCACCGGCTCAGTGTTTATTACAAGAACACCTGTCCGCTGCTCGATTATTACCGCGCGCAGGGCAAGCTCGCGGGCGTGGACGGCATGGCGGCCATTCCTGCGGTTACGGCGGCGATCACTGCCCTGATCGAGCGCGGGAGCCAGTCCGGCGCTGCCCCGGTATCGGCGGCCGAAACGCAGAATTCTCGCGTCGCGAAACTGTAACTGTATCCGCCGTCTCTTTGCGCGCAATATGAAGCTGGCGGGAAGTTTTTCCCCCACTGAACGCGATGTTCCGAAGAGCGGGAGTTCTCCTCGATGACGAACACGAGAGGCGCCATCCTTCTTGCGGCCGCATCCATCGGCTTGAGCGTTTCCGCGGCCGGTTCGATTGCGACAACGCCCTCGCCGGCGGATTGCCATTCGCGCGACAACGACACGCGATCCAAACTCCTCGAATGCATTTCCGAGCAGGATCTCTGGTCCCACCTCAAGGTCTTTCAGAAGATTGCCGATGAGAACCCGGGCCGGGACGGGCACGGGAACCGCGATACCGGAACGTCCGGATATCGCGCGTCGGTCGACTATGTCGCCGGACTGATGCGCAAGGCGGGCTACAAGGTCACCGTTCAGTCCTACATCTGGCGACATTTCAAACAGACCCGCCGGCCCGTCCTCGAAGTGGTGGGACAGAATTCCTCCTTTTCGCACGACTGGTTCGTCGCCCGTCTCTCCGGCAGCGGTGCGCTCACCAAGGTGGTGCAACCTCTGAGCGGTACGTCCGGCGATGAATCGGCCAGCGGCTGTTCGCAACAGGATTTCGCCGGATTCGGCCGCGGCCATATCGCGCTGCTCGCGCGCGGAAGCTGCGATTACGACTCACAGGTGGCGAATGCCGAGGCCGCGGGCGCCGCGGCGGTGATCATCTACAACGACGCACCGACGGCAGATATTGCCGATCGCGGCGGCCGCGAGGACGGCGGCGCATTTGAAGCGCAGCTCGTCGAGCCGGCAAGCATTCCGGTGATCGGCGTCGCGAGCCATGCGATGGGTGCCGAGCTGGTGCGGGAATATGAAGCCGGACAGGCGCCGTCGGTGCATCTGGACGTTCAGACGCGGCACAAATCCGACACCGATTATAACGTCATTGCGGACTCGCCGCTGGGCGATCCGAAGCATGTCGTCATCCTCGAAGGACATCTCGACTCCATCTACGGCGCCGGCATGCTCGACAATGCTTCCGGCTCGACCACGATGCTCGATATCGCGCTCAACATGGCGCATACGCATACGCGCCATCAGCTTCGCTATATCTGGTTTGGCGGCGAGGAGATCGGTCTTCTTGGTTCCAAATACTACACGCGGAATTTGACCGAAAAGGAATTGCACCGCATCGTCTTCGACATTGATGCGGACGTGACGGCAACGCCCAATTTCACCATGTTTGTTGCCGACCCGGCACATGCATGGAATGCGAAGCGGTTTCCGCCGAATGTCATTCCCGAATCCCGCGTCGGCAACCAGGATTTCATCGATTATTTCCGCTCGGTGGGAGTGGTAGCCACCAATGCAAATAACGACGGAACGGACTCCAATTCGTTCAGTCGCGTAGGCGTCCCCAACACCGGATTCTATACGCAGCAGGATTGCTGCAAGAGATCTCGGGAGGTCGAAGTCTGGGGCGGCTATCTGGGGGATTTCGAGGGCGTGGTACCGGGCTGGCACGAAGCCTGCGTGGACATGCCCCACCGCTGGTGCGACAATCTCTCGAACAACGATCCTTTCGTGTTGGAACTCGTTTCGAAAGGCGTCGCCGCCGTCACCCTGAAGCTTGCCAACGACGCGTCGCTCGATCACGAAAAGCGGCCGTGAAATGCAATTGAGGCTCGCTGCCGGCCGTTGACTGTCGGTCAACGATCCCTATAATCCGCGCCCTTGCGGCGACCTGACCTCCCAAATCCGTCGGTTCGAGCCCATTTTCCGGTGGGGAGGGGAAGTTCGCGTTTGAGCTTGGCCGGGCGGCTTAAGCCGTTCATGGGCAAAGGAGATTTACCGTGGCGCGTATAGCCGGCGTCAATATCCCGACCCAGAAGCGCGTGGAGATCGGGCTTCGCTATATCCATGGAATCGGTCCCGCCAAAGCGCGCGAGATCTGTGAGAAGGTCGGCATCGCGGAGAACCGGCGGGTTCACGATCTGACCGATGCGGAAATCATCCAGATCCGCGAAGCGATCGACCGCGACTATCTGGTGGAAGGCGACCTGCGGCGCGAAGTCGCGATGAACATCAAGCGGCTGATGGATCTCGGCTGTTACCGCGGGCTTCGCCACCGCAAGGGCTTGCCTGTACGCGGACAGCGCACACATACCAATGCGCGGACGCGAAAAGGGCCGGCCAAGGCAATCGCCGGCAAGAAAAAAGTCACGAAATAGCGGAATCTGAAAAATGGCAAAGCCGGCTGCGCGGGCGCGCAAGAAGGAAAAGAAGAATGTTGTCGCAGGCGTGGCGCATGTGGCCGCGAGCTTCAACAACACCATTATTACCATCAGCGACGCCCAGGGGAACACGGTCTCCTGGTCGTCGGCCGGCTCGCTGGGCTTCAAAGGCTCGCGCAAATCCACGCCCTATGCCGCCCAGGTGGCGGCGGAGGATGCGGGCAAAAAGGCCGTCGAGCACGGCATGCGTACGCTCGAAGTGGAGGTGAGCGGACCGGGTTCTGGCCGCGAGTCGGCGCTCAGAGCCCTTCAGGCGGTGGGCCTGCAGGTTACATCCATACGCGACGTGACGCCCATACCGCATAATGGTTGCCGGCCGCCCAAGCGCCGCCGCGTTTAAGCGTTCCGTCGAACGAATGGGATGCGGGCAAACCCGCGTCCGGGAAACGATGAGGACAGACGTGTTCCAGAAAAATTGGCAAGAACTGATCAAACCCCAGAAGCTCAAGGTCGAAGCCGGCCATGATTCCGGCCGGTCGGCGACGCTCGTCGCCGAGCCGCTCGAGCGCGGCTTTGGACTGACGCTCGGCAACGCGCTCCGTCGCGTGCTGCTTTCCTCGCTGCAAGGCGCGGCCGTCACCTCGATTCACATCGAGGGCGTGCTCCACGAATTCTCGTCCATTCCGGGGGTGCGCGAGGACGTGACCGATATCGTGCTGAACGTGAAGCAGATTGCGATGCGCATGCACGCCGAGGGTCCGAAGCGCCTCGCCTTGCGCGCCACCGGCCCTGGCGAGGTGAAGGCGGGGCAGATCACGGCGATCTCGGATATCGAGATTCTCAATCCCGATCTCGTGCTCTGCACGCTGGACGAAAAGGTCGAATTCCGCATGGAGCTGACGGTCGCCACCGGCAAGGGTTATGTGCCCGCCGAGCGCAACCGTCCCGAGGACGCTCCCATCGGCCTCATTCCAGTGGACTCGCTGTTCAGCCCGGTCAAGAAGGTGAGCTACAAGGTCGAGAACACGCGCGAAGGCCAGATTCTCGATTACGACAAGCTCACGCTGACGGTGGAAACCAACGGCGCCGTGACGCCCGACAACGCCGTCGCCTATGCGGCGCGCATCCTGCAGGACCAGCTGCAGATCTTCATCAATTTCGAGGAGCCGCGCGAGCGCGTCACCGAGGAAGCGAAGCCGGACCTTGCGTTCAATCCGGTGCTGCTCAAGAAGGTGGACGAGCTGGAATTGTCGGTCCGCTCGGCCAATTGCCTCAAGAACGACAACATCGTCTATATCGGCGATCTCATCCAGAAGACAGAAGCCGAAATGCTGCGCACGCCGAATTTCGGCCGCAAGTCGCTGAACGAGATCAAGGCGGTGCTGGCGGAGATGGGGCTGCATCTCGGCATGGAAGTGCCGGGCTGGCCGCCGGAAAACATCGAAGATCTGGCCAAGCGTTACGAAGACCAGTATTAGCAAATGGATGGCCGGCTCGCGCTGACGCTGGCCGGCCATGACGAGGTTTTAAAGCATGCGCCATCGCAATCAGGGCCGCAAGCTCGGCCGCACCACCGCCCATCGCGAGGCCATGTTCGCCAACATGGCCGCGGCGCTGATCAAGCATGAGCAGATCAAGACCACCTTGCCCAAGGCAAAGGAGCTGCGTCCGATCGTCGAAAAGCTGGTGACGCTCTCCCGCCGCGGCGGCTCCGATCTGCATGCCCGCCGACAGGCGCTAGCGCAGGTCAAGGACGCGACGCAGGTCCGCAAGCTGTTCGACGTGCTGGGTCCGCGCTACGCGGAACGGCCCGGCGGCTATACGCGCGTCCTGAAGGCCGGCTTCCGTTATGGCGACAATGCCGAGATGGCCGTCATCGAATTCGTCGACCGCGACGAAAGCGCAAAGGGACAGGACTCCGGCCCCACGGATGAAGAAACCGAAAGCGAATAGCAATTCTCGCGACAGGTTTTCGAGCTAATACCATCCAGAAGCCGGATGGTATTTGGAGCTGTGGCTCCTTTCGCTTTTCCCGTCATCGCCCGCTTTATGCGGGCGGCCCATTTTTCCCGTCCAAGAAAGGAAATCGGGTCGCCCGGACAGGCCGGGCGATGAGGTTGAAATGGAAGTGATTGTCCGAATGCACGGGGGTCGATCGCAATGAAATTAGCACCATTGATCACGGCCGCGGCGCTGCTGTTTGCACAGCTCTGTGCCGGGAGCGCCCCGGCCGCGGAGCCGCAATCCATGCCGCAGGTGCAGCTGACTTTCGCGCCGGTGGTGAAGCGCGTCGCGCCGGCGGTGGTGAACGTGTACTCGCAGTCGGTGGTACAACAGGCCGTCAATCCGCTTTTCGCCGATCCGCTGTTTCAGCGCTTCTTCGGCGCCTCGCCGGAATTTCGCCAGCGCGTGCAGCAATCGCTTGGCTCCGGCGTGATCGTGCGCGCCGACGGCGTGATCGTAACAAACAATCACGTCGTGCAGGGCGGACAGAACATCGTCGTGGCGCTCTCCGATCATCGCGAGTTCAAGGCGCGCATTCTCCTGGCCGACAGCCGCACCGATCTCGCGGTGCTCAAGATCGACACGAAAGGCGAGCGGCTGCCGACGATCGATTTCGGCGACAGTGACAAGCTGCAGGTCGGCGATATCGTGCTTGCCATCGGCGATCCGTTCGGCGTCGGCCAGACCGTGACGATGGGGATCGTCTCGGCGCTCGCCCGCACGCAGATCGGAGCCAGCGATTATCAGTTCTTCATCCAGACCGACGCCGCCATCAATCCGGGCAATTCGGGCGGCGCGCTGGTGACGGCGGACGGCAAGCTCGCCGGCATCAACACCGCCATCTATTCGCGCACCGGTGAATATGCAGGCATCGGATTTGCGACGCCCGCCAATCTCGTGCGGCGCGTCGTGGAAGGCGCGCTCGGCGGCGGCGTGAAGCTGCCCTGGATCGGCGCGGACGGGCAGCCCGTCACGGCGCAGATCGCGCAGGCGATGGATCTCGCGCGCCCCGAAGGCGTGCTTTTGAAGAGCGTCTATCCGGGCGGTCCTGCCGCCCAGGCCGGGCTCAAGACGGGAGACGTCATCCTTCAGGTGGATGGCGTCGATGTGGACGACATGCAGGGCCTCAATTACCGTGTTGCCACGCGCCGGCCAGGCGATGTGGTGAAGGTGCGGGTGGCCGAAGGTCGCCAGACTCGCGAAGTGTCGCTCGCCGTGGCACTTCCGCCCGAGAACCCGCCGCGACAGCTGACGACCATCGGCGGCCGCAACCCGCTTACCGGCGCGAAGGTGGAAAATCTCTCGCCTGCCGTCGACGCCGATCTCCAGCTCGATTTTTCGGCGCATGGCGTGGTCATCGTTTCCACGAGCGAGAATACGCCATCGGGCTCCTACGGATTTCAGCCCGGCGATATCGTGCGCTCGATTAACGGGGCTGAAATCCATACCGTCGGTGAACTGCAGCGGGCACTCACCAATGCCGGGGGGCATTGGGACATGGTGGTCGACCGCGGCGACCAGCGGCTGACGCTTTCCGTCAGCGGGTAGGAACTGCCGAACGCCTGGCGACTCGACATTGTGAGTCAACTTAGCTAGGTTTTGTTAGCTAAGGACGAATGCCATGGAAATCGTCACGATCCACACTGCGAAGACGACGCTTTCACAATTGCTTGTGCGCGTCGAAGCCGGCGAGGAAATCCTGTTGGCGCGTGGCAAGGAGCCGATCGCCCGGCTCGTGCCGTTCCGGCCGGCGAAGAAAAAGCGGCGGTTCGGATCAATGAAGGGAAAAATCCGCGTCGGGCGGGAGTTCTTCGATCCCCTGCCAGAGCAGGAGCTGAAGCGCTGGGAATAACGCGTGCAATTGCTCCTCGATACGCATGCATTTCTCTGGTGGCTGGCGGGCGACACCGCCCTTTCGGCTGCGGCAAGAAAAGCCATCGGCGATGAAAATAATGACGTATTCGTGAGCGCCGCCTCCGCTTGGGAAATCGCGACGAAGCACCGTCTGGGCAAACTTCCGGGCGCCGCGGCCATCATGACCGACATCGAAGGAGCCATCGCAGATCAGAGTTTCGTCGCACTGCCGATCGCCATCCGGCATGGCGAGGTTGCGGGCGCGCTTCCAGGTCCCCATCGCGATCCGTTCGACCGCATGCTGATCGCCCAAGCAATGATTGAAAGGTTTGTGCTGGTCACGAACGAACAGACCTTCGGCTCCTATGGCGTGGCGCGGCTGTGGTAGAGAAAGCCGATCTCTTCGAAGCAGGCGGATTGCAGGAGGACGCGCCGCGGCCGCTTGCCGACCGGCTGAGGCCGCAGACGCTTGGCGACGTTGTCGGCCAGGAGCATCTGCTTGCCCCCGCGGGCCCGATCGGCCGGATGGTCGCGGAAAACCGGCCACATTCCATCATACTCTGGGGACCCCCGGGCACAGGAAAGACCACGATCGCCCGATTGCTCTCACACGCCTTCCTGCTGCATTTCGAACAGCTTTCCGCGGTGTTTTCGGGCGTCGCCGATCTCAAAAAGGCTTTCGAGGCCGCACGCCAGCGCCGCCGCACGGGGCAGGGCACGCTGCTCTTCATCGACGAAATCCACCGTTTCAACAGGAGCCAGCAGGATAGTTTTCTGCCCGTCGTCGAGGACGGTACGGTCATTCTCGTCGGCGCCACGACCGAAAATCCGTCTTTCGAACTGAACGGCGCGCTTCTTTCCCGCGCGCAAGTGCTTGTGCTGCGCAGGCTTGATGATGCGGCGCTCGAAACACTTCTTCAGCGCGCGGAAGCTTTCTACGACAGGCCGCTGCCGCTGACCCGCGAGGCGCGCGAAACATTGCGGGCAATGGCCGATGGCGACGGGCGGTATGTACTGAACCTCGCTGAAGAGATAGCAGCCGTCGGGACCCATGGGCCCCTCGATTCCGGGGCGCTTGTCGCGCTGGTGCAGAAGCGTGCGCCGCTGTACGACAAGAGTCGCGAAGAGCATTACAATCTCATCTCCGCGCTTCACAAATCGATCCGCGGTTCGGACCCGGATGCGGCTCTTTATTGGCTCGCGCGCATGCTCGCAGGCGGCGAGCAGCCGCTTTATATCGCGAGAAGACTCGTGCGGGCCTCGGTCGAGGATATCGGCCTCGCCGATCCCCAGGCTGTCGTCCAGGCGCTGGCGGCGAAAGACGTTTACGACTTTCTCGGCAGTCCGGAAGGCGAGATCGCGCTGGTGCAGGCCGTGCTCTATCTCGCGAGCGCGCCGAAATCGAATGCGGTCTATGTCGCGCAGGGCGCGGCGATGCGCGCGGCCGGCGAACATGGCTCGCTCATGCCGCCCGCCCATATCCTCAACGCGCCGACGAAACTGATGAAATCGCTGGGCTATGGCAGGGGATATGAATATGACCATTCGGTCGAGGATTCCTTCTCAGGCCAGAATTATTTCCCGGATGAAATGGCACGAGAAAGCTACTACGAGCCGAAGGACACAGGCTTCGAACGCGAGATCAGGAAACGGATGGAATACTGGGCGAAGCTGCGCGCCGCGAAGACCGGCAAATCCTGAACTCAGCTGGCAAGCCGGGCGTTTGCCTGTCCGGAACTTGCGGCCCATATTGCAGCACTTTGACGTTCTCGAGCGGTCGAGACCGCTGCCGATCCTCTGGTCGTGCGGCGGTCGAACCACCGCGCTTCTCTTCTGC
>DATJUM010000052.1:0-13481 GCA_035502355.1 Rhizomicrobium sp. | reverse complement strand
GGGGAGTGGTGCCGGAAATTGCCGCCCGTGCACATGTCGAAATCCTCGATGGCGTGATCGGGAACGCGCTCGCAGCCGCCCGCATCGGCCTGCGCGACGTCGATGCGGTGGCGGCAACGGCCGGACCGGGCCTGATCGGCGGAGTGATGGTGGGGCTCGTGACCGCGAAAGCACTGGCCCTTGCCGCGGGCAAACCGCTCATTGGAATCAACCATCTGGAAGCGCATGCGCTCACCGCGCGCCTGACCCACGGCACAGCATTTCCGTTTCTTTTGCTGCTTGCATCGGGCGGCCATTGCCAGCTTCTGGCGGTGGAAGATTTGGCCACCTTCCGCCTTTACGGCACCACGATCGATGATGCGGCAGGCGAAGCCTTTGACAAGGTGGCGAAGCTCCTCGGCCTCTCCTATCCCGGGGGCCCCGCCATCGAGGAACTGGCCAGGGGCGGCGAGGCCAAGAGCCTTGCATTGCCGCGTCCCATGCTTGGCCGCGATAATTGCGACTTCTCCTTTGCCGGGCTGAAGACGGCAGTACGCCATGCGGTGCGGGGCGGCGCGGCACTCCGCCCCGAAGATGTCGCCGCCTCATTCCAGCAGGCGGTGATCGATGTGGTGTGCGACCGGACGCGGAACGCCATGCGGCGCTTCCGTACGGAGTTCCACCCAGACCAATACCGGCTGGTGGTCGCCGGCGGCGTGGCCGCCAATGCCGCGCTGCGCGCGGCTCTCGCCGACATTGCCGCGGACCTGGGCTTTGCGGTCACCATCCCGCCGCCCGGGCTCTGTACCGATAACGGGGCGATGATCGCCTGGGCCGGGATCGAGAAATCTGCGATCCCGACCTGCGACTCGCTTGCGATCGAAGCCAGGGCGCGCTGGCCGCTAGCGGCGCGGTCTCAATAATAGGCGAACTGCACGACCGAGATGATGCCTGCAAGAACCAGAATGGATGCCGACAACGCTTCGATCACCATGTCGTTGATCCGCGATTCTGCTAGCGGCTTGCGGTTGGATAGGCGGGTCATGGATACTCTCCTCTTGCCCTCCGGCAGCGCCAATACGCGCGCGCCAGTCTTTCGCGGGCTACGCAGCCCGACGAAGGGCATGTAGTGTGAAGTTCGTGATAGTCTAGTGACGCGCTGCAGCGCGAAATGCCGATCTGACGCCCTGAAAATCGCGCCCCCAATGGTAAGTTACTGTAATTGTTATGTAAAAATCGCAACCATCGATGCTGCAATGCAAAATAAACAGGGGAGGGCTGTGAACTTGTATGAGCTTCCCAATAGTCGGAAGGCTGAACAATGGCCAGCGCGATGAGAATCGCCACCTGGAACATCAATTCGGTACGGCTCCGAATCGATCTCGTGCTGCGGTTCCTGCGTGAGCAGCAGCCCGATGTGCTGTGCCTTCAGGAGACGAAGGTTATCAATGACCTCTTTCCCGCCGAGCCGCTCGGGAAAGCCGGCTATGTCCATCAGGCGATCAATGGCCAGAAGGGGTATCACGGCGTGGCGATCCTTTCCCGCCTGCCCTTCCGCCGCACCGGTGCGATGGAGTTCTGCAGCAAGGTCGATTGCCGCCATGTTTCCGCGATCTTCGAGAACGGCATTGAACTCCACGATTTCTATGTTCCAGCCGGCGGCGACATCCCGGATCCCGGCGTCAATCCCAAATTCGCCCACAAGCTCGATTTCCTGCGCGGGATGGCGCGCGCCTTCGAAAAGCGCCGCAGACGGAATTCCACGCCGCTCGTGCTGGTGGGCGACCTCAATGTCGCACCGCTCGAAAACGATGTCTGGAGCCATAAACAGCTCCTCAACGTCGTGAGCCACACCCCGGTGGAAACGGGGCTGCTCGGCGAGGTACAGGCCGCGTTCGACTGGATCGACGTGACGCGCAGCTTCGTGCCCCATGACGAGAAAATCTATTCCTGGTGGAGCTATCGCGCGCGGGACTGGGAGTTATCCGACCGCGGCCGCAGGCTCGACCACATCTGGGTCGGACAGGCGCTCAAAGGGCAAGTAACGGAGCATGCGATCGTGAAGCTGGCACGCGGCTGGGAGAAAGCGTCTGATCACGTACCAGTGATTGCGACGCTCGCGCTGTAACGCAGCCTCGCCGTTCCAGCGCCCGAGCTGTCGGCAACGCGACCGGGCCCGCTTTTCCTGCGGTGAAATTCTGCTAGTCTAGCCCTACAACTGGCTCCGGAGAGCCTTCAAGGGGATTTCTCATGATACTGCGTCGTCTTTTGATTGCCGCCGCTCTCGCGGCGCTGCCCGGTCTCGCGTTCGGGCAAACTGTCCAGCGGCTCAAGAATCAGCCGCCGGACGGCGTGATTTACACCCTGCAGCTGACCGACGGCACTGTGCTGGCGCAAGGCGGTGGTGAATCGGACTGGTGGGTTCTTACGCCCGACAATACCGGCAGCTATGTGAACGGCACCTGGACGCAGGTGGGAAGCCTGCCGCCCGGGTACCAGCCTTATGCGACGGCGTCGGAGACTCTCGCCGATGGTCGCGTGCTGCTCGAAGGAGGGGAATACAATTTCAACAGTTTCGCCTTCACCAATCTTGGCGCGGTCTATGACCCCGCCACAGCCACGTGGACCAGCGTCAAGCCCCCGAAGCACTGGATCAACATTGGCGATTCGCCCTCCACTATCCTCCCGAACGGCGATTTCCTGCTGGGCGAGAAGTTCACCACGCAAATGGCGGAACTCAATCCCAAGACGATGAAATGGAAGGAGCTCACCTCGACGGGCAAGAACGACTTCAACGCCGAGGAAGGCTATACGCTGATGCCCGATGGCACGATTCTTACGGCCGACGTGAAGGCCAATCCGCTGTCGGAGTACTATGATGCCAGCACCGGTAAATGGACAAATCTCGGATCCACCGTGGCCAATCTTCAGGGTCCGCAGAATTGCTGCGGCAACTGCATTCCCTACGGCAAAAACGATAAGAAATGCTACGACCCGCCAGGCGAGATCGGACCGGCCCTGCTGATGCCGAACGGCAGCGTGTTTGCGACGGGCGCTACACATTCTGGGGCATCGACAGCGAATACGGCGATCTATACGCCGGGCACTGGTTGGGCAGCGGGACCCGTGTTCCCGAACGAGGACCAGGCGGCCGACACCTTCGGAGCGCTGCAGATCGATGGCGACCCGCTCATCCAGGGCAACAGCGGCGAGTTGTACGACTACAACTCCGACACGGGGGACTTTACCGACACGAAGATCAATTCCGAGGGCGGTTCTCTCATGGTGCTCCCGACCGGCCAGATCCTGATTGGCGGATTTGAAGTCTACAACACCAAAGGGAGCTATAAGTCCGCGTGGCAGCCCACGATCACGAATTATCCTTCGAGCGTCACGCCCGGATCGACCTACAAGATTTCCGGAACGCAGTTCAACGGACTGTCGCAGGCCAATGCGTTCGGCGATGAGTTCCAGTGCAACACCAACTTCCCGCTGGTGCAGATCATCAACACCTCCACCGGCCATGTTTTCTTCGCGAAGACGCACAATCACAGCACCATGGCGGTGGCGACAGGCAACGAAACCGTTTCCACGGAATTCGACGTTCCCACAAGTATCGAAACCGGAGCGAGCACGCTGGTCGTGATCGCGAACGGAATCCCCTCGGCGTCGGTCTCCATCACGGTCCAGTGACGCCGGCAATTCCCTCTCCCCCGGAACAGGGGGAGAGGGACTAATTACTGCTGGGCGGCCGCGTTCCAGAAAACGCCGGCATCCGCAAAATTCTTCCAGCGGGCGACCGCATCCTGCCAGGCGTGCGCGGCGCGTTCGAGATGCCAGCCATAAACGATGCCGGCCGCAAAGGAGAGATCGGAGTGCCCTGTGCCACCGGGTCCGTCGGTGGACACAAGGGATTCAAGAATTTCTCTTGCCACGGCCACATCATTGAGCGCGCCCAGCACGTCCTGCATCCGGCTCAACCGCGAAACGAACTTTTGCACCCGCGGCCTGTCGAAGAACGGCGCGAAAAACTCTGCCGTGTAGCGCAGCTTCTTCAGGCTGATGCGCAGTTCGTGCCGCCCGGCATCGGAGAGCGAATCGAGCCCTTTCGCACGTTTGCAGGCCTGGCGCCTGCGATGGGTCAGCATCCGCCCGGCCAGGTCGCGGGCCGGCATCTGTAGCGCCACGAGGCCCTTGCTCGCCCCCCTGTGCTGCGCTTCGGCCAGTGGCCAGACGCCCCGGTCGATGGCATCGACAAGATCGGCCATGAACATGCGGAAGCGCGGTCCCATGACCTGCTGGGCTGCATCGTTCCAAGCCCGTCGCCGCGCTGCTTCGGCACGCGCGCGCAAAATGGCGAATGCGTCCCTCGAACCGTTCGCGCTTGCGGCCGGTTCGAACAACTCGGTCAGGAACACGTCGAGGTCGCGCGCCGGCGCCAGCTGCTCTGCGAGAAACTTCGCTCTGAGCTTGATCGCTTCAAGTTGCGGCGTGCGGAATTCGCCGCCGAAGGATGCGAGCGCCACCCGCAATCGCCGCAGTGCCACCCGTAGCTGGTGCAGCGCTTCCGGCTCGCGGCCTTCGGCGGTGGCCATCATGTTCGCGGCGATGTGCCAGCGGCACTGGACGAGCGTCAGCCGGAACGCATCGAAAGCGATCGCATCGGACGGCACGAGCGAGGGCTGCGCCTTTTGCGATCGCGGCTTGAGGCCGGTCTTGCCGGCATCCGGCTCGAACGCGAGAAGTGCGGGAACGTTTCGCGCGAGGTGCACTTCCAGCCCCGCCTCGCGCGCCCGCAGATCAAGCTCGTATTGCTGCCCCATCCACAAGCCCTACGGTCGCCGCAGGTTCTGCTGATTCCCGCTGGCCCATCATCCATGATTCCCAACTCTCATCAATGGGCAGGATGGAATACCTGGACCGGGCGACTCGCCAGCCGGGTCGTTCGCACGCAACCGCCGTCGGGACCGCGAATCGGGCGGCGGACGGTCAGGGCGTGTACAGGAAGCCATGAAATCTGTTGCTGGCGTCGGTCCAATAGCCGGTGATGGCCCCATCGGCATTGATCCCGAAGGGAAATGTACCTGTCGATTCATTGGGGTCAAATGAAGTAACGGTGCTATTCGACGTCATGTAATATCCATGCGACACGTAGCTGGCATCATAATAATTGCCGGTAACGCTCAAGCCATTGTTCAACGCCTGGGCATAGATATCCACTGCTCCCGAAATGCTCGGGTAGGAATAGCTGCCGTCCGCCGCCCGAATGAACCCCTGTTCGGTATCTTCCGGGTAGCCATAGATCGTGTAACTCCCGGCAACAGCGCCGTACGAATTGATGGCGTAAGCTTCGGTGTCTATCGATTCCGACGACGGGTCGAATGTGGTGATGGTGCCGTTTCGCGCCCGGACAAATCCACGCGATTGTTCGCTTGAAACATAGCTGCCCGTTATGACGCCGCCGTCATTTATGGCGAATGGGTAAGTGCCGGCCGCGCCCGAGACGTCAAACGACGCGATCTTGCCATCGGACGCCCGAACAAATCCGTGATCGACCCCGCTCTCGTCCATGTAATATCCGGTAATCGTACCGGCGCTGTTGATGCCCGACGGAACCGTAGCCGCAGCCCGAACCGGACTGAACGTCGTGATCGCTCCGGCACCGGTGCGCACGAAACCATGAAATATGCCGTTGGTGTCCGAATACCGTCCGGCTATCGTGCCGGAATCGTTGATACAGTCCGCAACCGTTCCCGTTGATCCGGAAACGCTGAATGAAGTTATTTTCCTGTTGCTGCCGCGCACAAATCCGCGCGATACATGGGAAGCGTTCATGTAATAGCCTGTGATCACGCCGCTTCCATTGATGGCATAGGGATAAGTGGCGGTTGATCCGGACGGGTCGAAGGTAACGATCGTCGTGGCTGCCGCGGGCATCGCTGCGCCAGACAATGCAATCAGCCAGAGTGCGGCGAGTACGGGAAATCGTGTTCCTGTTCCCGCGATTCTATGCACACAACGATGCAGAGATTCCTGCCCGAACATGGCCGCTCCATGAGCTTGACGATCATCACGCTGCATTTCGAGGACAAAGATTGCAAGCCTCATCTTCCATGACGGTTTCGTGTAGAAGCAAGTTGAACTCCGGTCCCAGATGCTGCGCCGTCGCCGCGCCGCCTGCACCGGCGATCGGCAAAAGATGTTACTGAGAAATGATCGATGAGCACTGGAATGCTATGTGCGTTGATCTTTTGCAGGGCGCTTACCCTGGAAGCCTGGCCCAGGCGGCGATGGTAATGAGCGCGCGGCCGCAGGCGGCTTCGGCGGGCACGGCGGTCGTCTTGCACAGCGCTTCGGTTTCGAGGAGCAGGTCGAGCGCTTCGCCCAGGCGTTCCTCGCTCCAGTTCCGCAGCTGAATCTTGAAGCCGGACAGGCGCGTGAAATGGATGGGAGGACGGACGCGGCGCGCGATGGTGTCCGCAGTTTCGCCTTTCGCCATTTGTGCCCTAGCGAGCGCGAGCCGCTGGAAATGACCCATGGCGACGCGAAGAATGGCGACCGGCGAGACGCCCGCCGTCCATAGCCGTTCGAGCGCGCGGTCGAGCCTTGCGCCGTCACCCTCGCCCGCCGCGTCACACACTTCCTCGATGCGCGCTTCGGCTTCGTCGCCCATGATCGCGCGCACATCGTCGAGCGTCACGCTCTTGCGGCCATGCACATAGAGGAGAAGCTTTTCCACCTCGCGCCGCGTGGTGCCCCGGTCGGCGCCGAGCAGCGAGACCGCCTCCTCCACCGCGTCGGCCGCGATCACGGCACCTTGCGCTTTGAGCGAGCTGCGCAACAATTCGGCGATCGTGTCGGGCAAGTCGAGATAACACGTGATCGCTGCCGCGCGCGGCGATTCCTCGAAGGCTCCCCGCAGGCTCGAATCCTTCGCGAGATCGCCCGCCTCGACGACAACCAGCGCTTCGGATTTGGCTTCGGTCAGGAACGGCTCGAAGATGCGGGCAAGCGTGTTGGTCGCTGCCCGTATCCGCACCACGCGCCGCCCGCCGCTCATCGACAACGCGCCGGCCTCCGCGAACAGACGGCCGGGATCTTCCGTCAGCGCCGCGCTCTCCAACTCGGCGATGCGGAACGGATCGCGCAGATCAGGAACGATGGATGTAATCACCTTCTCGGCGCGTTCGCGTACCAGGCCCTGGTCGGGACCATAAAGCAGAATGGCAACGAGGTCCGGCGGCAGGTGGGCGAGAAAGCGCTCGCTTTCGGCCGGCTTTATGATCATTCAGGCACCCGCGTGCTTCATGAAATACACGCCGAGATCGATGCGGATGCGGTCGGCGATATCTTGCGCGGCGTATTTCTGCGCCTGCTGCTGGGTAACCATCGTGGCATAGGGCGAAGCCACCACGTCATAGGCAGACACGGAGGTTTCCGAGCCCTTGGTGATTTCCGCGCCGGTGTGGATATTGCTCAACGTGTAACTCGCAATCATCGTATAGGTATATCGTGTGATGTCGCCATTGGTCTGGACGGCTGTTCCCTCGATTGTCTGTTTCACCGCCACTTTCAGGCGATAGAGCGCATCGTTCTGCTGTCCTGGGCCCTCGAGCAGATCGATGAGCGTGTTGCGCAATTCGTAGCCGGCCCGCTCGGCCTCGATGGGATCGACATAGATCGAATGGAAGACTTGCTGTCCGCCGGGCGAGGAATCGCTGCGCGCGAAGAGCGGGTGGAAGCCGCAGCCCGCGAGGCCGGGCAAAAGCGCCACCGCCGCAGCCGAATATAATAACCGTGCGCTCATGTGACGATATTCACGATGCGCTCCGGCACGACGATGATGCGCCGCGGCGCCTTGCCGGCAAGCGCGCGCACCACGCCATCGAGCGCGAGCGCCGACGCCTTGACCGTTTCCTCCTCCGCGCCGCGCGCAATGGCGATCTCGCCCCGGCGCTTGCCGTCGACCTGCACAGCGATGGTAATCATATCTGCCCGCACCAGATCGGGGTCGGCAACGGGCCACGGCTCCTCGGCGATCAGGGATGTGTGGCCCAGCGCTTCCCAGCAGGATTCGGCGAGATGCGGCATCATTGGACCGATCAGCTTCACCAGCGTCTCCAGCGCTTCGCACCGGACGGAAGCCGGCACCTCCTGTGGTGCTGCACTGATCGCATTCGCAAGTTCGTAAATGCGTGCTACCGCGCGGTTGAAGCGCAACGCTTCCAGATCTTCGGTTACCGAAGAAATGGCACGATGCGACGCACGCCGCAATTCGAGCGCCGGCCCTGAAACTTCGTCCGGCATGGCCGCGCCTGGTGTTACTTCTGACTCTGTCACCAATCTGTACACGCGCTGCACAAAGCGCCAGCAGCCTTCGGCGCCGGCTTCGGTCCATTCGATGTCGCGCTCCGGCGGCGTGTCGGAGAGCATGAACCAGCGGATCGTATCCGCTCCATAAATATCGATGATCGTCTCGGGCGCGATGACGTTCTTCTTCGATTTCGACATTTTCTCCGACGGGCCGATTTCCACGGCCTCATCGGTCCCGCGCCGCCGCGCGATGCCGTCTACTTTCTCCACTTCTTCCGGCAGGAGCCACTGCCCCAGGCGATCGCGATAGGTCTCGTGGCAGACCATTCCTTGCGTAAACAATCCCGCGAAAGGTTCGCCGATATCGACATAGCCCAGGCGTTTCAGCCCCCGCGTGAAGAACCGTGCATACAGCAGATGCAAAATCGCGTGCTCGATGCCGCCGATATACTGATCCACCGGCAGCCAGCGGCAGGCGGCTTCGGCGTCCACCGGCATTGGTGCCGCCGTATTGCAGAAGCGTACGAAATACCAGGATGAATCGACGAACGTATCGAGCGTGTCGGTGTCCCGCAGCGCCAGCTTGCCGCAACACGGGCATGTAACATGCTTCCAGGTGGGATGGTGGTCGAGCGGATTGCCGGGCAGATCGAAGCGCGCGTCCTCGGGCAGAAGGACCGGCAGTTGTGATTCGGGGACGGGACGAATGCCGCATTCCGCACAATGGATCATCGGGATGGGGCAACCCCAGTAACGCTGGCGCGATACCAGCCAGTCGCGCAGGCGGTATTGAACGACCGCACGGCCGCGGCCTGCGGCTTCCAGCCTGCGCCGTACTTCATCCTTCGCCGCGGCCACATCGAGACCGTCGAGAAAGCGCGAATTCGCAAGCCGGCCCGGGCCGGCATAGGCCTCGGCGCCGACACGAAATTCCTTTGGATCCGCGCCTTCGGGAATGACCACCGGCAGCACCGGCAGCCCGTATTTGCGGGCGAATTCGAGATCCCGCTGATCGTGCGCGGGACAACCGAAAATCGCGCCGGTGCCGTAGGCCATCAGCACGAAGTTCGCGACATAGACGGGAAGCTTCCAGTTGGAATCGAGCGGATGCGTGGCGGCGAGGTGTGTGTCATAGCCGAGCTTTTCCGCCGTCTCGATGGCCTCTTCCGCCGTGCCGAGCCTGCGACATTCTGCGACAAATTCCGCGAGTCCCGGATCGCGCGCCGCCAGTTGTTCCGTGAGCGGATGATCGGGAGACAGCGCGATGAAGCTCGCGCCAAACAGCGTGTCCGGCCGTGTCGAAAACACGTCGACGCGGCCTCCATTCGAAAGATCGAAGCCGAATTCGAGCCCTTCGGAGCGGCCGATCCAGTTCTTCTGCATCAGCCGCACCTTCTCGGGCCAGCGCTCGAGATGGTCGAGTGCTGCGAGAAGCTCGTCGCTGTAATCCGTGATTCTGAAAAACCATTGTGCGAGCTTGCGCCGCTCCACGAGCGCGCCGGAACGCCAACCGCGGCCTTCGATCACCTGTTCGTTGGCGAGCACCGTGCCGTCGACCGGATCCCAGTTCACATCCGCTTCCGCACGATAGACGAGACCTGCCCTGTAGAAATCGAGAAACAGCTTCTGCTGTTGCGCGTAATAGCCGGGATCGCAGGTGGCGAATTCGCGGCTCCAGTCGATGGCAAGTCCCATCGCCTTTAGCTCGCCGCGCATCGCTTCGATATTGGCGTAGGTCCAGTCGCGCGGATTGACGCCTTTCTCGCGCGCGGCATTTTCCGCCGGAAGGCCGAACGCGTCCCAGCCCATCGGATGCAGCACGTCATAGCCCTGGGCGCGGCGAAAGCGGGCGAGCACATCGCCCATCGTGTAGTTGCGGACATGCCCCATGTGAATCCGCCCCGAAGGGTAGGGAAACATCTCGAGCACATAGCTTTTGGGACGATCCGGGTTGCGGCCTGCCGCGAAGATGTCGCGTGCGGCCCAGGCGGCCTGCCAGCGCGTCTCGGATTCCCTGGCGTTATATCGCGCCATTTCCCTTGTCCCTCGGCTGCTTACGCTGCAGCCGAAACAAAGGGCTACAACGCGGCGAAACTAACTGCCAGCGCCAAGGCTCGCGAGTCGGAGTTCGCGTGCCCGCGTCAAAATGGCATCTTCGAGCTTGGTAGCCGTCTGCGGATTTACCTCCGCATCGATCCAGCCCTCATTGGAACGTGTCTGGCGGAAGACGGCGACCTTGAGACCATCGGCGCGCAGCCGGCGGTCGAGAATGTAGATCGTGATCTTCATACGTTCATTGGGGTCGGTGGGCGCGGAATACCAATCGGTGATGATCACCCCGCCATAGGGATCGGCCGAGGCGAGCGGCATGAAGGCGAGCGTGTCGAGCGTGGCGTGCCAAAGATAGGAATTGACCCCCAGTGTGATTCGGCCGCTGCCGCCCGAGATGGCGGTGGTACCCGTGGTCATGTCGGAGGTGTCGCTTGAGGATCCGCAAGCCGCGACCAGCAGTCCGCATAACACCACCGTCAAAAATCGCATCTAACCTTCCGCCCTTTTCCGGCCCCCATCGGCCGTCGACATATTCCCCCGCGGAGCGGCCTTATACGTTTACCGTGTCGCGGGCGCAACGGTTCGCGTCCTGGTTCTGGACATCGAGGCCGCCGATGGCCGCAAGGCCCACAAACGGCGCTTCCTTAAGCTGCCGCGCCGTCTGCGCGTCCACGCCACCCAGCGCATAGAATGGAAGTGGCACGCGACGCGCGATCGCGCTTGCGCGGAGCTTGCCGAGAACCGGCTGTCCCCGGTGGCTCCCGGTTGCAAATATGGGCGCAAGCAAAACCGCATTTGCGCCGGCCCGCCGCGCCTGAAGGCAGGCCCGCACCGAATGGGCTGCGCAGGTGATGAGCCAGTCGGGCCGCCGCACCCGCCAGCTTGCGGCCAATACGATCTTTCGTTCTGGGAAATGCGCGCCATCGGAACCCATCCGGGCGGCGAGCGAAGGGTCATCCGCAACGAGCCATTTGAGGCCTTGCGCGCGTGCCAGATGAACGAGCAGGTTCGCGAGCACGGTGCGGCGCTCCTCTTCACGCGCCCGCACGACGACCAGACTTCCCCGCGGCAGCGCCATGATCGCAGCGCGCGGATCGGGCAGCCGGGTGTCGTCCGTCAGAAGCACCAGCCCAGGCAGCGGGGACACCGCCGCACGCCGAAGCGACTCCGCCGCCCTTGCCAATTGCGCGCGCGCAAGGCTATCCGCCACGGCAATGTCCTCGCCCGATTCGACCGCTTCACCGGCCGCAAAAAACCTGGCGGACATTCTCGCGCGCATCGCAGCAGCGCGGAAGATGGCGCTTGCGCCCGCGCCTTCAACGACCTTGGTGGCGGTGTCAAAATCCTTCGGGCCCGCTGAGATTGCACCGGTCGTCGCGGCGGGTCAGCGCGTGTTCGGCGAGAACCGCGTCCAGGAGGCAAAAGCAAAGTGGCCCGTGCTGAAACAGGAATCGCCCGGGATCGCGCTGCATCTTATCGGACCCCTGCAATCGAACAAGGCCGCCGAGGCGATCACGCTGTTCGATGCCATCCATTCCGTGGACCGGCCGAAAATTGCGGAAACTCTGCGCCGCGAAATCGACAGATCAGGCCGAGCGCCGCTTCTGTTCATCCAGATCAACACCGGCGAGGAACCGCAGAAGGCGGGTATCGCGCCGCAGGATGCGCCGCAGTTGATCGATTATTGCCGCGAAACACTCGCGTTAGAGATCTATGGCCTGATGTGCATTCCGCCTTTGGACGAGCCGCCGGCGCCACATTTTGCCCTGCTTGCAAAAATCGCGCGCACTCACGGCCTCCCGGGCCTCAGCATGGGCATGAGCGCCGATTTCGAGGCCGCCATCCGCTTTGGCGCCACCCATGTCCGAGTGGGGACGGCGATATTCGGAAATAGGGAACCGCCAAAGCAATTCGTCAAGTAACAACTTGTCATTCCCGCGCAAGCTGGAACCCGGCAGCGCAAATTTATCCGGAAGCGATGGCGATCTGGGTCTTCGCGGGGACGACAAATTTGTTTGACACGCGCAACTACAGCAAATGCCCGGCCTTCTCCGCCTTGGTGCGGAGATAGTCGCGGTTGTGTGCGGTAGCCGGAAAGGCATGGGGAACGCGTTCGGCGACGCTGATGCCGGCAGCCATGAGCGCCTCGACCTTTTGTGGATTGTTTGTCAGCAAGCGGACGGATTTGAAGCCGAGCAATGTGAGCATGCGTGCGGCGATGCCGTAGAGCCGTTCGTCCCGCGCAAAGCCCAGCCGCTCATTGGCCTCGAGCGTATCGAAGCCCTCATCCTGCAACCGGTAGGCGCGCAATTTGTTGATAAGGCCGATGCCGCGGCCTTCCTGGGCGAGATAGAGCAGAATACCGCCGCCCGCTTCCGCGATCGCCGTAATCGCACCGCGCAATTGCGCACCGCAATCGCAGCGAAGCGATCCCAGGAGATCGCCGGTAAAACATTCCGAATGGAGCCGCACAAGAACAGGACGGTCCACAGCAGGGTTGCCGATAACAATCGCATAATGTTCGGGCTCGCCATTGCCGGCGCGAAAGGCGGCAAGCTCGGCGCGCTCCGCGCCTTCGAGCGGAACGCGTGCCTGCGTCACGAGCTTCAGCGCCCGCACGATCAGGTGATCATAATCGGCGATCCACGCCGCCTCTATTTCCACCGCATCTTCGTCGGCTACTTCCGGCGAAGCAGCGAGCACGGCGGGTAGCAGCCCCGAAAGCTTCGCAAGCCGGACCGCCGCGGCAAGGGACGCCGGCAATGTCTCGCGCACCGCCTCGAACGGCCCTTTGAGTGGAAAGGCGAGATCAGCCGTCGGGTCGGCGACGGCGCGCAGCATTTGTGCGTCCAGAGGCAGAACGGGCCTGACCGCCACCACGTCTTCGGTATAAAGCCTGACCTTGAGCGTGCGTGCCCGGGCATGGCTCAGAATCAGAAGGGGTGATCCCGATTGGACCTTTTCCAGCGTGGCAGCGTCCACGGTTTCGACCGCAACTGCGGCTATCGCGTGTCTCCGCTCGGCGATCCGGACGAAGCGACCGGCGCGGAAAGCGTCGACCGCGCGCGCAATCCGGGCCAGCGCGTGCTCGGAATCAGAGGGGGAAGCAGGGTTGTTCACAGGCGCTTGATCGCGCA
>DATJUM010000051.1:0-7711 GCA_035502355.1 Rhizomicrobium sp. | reverse complement strand
CCGGTCTTTGCCGGGCGTTATTTCGAGCGCGTCGATCTCGATCCCGGCGGGCCCGCGCCGGTGCATATGGACATCGTCGCCGACCGCCCGGATGAACTCGTTATCACACCCGCGGAGCTTCAGGCTCATCGCAATCTCGTGCAGCAGGCCTACAGAGCTTTCGGCTCGCATCACTATGATCATTACGATTTCCTGCTGGGTCTGAGCAAGGTGATGACCGGCATCGGGCTCGAGCATCACCGTTCGAGCGAGGACGGAACGACCGCGGAATATTTCAAGGACTGGGACAGGACCATCGCCGCGCGCGATCTTCTCAGTCACGAATACACCCATTCCTGGAACGGCAAGTTCCGGCGGCCGGCCGATCTGTGGACGCCGAATTTCAACGTGCCGATGCAGGACAGCCTGCTTTGGGTCTATGAGGGCCAGACCCAGTACTGGGGCACGGTGCTCGCCGCGCGCGCAGGGCTGTGGACCAAACAGCAGGCGCTCGATGCGCTGGCGGCCGACGCCGCGACTTTCGCCAACCGCGCGGGTCTCGCATGGCGGCCGCTCCAGGACACCACCAACGATCCCATCACCACCATGCGCCGGCCCATTCCCTGGCGCAGCTGGCAGCGCAGCGAAGATTATTACGGCCAGGGCGAACTGATCTGGCTCGATGCCGACACGCTGATCCGCCAGAAGACCGGCGGAAAGAAATCGCTCGATGACTTCGCGCGGGGCTTCTTCGGGATCGACAATGGGAGCTACATCACTGTCACCTACACCTTCGACGACATCGTGCGGGCGCTGAACGCCGTCTTGCCCTATGACTGGGCGGGATTTCTACGCGCGCGGCTCGATAGCGTGGGCCAGGCTGCGCCGCTCGACGGGCTCACCCGCGGCGGCTACCGGCTCGCCTACACCGGCAAGCCGTCGGAGTTTGCGAAATCGAACGAGCATCTGCGCAAGATCACCGATCTGCTTTACTCGCTGGGCGTCATCGTCGACGAGAAGGAACACAGCATCTCGGAAGTGCTGTGGGGCGGGCCGGCGTTCAAGGCCGGCATCGTCGTCGGAAGCCAGATCGTGGCGGTGAATGGCGTCGCCTACGATATGGACGAACTCAAGGATGCGATTACCGAGGCGAAGACGAATACGGCGCCCATCGACCTTCTGATCAGGCGTGGCGATCGCTATCTGACAGTTCGTGTGAACTATCACGGCGGATTGCGCTACCCGCATCTTGAGCGCATTCCGGGTGCGCCGCCGTTGCTCGACGCTCTTCTCGCGCCACGGAAATAAGTACAAGAACGAATTTAACACAAAGAGCACGAAGAGCACAAAGAAATACGTCCGCGTGCTCCGCGCACAATCATTCTTCGTGCTCTTTGTGCTCTTTGTGGTTCAACAACTGTGTTCCTGCGGGCTCTTGCTCCGCAAGCAATGCGCCGCAGAAGCATGTTGGAAGGGCTGAATCCGGCGCCAGGCGCAAAAAAACGTCCTCCTGCGCCGCGAGCGCGGCCCATTGCCGGGCGAGCCGCAGCCAGGATTGCCTGATATCCGCGAATGTGGCCGCCGCCGCGGCTTTGCCGGCGGCGGCGGCCATCTCGCGGCAGTGTTGCACGGAAGCGCGAGACGATTGGGCGTCCCCGCTCCGCGCCAACTGATACCCGCCGCAACACTGCACCTGGGACGCAGGTGCGGTTTCGAGAATGCCCGAAGCCGATTGCGCGCCATCGGCCTCGGCCGTCACCGGATCAACCCCGAAAAGTCCTTCGTCAGGGCGAAAGGGGGAAAATCCTGCCAAAGGATGCCCTTCGGGAAGCTGGTGACAAGGCGCTATAGGATTTTGCCTGACAAAATGTTTGGCAGAATGGCCGGGATTTGTCGCAATTCGTCGCTGCCCAGTGCGGCCGACATGGAACCTCGCCAAATTAATGCCGGGCTCGAATTCGTCAGCGCCTCCCTGCCGCAAGCAACGCGACAGCCATTGCCCGTGACCGTCCCCAGGGTTGGGCTGGGGACGATTGCTCGTATTTTCGGGCGGACAGAAACCTAGGCCGCGTCGCGCCGCTCGGCGACCGTGGGTTGCAGAAGCTCGTCGAACAGTGCGCGGTAGTGGATCATCGCTGTGCGCAGATCTTCCGTGGTTACCGCCTGGCCGGCGCGAAGCCGCGCGTCGACGGCATGGGCCGCGCGATAATTCTCGGTCACACGCGGATGATCGACCGAGATGTCGGCCGCGCGCTGTTCGAAATCGGCGACCGGATAGCCGCGTGCCCGCATTGCTGCAACGACCACGTCGTCGGCTTCGGTGAGCGCGCCGCGCGGTGAATCGACAAAAGCGAGCTGGACTGCTTTCCAGCGCTCGAGAAAGCGCTCGCGCTCCGCCTGGTCGAGATCGCGAAGGGGAAGACTTTCCACCCGCTTCCGGCGATTTTCGAGCGCGGCTTCCGCCTTGCTTTCCGAGCCATGTGCCTGGACGGCACGATCATATTCGGATCCGAACCGGCGCTGCAATTCTTCCCTGCGTTTCCGCCGGTAGATCGCATAAGCAACGATGGCCGCAATCACCACTGCGACGACCACCGCAATGATGATGATTTCCGGCATGGTCAAATGAACATGCATCACGAACTCCCCGCGTGCTGACGCAAAAAGAAAACACGGCGCCGCCGGAGAGGTTCCTGTGATTGCTCCGACGGGGTTTGCGCCCTACTTGCGCGGCAGCGGGATCGCGGTCGTGTTCTTGAGTTCTTCCATCGCGAAGGCGCCGCTGAAATCGCGGAAGCGCACCGCGCGGGTGAGCGTCTGGCTGACCCGGTTGTAATCCGCGATGTCGGAGACATTGAGCTTCAGCAGATAATCGATTTCGCCCGCCAGCCGGTAGAATTCCAGCACCTCGGGAATCTTTTTCACCGCCGCCGCAAACGCGTCATACCATTCGTCGCTGTAATCGGCCGCTCGCAGCATTACGAAGACGGTGGTGCCGACGCCGAGTTTCTCCGCATCGAGCAGCGCCACGCGCTTCCTGATAATGCCGCTTTCCTCCAATTGCCGGATGCGCCGCCAGCAGGCGTTGTGGGAGAGATGCACGGCTTCTGCGATCTCGGCGATGGAGCGCGATGCGTCGTCCTGCAGGAGATCGAGAATCTTGACGTCCATGGCGTCGAGGTTGGTCATCGAAATTCCTCCCTCCTTCGTGAGGAATCATGGGACAAAACACCGACATCCCCCGTCCTGTCGCGCGCATTTGGTAACATGTGGAGCCAAGAGTGCAATAATCTCCGGCCTGATGAACGTCCGGGCCACAATTATGCACCCCCACCCGGCGGCGGCGTTGCCCCGGTTCGCGACAATGGAATCGCTGATCGGGGCGATGCGGCCGGTCGACCCGGTCTATGCGCTCTACCCGGAAAAATTCCGCAGCGCCCGGCGCCGCTTTGCCGATTTTTCCGGCGATATGCTTTACGCGGTGAAGGCCAATCCGGCACCGCCCGTGCTCGATCTCGTTTATGCCGCCGGCACATGGCATTTCGACACCGCCTCGCTGTCCGAGATCGAGCTGGTGCGCGGGCGCTATCCCGACGCGGTCTGTCACTTCATGGCGCCGGTGCGCCTGCCGGGCAGCGCGCGCATTGCCTTTGAAGATCACGCCATCCGCGATTTCGTCGTCGATTGCGATTTCGAGCTCGACAAACTTCTCGCCGAAACCGGTGGCGGCAGGGATTGCCGCATCTTCGTGCGCCTTGCCACGCGGCCCGGCGGCGCGGCCTTCGATCTCTCGGGCAAATTCGGCACGACGCCGGAAGAGGCGGGCGCGCTTCTGCGCCGCATCGACAGGGCAGGGGCGGCGCCTGCGCTGACCTTTCATGTCGGCTCGCAATGCCTCAATCCCATTTCCTACGCGCGCGCCATTGAGCTTGTGCGCCGCACGGTGAGCCTCGCAGGAGTCGAAATCGCGGCGCTCGACATCGGCGGCGGATTTCCCGCGCCTTACCCCGGTCAGGACCTTCTTCCATATCCCGATTTTTTCGCCGCAATCCGGGAAGCGCTGGCGACGGTGCCGAATGCCGGCAGCCTGTCGCTGCTTTGCGAACCTGGCCGCGCGCTATGCGCCGAAGGCGTGTCGCTTGTTGCGCAGGTGGTCTTGCGCAAGGGCGACAAGATTTATTTGAACGACGGCATCTATGGCAGCTTCGACGAGCTGACGCTCCCCGGTTCGACGACGGATTATCGCACGTCGGTCCATGCACTCGATACGAACGGCCACGCTGCTCTCAAGTCTTCCCTGCGTTCGGCTTTCCGCATCTACGGCCCGACCTGCGATACGCTGGATGTGCTGCCGCGGCCGTTTCTGTTGCCCGACACCGTCGTGCCCGGCGATTACATCGTCTTCGAGTCGATCGGTGCCTATTCCTGCGCCGTGCGCACAAATTTCAACGGTTTTTGTCCCGACCGCTTCGCCATCGTCGGAGAGTGAGATCGGATACGAGCGATGTTCTATCACTCCCAATTCCTGTCATGGCCCGCGAATGCGGGCCACCCAGTTGCCGCCTGGAAACTGCCGGCGGCAGCGCGACAATGTTTTTTCCTCTCCAGGGCGACGCGAATGTCACCTGGGTGGCCCGCATTTGCGGGCCATGACGATTTTTGTTGGTTTTATAGGTAACAATCATGCTGGAAAAGACCGCCGCCTTCGATTACACCCGGCACTGGCAGGCGCTCGACGCCGCCCATCACATCCATCCCTTCACCGACGCCGCGGCGTTGAACCGCGAAGGTGCGCGCGTCATCGTGGAGGCGGACGGCGTCTATCTGTGGGATTCCGACGGCAACCGGATCATCGACGGGTTTTCGGGGCTGTGGTGCGTGCAGGTCGGCTACGGCAATCGCGAACTGGCGGAAGCGGGCCATGAGGCGCTGAAGACGCTTCCTTATTATAATCACTTTTTCAGGACGACCAATCCGTGGACGGCCGAGCTGGCGGCAAAACTTGCGCTGATCCTGCCCGATGGGCATGAGCATGTTCTGTTCGCCAATTCCGGCTCGGAAGCCAACGACACGGCGCTGAAGCTGATCCGTTACTACTGGAATCTGAAGGGCAGGCGCGAGAAGAAAATCCATATCAGCCGCGACCTCGGCTATCACGGCTCGACCATGGCGGCCGCGTCGCTCTCCGGCCTCACGCCCGCGCATCCGCAATGGGATCTGCCGCTTGCCGGTTTCGAGAAGGTGCCGGCGCCCTACTGGTTCGGCGCCAAGGCCGCGGGCTATGGCGATATCGGGCCGGAGGAGTTCGGTCTGCTGATCGCCAAGCGGCTCGAGGACAAGATTTGCGAACTCGGGCCGCATCGCGTGGCGTCGTTTTCCGCCGAGCCGATCCAGGGCCCGGGCGGCCTGATCTTTCCGCCCTCGACCTATTGGCCCGCGGTGCAACGCATCTGCCGCGAATACGATTTGCTGCTGCATGTCGACGAAGTGATCACCGGCTTCGGCCGCACCGGCGAATGGTTCGGCGCCGATACTTATGGAATAGCGCCCGATATCGTCACCATGGCCAAGGGTCTTTCCTCGGGCTATCAGCCGATCTCGGCCATCTCATTGGGCCGGCGGATGTCCGACGCCATTCTCTCGGCCAATGAGGAGCTGGTGCATGGCTTCACCTATTCCGGTCATCCCGTTGCCGCAGCGGTGGCGCTGAAAAATCTCGAAGTGATGGAGAAGCACGGCCTCATTCCGCGGGTGAAGCACAATATCGGGCCATATCTGCAGCGCCGCCTGCACGATGCGCTCGATTCCCACCCCCTCGTCGGCGAAGTGCGTGGGCTGGGCATGCTGGCGGCCATCGAACTTGTGCCCGACAAGCCCGCGCGCAGCTTCTTCCCGGAAGAGATGGACGTGGGCACGCGCTGCCGCAACCACGCCTTCGCCGGCGGCCTCATACTCCGTGCCATTCGCGACACGATGGTCCTCGCCCCGCCGCTGATCGCCAGCGAAGCGGAGATCGACGAGATTGTTACCAAGGCAAAAGACGCGATCGATTTGACCGCCAGGGAGTTGGGCAGCGTTCAGGGGCTGACCGGGCCGCGCTGAATCATCTCACTTTTCGTTTCATTCCGTCCACGGGTTTATTGTCGGCACGCCGAGCGGCGCAAAATCTCTGACGTTGCGGGTGGCGACCGTCGCGGCTCGTGCAAGCGCGCACGCTGCAATCAACGCGTCGATCGCTTCGACGTTGTGTCCTTTCATCGCTGCCAAAGCGCGCAAACGTCCGCTCTGTTCGGCAATCTGGGGATCGATATCGACGATGCGATTGCTGAACCGGGCACGAATGCTGGCGATCCACGCCTGCAATCTGGCGCGCCTTGCCGGATCGGGAGAGCGCTCGGCGCCGTAGGTCAGCTCATGAAGGGTGATGACCGAAATGGCGGGATCGGTCTGCGCGCCCACGAATGACAGCACGCGTGGATCGGGCCGGGCCCGAACCAATTCCGATATCACGTTCGTGTCGAAGAGAACCGTCACGGCCGGCGCGATCGCCGCGCAGGTGCGAAGGGATCGCCGCGCCGTGAGCGACGCGACGGCAACGCGACGCTTTCTCCGCGCGGCGCGCTTTCGACCAGCCAGGCACCCAAATTCTCGCCTTCCGCTGCTGCCCACACATCTTCGGACACCACCACGCAGCCGTCGTTCAGGCCAACATGCTGAGGCTCGCCCTTGCGCGCGCGCCGCAACACTTCCGACAGCCGCGCTTTGGCCTCCTGGACCGACCAGTGTTTTGGCATTACGCCCACCTTGATCCAGACCAGTCTAGTACATATGCGTGGGATTTCAAGGCCTCCGCCCGGAGGTGTCACTGTAAATGGCGGGCCGTAAGACAGCGGGGCATGAAATAGTCTCGCGGGAGCCCGGCATCGACGAGATTGTTACCAGGGCCGAAGATGCGATCGACCGCACCGACCGGGAGGCGGGCAAACTATAGAGCGAATTGCGCTCATGTCGATGCAACACTTCCCCCTCCGCCAACCCCGGATTTCATCCGGGGTCGGCACCTCCCCCACGATGGGGGAGGAAAACAGGGCGCGCACCCTGCTTTCCTCTCCGATCGTGGTCGCGAATGGTTCACGGTGGAATCTCAGCCTTGCAGCTCCTGCCCGGCAAGGACTGCGCGCCGGATGGCGTCGAGCACGCCGTCGAGATTCTCGTAAATCTCGTGGTTCCAGAATCTCATGACGCGGAAGCGGCGATGGCGCAGCCAGGCATCGCGCCGCGCATCATGCTCTCTCTCGTCGTCGCTGGCGTGCGTCGCACCGTCGACTTCGACCACAAGCCGGATCGGCAGACAAACGAAGTCCACAACATACGGACCTATCGGGTGCTGTCTGCGAAAGCGGTGTCCGTCCATCGTGTTTCGCCTGAGCCGCGACCAAAGGATCACTTCCGCATCGGTCATGCGCTTCCGCAGGCTTCTGGCGTAGATTCGAGGGGAGAGTTTCCGGTCGTCCATCCCGGGAATATCGAACAAGAGCTGTACGAAACTTCGCCGGATTCGTCGCGAACCTTTTCTTTCCTCCCCCATCGTGGGGCAGGGGAATCGCTTTTGGCTTTTGTAGGCCTGTTGCGCTGGCTCGCGAACAGGATTCTGAAGATGGCTCCCGATTCGAAAGGGGAGCCAGATGGGCAAATTCAAGAGCTATTTCAGCAAGGTACGCGATCCGCGGGC
>DATJUM010000050.1:0-4766 GCA_035502355.1 Rhizomicrobium sp. | reverse complement strand
TCCGCCGCCTGCGGCGGCACCTCCCCCGCAAGCGGGGGAGGAAATATTCGCCGCTGCAGCGACACCAAGCAATTACTCCACGTCCAGCTCATAGGCGGAGTGCAGCGCGCGGACGGCGAGCTCCACATATTCTTCCGCGATCAGCACGCTCACCTTGATCTCGGAGGTCGAAATCACTTCGATGTTGATGCCTTTCTCGGCCAGCGTGCGGAACATGGTCTGCGCCACGCCCGGATGGGCGCGCATCCCGATACCGATGACCGAAACCTTCGCCACATCGGCATCCGACGTCACGTCGCGATAGCCGATCGCCGGCGCCGCCTGCTCGATCGTATGCAGCGCACGCGCGAGATCGCTGCGGCCGATGGTGAAAGTAAGATCGGTGCGGCGGCCGTCCTCGGAGACGTTCTGCACGATCATGTCGACATTGATTCCGGCATCGGCCAACGGCCCGAAAATCGCCGCCGCGATGCCGGGCTGGTCCGGAATCCGGTGCAGCGTGATCTTGGCCTCGTCCCGCGAATAGGCGATGCCGGTGATGGGTTTCTTCTCCATGATGTCGTCCTCGTCGCAAAGCAGCGTTCCCTCGCCTTCGGCATCGAATGTCGAAAGCACACGCACGGGCACGCGGTGCAGCATCGCGGTTTCCACCGAGCGGGTCTGCAGCACCCTTGCGCCCAGCGACGCCAGCTCCAGCATCTCCTCATAGGCCACCCGCGCAAGGCGCCGCGCCCGCGCCACGATGCGTGGATCGGTCGTATAGATGCCGTCGACATCGGTATAGATGTCGCAGCGATCGGCTTCGAGGGCCGCGGCGATGGCGACTGCACTCGTATCCGAGCCGCCCCGGCCGAGCGTCGAAATCCGGTCGTCGGGTGCCACGCCCTGAAACCCGGCAATCACGGCGGCCTGTCCCGCGGCAAGCCTTTCTTTGAGCGCCGTCGCGTCGATGCCGACAATGCGCGCGGCGCCATGCATCGGCGAGGTACGGACGGGAATCTGCCAGCCGAGCCAGGAGCGCGCCTCCACGCCCAGCGTATTCAGCGCGATCGCGAGCAGGCCAGCGGTGATCTGTTCGCCGGCCGCCACTACGACATCATATTCACGCGCGTCATGCAGCGGCGCCAGTTCGCGCGCCCATTTCACCAGCTTGTCCGTCTCTCCCGCCATGGCCGAGACCACGACCGCGACTTCGTCGCCCAATTCGATCTGGCGATTCACCAGCACGGCCACATGGCGGATGCGGTCGAGATCGGCAACGGAGGTGCCGCCGAATTTCATCACGATCCTGGCCATCGGGCTCTCGTCCTTGCCGCGTTCCGGCGTATGCTGCGCCGCAACCTTGTAGACGCCGTATGGCCCCCGCTCAACGCCGTTCAAACGTTCGCAATTCCGATGCCACGCGCTCCTCGGTCGATGCGCGCGAAGTGGAGAAGTTTGCCGCGCTCGCCGGGGAATGGTGGAATCCGGACGGGAAATTCGCGCCGCTGCACCGGCTCAACCCGGCCCGGCTGGCCTTCATTCGCAACGCCGCCCTGCGCCATTTCGGCCGCGACGCAAAGGCGCTGGCACCTTTTTCCGGCCTGACGCTGCTCGATGTCGGTTGTGGCGGCGGTCTCGTATCCGAAGCCATGGCGCGGCAGGGCTTTGATGTGTTGGGCATCGATGCGGCGGAGGAAAACGTTGCGGCGGCGGCCGCCCATGCGCGCGAAACGGCCGCAGCACCGTCCTATCGCTGCGCCGCGGCCGAAGAATTGGTGCCGGAAGGCACGAGCTTCGATGTCGTGCTGGCGCTCGAAATTCTCGAGCACGTCGCCGACCGGAACGAATTTCTCGAAACCTGCGCGCAACTCCTGAAGCCGGGCGGCCTGATGGTGCTCGCAACGCTCAACCGCACACTGAAATCGCTCGCGCTCGCGAAAATCGGCGCCGAATACATCCTCCGCTGGCTTCCCCCCGGCACCCATGACTGGAACAAATTTGTTGCGCCGCACGTCCTTTCATCCGGACTGCGTGACCTCGGCCTCGCAACCATCGAAACCCGCGGCGTGACCTTCGATCCGCTGGCGTGGAGCTGGCAGCTGTCTTCCGATACCGGCGTCAACTACATGATCGCAGCGGCGAAAGCGATACCGCTGCGGCAAAGACACTATCCCTCTTACAATCAGAACGGAATGCCCCAATCGTAAAGAGCGAATTTGCCCGATGTGCCACCTCAATATCTGCCGCCAGCATACGTTGTACCGTACAGAATACCATTCACCGCAATAAGACTGGCGCTGGGATCATCGGCCGCGCCAGCACTTATAAGAATACGGTGACAACGGCATCGTTTCTCTCAACGCCTGCGGTCATTCGCACTGTGTCCCGGGACATCAAATTGCCAAGTTTTGCGCCAGACAATCGCCCTACCGAGACAGATGCGGGAGGAATGCCCTGAGCTGCCGTGTCATGAACGGCTCTTGGCCCGACTGCACGGCGTGCATCCGGACGCAAGCCCAAGCACCATCCGCGCGATCAACCGGACCTCTTTCGGGCCGCCGGAAACGTTGCCGTCGTCAGCGTATTCGTTTTTTACATCGTGGAAAGGTAGCCATGGAACTTTATCCTGCCAGGGCATGCAATGATGGGATATTTTCCCAGCGGGGGGCCGGCATCGTGGCCATGATCGGTAGAATATTCGACGGTGTGTGCATTAGGCTTTGAGGGGGCCTCCCGTAACGGGAGCGCCCGTCGCAAGCAAACGGGGGTTCGCATGTACAAATCAGCCAGTCTGTTTGTTGGTTCCTGTTCGGCTTTGGCCCTCGCAGGCGCAATGATGCTCGCGCAGGCGCCGGCGCAGCCCGCCCAGGCGAGCAAATTTCATGTGCTTTACAATTTCCAGGGTGGAACCGACGCCTCGGGTCCCATTGGCGGGCTCGTCAGGCGTGGCAAGGATTACTACGGCACAACCTATTCCGGCGGCACGAATAATCTGGGCACGGTTTACAAGGTCACGCCCGGTGGGGCCGAGACCGTGATCCATTCCTTCGGGAGCGGAAGCGACGGCGCGAATCCCCAGGCCGGCCTGGTCGCCGATGCGAAGGGCAACCTCTACGGCACAACCTACTCGGGCGGGACGGAGAACCGTGGCACCGTGTTCAAGGTCACGCCCAAGGGCAAAGAAAGTGTGCTCTATTCCTTCTGCCCCAACTATCCTCATTGCACCGACGGCTTCAACGTGAGCGCCGGCCTGATCCTGGATGCAGAGGGAAATCTCTACGGCACGTCGTATGCGGGCGGTGCAAACAGTCTCGGCACGGTGTTCAAAGTTGCGCTGGACGGGACCGAGACCGTACTCTATTCCTTCAAGGGCGGCAACGACGGCGCGGATCCGGCTGGATCGGTGATCGCGGACTCGGCTGGAAATCTCTATGGCACCACCTATTCCGGCGGAAGCACCACCAACTGTTCCACCTTCGGCTGCGGCACGGTCTTCGAACTCGCCGCGGACGGAACCGAAAGCGTGCTCCACTCCTTCACCGGTGGCAGCGACGGCGCCAATCCCTTTGCCTCCCTGATCATGGACGCGGCGGGCAATCTCTACGGCACCACCTGGTCCGGCGGAAGCAGCAACTGTTCCGGCTCGGGCTGCGGTACGGTCTACAAGGTCGCGACGGACGGCACCGAGACGATTCTTCATGCCTTTTCCGGCGCGAGCGATGGCACGTACCTTCAAAGCCCCCTGACCGCGGACAAGAAGGGTAACCTTTACGGAACGACAGACTATGGCGGCAACACGTCGGATTGCGGCGGTAACGGTTGCGGCACGGTCTTCAAGCTTGCGCCTGACGGCGCCAAGACCGTTCTCCACGCTTTCTCAGGCAGCGACGGCGCCCAACCTGGCGGCCAACTGCTGGCCGAGGAGAAGGGCGAACTCTACGCCACGACGTACAATGGCGGTAACAATGGCAGCGACAGTGGCGTGGTCTTCAGGATCAAGGAATGAAACAGCGGGACACGCACTGCATTTCCCAGATTCGCTGTGCTTCACGTCTTCTTCTTTGGCAAAACGTTCGCCCGCCGTACCGGTCGCGCGGCGCGCGCTGTTCCTCTGCCTTGATGATCATCGTGCCCTTCGCGTCCGGATCGAGACGCAGCTTCACGAGCTTCACCGCGGCCGCGATCAGCACTTCGATCTCCGGGCGGTCGAAGTCCGCTACCGAATGCAGCTCGACGTAACGCGCCGTCTTGCCCGCACCTTTGAGCAGCTTGTTCAGGTCCGACTTCGACAGCTCGGCGCGCTTCCCCAGTCCCGGCTTCACCAGATGGGGGTAGACTGCGATCGAGCACACAGGTTCGTAGCAGCGCAAATTTGTCCCCTACTGCTCGGCGGCCGACGGCCACCTGCAGCAAGGGTTCAACTCATGATGGGCGCCGCAATTGGTTCGCGATGATGCAGGAATAACAAATCTGCACCGGCGCGTTGCACTCTTCCTTGCGGGGAGGTCGAAATTTGCAAGCGCAGCACAGCGAATTTGGGGTGGGGGTCAGGCCGGCGACACCGCTGCCCCCACCCGAAAAACGCTCGCACCGAATGTTAGTCGACAGTCTACGCGCGATCGCGTTTTTCGACCTCCCCGCAAGGGGCAGGGGAATCGCTTTTGGCTTTTGTAGGCCTGTTGCGCTGGCTCGCGAACAGGATTCTGAAGATGGCTCCCGATTCGAAAGGGGAGCCAGATGGGCAAATTCAAGAGCTATTTCAGCAAGGTACGCGATCCGCGGGC
>DATJUM010000049.1:0-5284 GCA_035502355.1 Rhizomicrobium sp. | reverse complement strand
CATCTGTCTACCCGCGCCTCGTACGCGGCCCCTTCCCTCCTTCGTTTCTTGGACGAGCGGATGCATCCGCACAGCCGCCGCGGCTGCCGGTTTGGCGAACGCTTCACCTGAAACTGAAACGAAGGTCTGATCGGACTTATGGGATAACATGGGGCATTATGGGCGTCAACGGGAATAGGCTCCACGGCGGCCCCGGAACGCCTTTTCCGCATGCGCGGTGACCACAGCATTCCGTTTATCCCCCATTAAGCCTAACGAACTGTAACCGGGGCGCCTGGTACCCTTGTCGGGCAAGGGCTCGCGCAATAGCGTCCGCCGGCAATTCAACGGAACCGACATGACCGATACGCAAAAAATACGCGCTGCTCGCCTTGCTCATCTCCGCCGCGCCGAGCTTGAGAAGGGCGACCCGGTACCATTGCCGCTCACCATGGCGGCGATGTACCACCTGCCAGGCGATCCGACCGGCTTCCGTGGATATGGCCGTTTCGGCAACCCGACTTGGGACGCGGTGGAGAAGCTGCTTTCGTCCCTGGAAGATGCCTCTGCCTTGGCTTTTCCATCCGGTATGGCGGCCATCGGCGCCGTGCTTTTCTCCCAGCTCAAAGCGGGCGACCGGATCCTCCTGCCGTCCAACGGCTATTACACAACCCGCGTTTTATCCGAACGCTTCCTGAAACCGATGGGCGTATCGATCGACCTTCGGCCGACCGCGTCATTTCTTGACGGCGGCTTCGAGGGGTATCGCCTGGTCTTTATTGAGACGCCGGCCAATCCCGGGCTCGATGTCTGCGACTTGAAGGCCGTCTGCGACGCAGCGCATCGTGCCGGCGCCATCGTCTGCGTGGACAACACCACCATGACGCCTTACGGCCAGCGTCCACTCGATTTTGGTGCCGATATCGTCGTTGCCGCTGACACCAAGGCGCCGAACGGCCATTCGGATGTGCTGTTCGGCCATGTGGCAAGCCGCAACAGCGATATCATGCAGGCGGTCAACGATTGGCGTTACCTTTCGGGCAGCATCCCCGGTCCGTTCGAGGCCTGGCTTGTGCATCGCAGCCTGGAGACGCTCGAAGTGCGCTTCGACCGCATGTGCACATCGGCAGAGATAATCGCGCCAAGACTGGCGTCGCATTCCAAAATCAAGGCGATCCGTTATCCGGGCCTGCCGCAGGATCCATCGCACAATCTCGCCAGCAGCCAGATGGATCGCTTCGGCTTCATGATCGCACTCACCTTCGAATCCGAAGCGGTCGCGGAGGCTTTCATCAATGGCTGCGAATTGATCCAGCCGGCGACCTCCTTCGGCGGAGTCCATACGTCGGCCGAGCGCCGCGCCCGGTGGGGCGACGCCGTGGCGCCGGGCTTTGTACGCCTGTCGATTGGATGCGAGCCGACGGAGGAATTGTGGAACGCGCTCAGCGCAGCTTTGGATTCGGCTTGAAGACCGAACTTGAATCAAAACACGAGGCGCATGAATCGGCCGCAGCACCGGATCGTGCAAGGCATTGAGAAAAAAGCGCTAGCTGGCCTGTAAGCCGGGTTCTGTATGGCCACGCCGCCGAAGCGGCGTGACGTGACGGCCATTCCTCTTGGGCGCATGTCGCCATGCGCCTCGCGCGACCAACCCGAACAGCGGACTGGATACTGTCCTGAGGGTTTAGCCCTCGTGCCGTTCCTATTCGGTCTTGCTCCCGGTGGGGTTTGCCGTGCCGCTTCCGTTACCGGTCGCGCGGTGGGCTCTTACCCCACCCTTTCACCCTTGCCTGCACCCGAAGGCGAAGGCGGTCTGCTCTCTGTGGCACTTTCCCTGGGGTTGCCCCCGCCGGTCATTAACCGGCACCGTGTTTCCATGGAGCCCGGACTTTCCTCACATGCGGCCTTTCGGCGGGTGCACGTGCGGCCGTCCGGCCAGCTAGCGGGCCGTATAAAGGGTTTTCCCAGGCAAAATGCAAATGGAAAACCCGCCGGACCGTAAACCGGGACCGGCGGGCGGGAAGACGATCAGCCGCCGATCTGGCGCTTCACCTTCGAGCAATAGGCCGCCGATACCGGGTTCATGCGACGGGCCCCGTGACCGGCATTGTAGCGCAGGATCGTGCCGCACGTGTCGCCGCCGGCGAGCTGATGCGCCTTGGCGAGATACTTCATGCCGTACTGGATGTTGGTCTCCGGGTTGAAGAGGCCTTTCGCCGAACCGCTGTAACCCATCCCTCGCGCCGTCGCCGGCTTGATCTGCATCAGTCCGATCTCGCCGGCGCTGCCGCGGGCGTTCACCCGGTAATTGCTCTCTACCGTGATCACTGCGTGTGCCAGCGAAGCGGGGATCCCGTACGCGGAGGCATAACGCGAGACGATCGAGCCGTACGATCCTCCGCCAGTTGCTGCCGCAACGTCTGCACCTCCGGCACCCTTCACGCTCTTGCGGGCCTTAAAGACGACCTCGGTTTTTCCCTTCTCGATATCGACCTTTGTCTTGCCGGTCTTGGCTTTTGCGACGGGCTTGGTCCGCGACGGCGTGGCCGACGTCTTGATCGGGTCGACGCCTTCCGCTGCCTTCACCTGTTCCTTCTCGGCCTTGCCCTTTGGCTCAGCGCTGGCGGCCTCTCTGCGAACCGCATTCATCGGGGCAGACTGCAGATCGGCGGTGTAGCCAGTTTCCCTCCGCGGCGTATGCGTGACGCCTTTGTTGGCTGTTTTCTCCGGCGGAACGTCCGCGCCCCAATTTGCTGGCGCATCCGCGCGCGCGGCAATAGTGGTCATCCCGGCAGCAAGCACCGCCGCAACAAACATCAGTCGTGTCATTAATTCCGTTTTCTCTTCTGGTCGCACGGAGAAGTCGTGCGGGGCGTTGCATGGGTCCCGCTCGCGGGATCGTTCGTTTGGCTCTTGGCCCCCAGCCGTTTGAGCAGCGTGCGAGGTGCCCGCCGAATTTGCGCCAAATAGGACGGCGCAAGTCACAATAAGTGACACGCCGTAACAAGGCATTCAGCGAAGCTAATAAAGTTCTGGCTTTAAAAGCGAAGATTGCAGCTTTTTCAACGTCCCGACAGTTGAGGTATCAGCAATTCCATCGACTCGTGCAGGACGAAAGTGGCGTTGAAATGTCGCAACGACTGACTCGGTTACCGCGTCAAACTCACCCGTCGTCGGGATTTGATAACCATATTCTTCGAGCGCACGCTGCAATTCTTCGACGGGTGCCCCGCGGTCTCCCACAGCGAGAATATCACCATCCGAGATCGCGGCCGGCTCGACCCAATGCCCAACGCCAGCATCAAAAAGAACTCGCCACGGAAACTTTTCGCCAGGGTCGACTTTCCGTCCTGGTGAAACATCCGAGTGTGCGAGCACACGCTCGGCGCGGATACCGTGCCTTTGGATGATGCCTTGGCAGAGCGCAATCACCGCGTCGATCTGCCGGCGCGGAAAATCCGAGTATCCGATCTGATGTCCCGGATTGACAATCTCGAGACCGACCGAGTGCGAGTTGATGTCGGCCCCGCCCTTCCAGAATGATTTTCCGGCATGCCAGGCGCGGTCTCGCTCGCGCACCATTTGCACGATGCGCCCGTCCTCGTGGATCAGATAATGCGAAGATACCCCGCTGGCGGAATCGCAAAGCCAGTTCTCCGCGCCGATGCCGCTCACCATACCGGTGTAGTGCAGCACGATCATATCCGGCCGCTCGACGCCCCGCCGCTCGCCGAAATTCGGCGACGGCCGCACCATCGCGCCAAGATGATCGGCCGCGAAAGGGCCGGTCATAAAACCTTGAGGCCTTTCTCGATCAACTCATAGGCGGCATTGATCGCGGCAATTCGCGTCGTCGCGATCGCGACGAACTCTTCCGGCAGCCCGCGCGCAATCAGCCGGTCAGGATGATTCTCCGCGACCAGCTTTCGATAGTGTTTTTTCACTTCGTCGAACGGCTTGCCGCGTTCGATGCCCAGCACCGCATACGGGTCCGCAGCACCGAGGCTGACATGGCGGGCAAAGATTGCCTGATAGTGAATCTCATCGATCTTGAAGATCTGCGCGATGTGGTGGAGGAAGCGCCCTTCCCGCTCGTGAAGCACACCATCTGCTTTCGCTATGTGGAACAGCCCGTCGAGAATGTCAGTCAGCATGCCGCAGTTCGGATGGCCCGAACCGCAGAGCTTTGCCATTTGCTGCGCATAGGCTTCGAAACCGGCGATGTCGCGCTGCGCAAGATCGTAAAGACGCGCAACATTGCGTGCCTCTTTGGGCGGCACGGTGAATATCTGCTGAAAGGCACGGACTTCATCCTGCGTGACGACGCCGTCGGCCTTCGCCATCTTCGCCGACAGAGCGATCATCGCCACTGAGAATGCAACCTTGCGCCGCAACTCCGCGTCGCCGGCAAATACAGTGCGCAGGGCCTCGACGAGATCGACGGCACCCGAACGAGCGCCCGCCGACACCCGCGAAACGAAATCCCCTATGCGGCCCCAAATCGACATGCCGCGCTTCATAAAAGGAAAAGCGCGGCTTGGCGAGGTGACAGGACGCCGCCTGCCCACCTGGCGGGTAGACAAAAAAGGAAGGGCCGGCGGAAACCGGCCCTCCCTTACGCTTGGATACGCTGCACTTACTGAGCCGGAGCAGGCTCCACAGGAGCCGGTTCAGCCGGCGCAGGCTCCATCGGCGCAGGAGTGGTTTCCTCCAGCGGCGGGTTGGTGCTCTGCGTGGTGGTTTCGTCGGTCGTGTCGCTGCAGGCCGCGATGCCGAAGAGGGCAACGCCCGAAAGGGCAGCAAGAATAACCTTCGTCATAATAGTCTCCTTTCAAGGCACGTCAAAAGAAACCCCCTCACTGGAAGTCTCGGACCAAAAAATGCGGAAAGGCATGCCCCGGTTTCGTCACAATGCGTTTCGGAAGGTTACACTGCCGATTGTGGCCGGCGTCGAACCGTTTTAACCACACTTGGCATAGGAGAGTTCGAAATGGGCGGCCGCTGGGATTTCTGGATCGATCGCGGTGGCACGTTCACCGATATCATCGGACGGGCGCCCGACGGCAGCCTGCATCCCCAAAAGCTCCTCTCCGAGAACCCGGAAGCCTATCGCGACGCAGCCGTCCACGGCATCCGAGTGCTTTTAGGACTCGAAACCGGCGAATCAATTCCGGAAAACCTCGTCGGCGACGTGAAAATGGGAACGACGGTCGCGACCAACGCGCTGCTCGAGCGCAAGGGCGACCGCGTTCTGCTCCTGATCACCAGGGGATTTCGCGACGCATTGAGAATTGCCTATCAGGCG
>DATJUM010000048.1:0-31157 GCA_035502355.1 Rhizomicrobium sp. | reverse complement strand
AGCGTCCGAGCGGCGAATTGATATTGTTGCCGATCTTCATGTCCGCTTCGACCTCCCGGAGTATTTGCGACTGGACCTTTCGATCCGTCTTTATCGAACCGATGCGCGAAAAGTAGTGAGGTATCGCCCGAAGTTGGTAATGGACCGATCCATCTGCCTTCAGCCCGGAGACGAGCCGTCGCGAAACCTGCGGCGCGGAAAAATACACGTTGCCTTTCGCATCGGCCGTAAAGCCCTTCATGGGCGAACGCTTCCCGTCCTCGACGGCGAACACGTTGTGATGACTGTCCGATACGATCGTCTCCTGGTATTTGATGCCGAGCTCAAGCTGCAGGAGCGCGATCCCCGCCATCGAGAGCGCCACGAAGAAGATCAGCGACATGAAGAGATAAAGCCGCAGGGCCGGCACGTAGCGCCGCGTGCGGCCCTCGCGGAAGGCGACCGACAATTCGCCGGGCCGCGCTACGAGCGCCCAGGCCGTGCGCAGGATGCGGCTGTCGAAACTTGCGATTTCTTCGAAGAAATTGTGCAGAAGGTCCCAGACCGAATGCCGATGCGATTCACGTTCCTGGCCGCAGGCCGCGCAGAATGCGCCCAGCATCGGCGCGCCGCAATTGCGGCACCGCATCGGAACGGCGCCGCGTTGCACCAGGGTGGATGCAGCGAGTTCGATTGCCGCCGCGGTGCCAAGTTCCGAAATCGCGCCAATATCGTCCGGCATTGCAGCGCACCTCGCCCTGTCACAAGAGCATGGCGGCGGGATCTTCGATGAACTGCCGGAAATGCTGGAGAAACCGCGCGCCGGTGGCGCCGTCGATGACGCGATGGTCGCAGGACATGGTGACGGTCATCAGATTTGCCGCTTCGATCTTGCCGTCGCGGACAATGGCCCGCTCTTCGCCTGCCCCAACGGCCAAGATGGCGGCCTGCGGCGGATTGATGATGGCGGTGAAATTCTTGATGCCGAACATGCCAAGATTCGAGATCGCGAAGCTGCCGCCTTCATATTCCTGCGGCTTGAGCTTCTTCGCGCGCGCACGCTCCGCGAGCGATTTCACCTCGGCGGAAATTGCGACAAGGCCCTTTTCCTCGGCGCGAAATACGATCGGCGTGATCAATCCGAAATCGAGTGCCACGGCCACGCCGACATCGGCATGGCGATGCCGGAGAATGGCGTTCTCGGTCCAGCTCGCATTCACCTCCGGAACACGCATCAGCGCCAGCGCCGCGGCCTTCACGACGAAATCATTGACCGAAAGCTTGTAGTTATTTTCTTTGGTCGCCAACCCGTTCAGGCGCGCGCGGGCGGCAAGCAGCGCATCGATCCGGCAATCGACCGTCAGGTAATAATGCGGGATGAGGGTTTTCGCTGAAAGGAGCCGCCTGGCGATCGATTTGCGCATCGAATTATGCGGCAGCTCTGCGTAATCCTCGGGTTTGTAGAACAGGTGCGCGTCGGGCAATGGCGCAATACCCGGCATGGAAGCGGGCGCTGTTGCCTCACGAGTCGCAGGCTGGGGCGCAGGCTTCCCGGGCGCGCGCGGCGCGGCACCTTTTGCCGCTTCGACATCGGCCTTTACGATGCGGCCCCGCGGACCGGATCCGCGCAGGCTCCCAATTTCGATGCCCGCGTTTGCCGCGAGGCGCCGGGCCAGCGGTGTTGCAAATACCCGCTGGTGGCCGGGTTTCGGCGCATCCGGTGTCACATGCTCGGCGAGCGCCTGGCGAATGGACTGCATTGCCGAATTGATAGTGCCCGCGGGCGTTTCCTGTTTGACGGGCACGGCCTGCTTTGACGAATCTTTGTTTGCGGGACCGGACTGCGCAACGGCAGCGGACGCATCCTCGCCTTCGCTCAGCAATATGGCGATGGGCTGGTTGACCTTCACGCCTTCCGTGCCTTCGGGAATGAGTATCTTTCCGACGCGACCTTCATCCACCGCCTCGAATTCCATCATTGCCTTGTCGGTCTCGATTTCGGCCAGCACGTCGCCGGAATGGACTTCGTCGCCTTCCTTGACCAGCCATTTGGCGAGCTTGCCCTCCTCCATCGTGGGCGAAAGCGCCGGCATCAGGATCTGCGTCGGCATGTCAGCTCCCCGATTCGAGCGGCGCGAGCTCGTCGATATGCTGCTCCCAGTTGCGCCCGTCGAATTCCGTCGTCAGCACGGAATGAAAATCCTCGGCATTGAGGCAACGAAAATTCACGCTGTAGCCGTCCGGATGGGAGCGCGGTACGTAGAAGGATTTGATTCCACAGATCGAGCAGAATGTATGCTTCGCCGTTTCGGTATGGAATGTGTAGGTCGTCAGCACATCGTCGCCGGAAAGCAGCCGGAATCGCGATTTCGGAACGATCAGATGAAAATATCCGGTCATGCGGCAGATGGAACAATTGCAGGCCTGCACCTCGATTTCATCGGGCGCCAGTACTTCGAAGCGCACCGCGCCGCAGTGACACCCGCCTGTTTTCCAGCTCATTCCCTTTGCGGCGTGTTTCATCGCCGCTATTCGCGATAGAGCACGGTCTTGGCCGCGGCGACGACGTCCTCCACATTGGGAAGCGCGAGCTTTTCGAGATTGGCCGCATAAGGCATCGGCACGTCCTTGCCCGTTATCTTCAACGGCGGCGCATCGAGGTAATCGAAGGCCAGTTCGGTTACCTGCGACGCGATCTCCGAGCCGATGGAACAAACAGGCCAGCCCTGCTCCACCGTCACCAGCCGGTTGGTCTTCTTCACCGATTCAATGACGGTTTCGACGTCGAGCGGCCGCAGGCTCCGCAGATCGATCAGTTCGGCTTCGATGCCCTCTGCCGCGAGACGCTCCGCCGCGTCGATGATCAGGCCGACGCTGATCGAATGGGCGACCAGCGTGACGTGCGCGCCCGGCCTGATCACCCGCGCTCTGCCGATGGGCACGAGATATTCATCGAGGCGCGGCACCGGGAACGAGCGGCCATAGACGATCTCGTTCTCGAGAAAGATCACGGGATTGGGATCGCGTATTGCCGATTTCAGAAGGCCTTTCGCGTCGGCGGCGAAATAGGGAGAAATGACCTTCAATCCCGGAACATGGGCATACCAGGAACTGTAATCCTGGCTGTGCTGCGCCGCGACCCGCGCCGCCGCGCCATTCGGGCCGCGAAAGACGATCGGACAGTTCATTTGGCCGCCGGACATGTAACGCGTCTTCGCGGCCGAGTTGACGATCTGGTCCATGGCCTGCATGGCGAAGTTCATGGTCATGAACTCGACGATCGGACGCAGACCTCCAAAGGCCGCGCCAACGCCCAGGCCGGCAAAACCATGTTCCGTGATCGGCGTATCGACCACGCGCTTCGGTCCGAATTCCTCGAGCAGGCCCTGGCTGACTTTGTAGGCGCCCTGATACTGCGCGACTTCCTCGCCCATCAGGAAGACGGTCTGGTCGCGGCGCATTTCCTCCGCCATCGCATCGCGCAGAGCTTCGCGCACCGTCATATTGACGAGCTCGGTTCCTTCCGGAACAGGCGGCTCAGCGAATTCCGCACCGGCTTTGTGCATCGGAGGACTGGCGGGAGCCGCTTTTGCGGACTGCGACGCTTCAGGCCTCCGAGCCGGCGGCGAAGCGGGCGCGCGATTCTCCGCCTTGGGCGCCGGCGCCTCCGCCGATTTCTGCCGCACCGGCTCATTGTCCTGGAGCAGTTCGGCAATGGGCTGATTGACCTTCACGCCTTCCGTACCTTCAGGAACGAGAATTTTTCCGATGCGGCCTTCGTCGACCGCTTCGAATTCCATCGTCGCCTTGTCGGTCTCGATTTCCGCCAGCACATCGCCGGAATGCACCTCGTCGCCTTCCCTGACGAGCCATTTGGCGAGCTTGCCCTCCTCCATGGTGGGCGACAGCGCGGGCATGAGGATCTGAACGGACATACAGTTACACGACGACGTCGGTATAAAGCTCTGTGATCGCGGGCTCCGGACTTTCCGTCGCGAATTCCGCAGCCATGTTCACGATCTGGCGGGTTTGCTTGTCGATCGCCTTCAGCTCCTCGTCGCTCGTATAACCGCGCGCGATCAGCTTCTGCGCGTAGTGATCGATGGGATCGCGCTTCTCGCGCACGTTCTGGACTTCTTCGCGGGAGCGATATTTCGCGGGATCCGACATGGAATGGCCGCGATAACGATAGGTCTTCATTTCGAGGATGATCGGCCCCTTTCCGGAGCGGGCCCAGTCGACCGCCTTGTGGCCCGCGGCGAGCACGGCCTCGACATCCATGCCGTCCACTTCCTCGCCCGGAATGTTGAAGGACGCGCCGCGCTTCCAGAGCTGCGCCTGCGCGCTCGAGCGTTCGACGCTCGTGCCCATGGCGTACTGGTTGTTTTCGATCACATACACGACAGGCAGCTTCCACAGCTCCGCCATGTTGAACGCCTCGTACACCTGGCCCTGATTGGCCGCGCCGTCGCCGAAATAGGTCAAAGCCACGGCGTTATTGCCCTTGTATTTGTCGGCGAAAGCGAGACCGGTGCCGATCGGCACCTGGGCACCCACGATCCCGTGCCCACCGAAGAAATTCTTCTCGCGGCTGAACATGTGCATCGAGCCGCCCTTGCCCTTCGAATAGCCGGGGGCGCGCCCGGTAAGCTCCGCCATCACACCTTTGGGATCCATGCCGCTGGCCAGCATATGGCCGTGATCGCGATAGGCCGTGATGACCTGATCGCCCGGCTCGAGGGCGGCCTGCATGCCGACGACAACGGCTTCCTGGCCAATATAGAGGTGGCAGAATCCGCCGATCAGTCCCATGCCGTAAAGCTGGCCCGCCTTCTCTTCGAAGCGGCGGATGAGCAGCATGTCGGCGTACAGCTTTCGGGCGAGCGCCGGTTCCAGCATCTCCGTTCCGGAGCCGGCATTTTCGGCTACATTGGCTGCGGCTATCGCCACTCCCGGACCTCCCAAGACCAAGGTCGTTGTGGCAAGGGCATCGCAATTTGGCAAGCGAGACCGCCGTCAAATATAAAACGCGTGGCCCGACGCCTAATTCCTGTTGCGCCGCACCTCGACCTGGCCGGCCGCGCTGCCCAGCATCTGCTCTCTGGCGACCTCTTCAATGATGTCGGGATCGCCGCTGCGCAGGAGCTGAATCCGTTTTTCCAACCGGGAGCGTTGATCGGAGAGCGTCCCGAGCCTTGCGTCTTCGACGGAGAGCCGGGCCTTCACATCGGTGAGAGCCATAAGCCCGCGCGTGCCCCAGATTGCGTAATAGCCAAAATAGGAAATGGCCGCAGCCGACACCGCGGGTATCACAAGATTGCCAAAGAACCGTGTCAGACTGCGTTTGATTCGCATGTCGTCACCGAATCACAAGCCATTTTGGTCCGTCAAGAAAAATCGCCGCCGCTCATTGCCGAAGTACCGTACGCCCCGCATAAATCGCCTCGTCGCCAAGCTGCTCCTCGATGCGCAGAAGCTGGTTGTATTTCGCAACCCGGTCGGAACGCGACAATGAGCCCGTCTTTATCTGACCGCAATTCGTGGCCACGGCGAGATCCGCGATCGTGGTATCTTCCGTTTCTCCCGAACGATGCGAGATGACGGTGCGGTAGCCGGCGCGATGGGCCGCATCCACGGTCTCAAGAGTCTCGGTAAGAGTGCCGATCTGGTTCGGTTTTATCAAAATAGCATTGGCGATATGTCCGGCTACGCCCCGCTTGAGGCGCGCGACATTGGTGACAAACAGATCGTCGCCGACAAGCTGCATGCGCGCGCCGAGCGACCTGCTAAGTTCCGACCACCCCTCCCAATCGTCTTCGGCCATTCCATCTTCGATCGAAACGATCGGATAGCGGCTGCACAAATCCTCATAAAGACGGACCATGCCGCGCCGGTCCAAAGTCAGGCCTTCTCCTTCGAGAGCATATCCCCCGTCTCTGAAGAATTCGGTGGAGGCGGCATCGAGTGCAAGCGCCACCTCGTCTCCAGCGCGATAACCGGCGCGCTCAATGGCGCGGATGACAAATCCCAACGCTTCGTCCGCGCTTTTGAGAGCGGGCGCGAATCCGCCCTCGTCACCCACATTCGTGTTGTGTCCGGCATCCGCGAGCGTGGCTTTCAGCGCATGAAATATCTCCGCGCCCATGCGAAGCGCCTCGCGAAAACTTGGCGCGCCGAAAGGCATGATCATGAATTCCTGGAAATCGACGGCGTTGTCGGCATGCACGCCCCCGTTAATGATATTCATCATCGGGACGGGAAGGATGCGGGCCGCCGGGCCGCCGAGATAACGGTAAAGCGGCAAATCCCGCGCCATCGCCGCGGCCTTGGCCGCGGCAAGCGAAACGCCAAGAATTGCGTTGGCTCCCAGCCGGCTCTTGTTGGACGTACCATCGAGCGCGCGCATCGCCTGGTCGAGCCGCACTTGATCTTCAGCGTCGAGTCCGCCGAGCGCATCGAAAATGTCGCGGTTGATATGTTCGATGGGTTTGCCGACGCCCTTGCCTCCGTAGCGTCCGCCACCGTCGCGCAGTTCGAGCGCTTCGTGCGCACCGGTGGATACGCCGGACGGTACCGCAGCCCGGCCAAGCGACCCGTCTTCGAGCCTGACATCGACTTCAACAGTGGGATTGCCGCGGCTATCGAGTATCTCGCGCGCGACAATGTCGATTATGGCGGTCATGCAGCATCCCAATGCCTGGTCCCGGGCAGGCTTCTAGGAGAAAGCCCACCCGGCGGCAACATTCGTCGGCGGAAGGCCAAAAAACGAAGGAAACGCCGCGCAATAAGGGCTTATGGAGTATTGTCAGCCGCCCCGCTCATGGCGTACTTGTGCCGCCGCTGGCGGCCGGAATAGTCCTGACGCAAAACCATCGAGTGCGAGGTCCGCAATATGTCGGAAATACATAAGTCTGGCGGTCACGAGGACCGTGTTCTCACCCCCGAGCAGCAGGCCATGTGGCGTCGCGAAAGCCGCGGGGATGTTCAAGGCAAGTCGCGCGAGGAAAAAGCGGCGCATCGCAAACAGATGCGCGAAAAGCTCACGGCGATGAGCGAGCCCGAATGGATTGCGCTGCGCAATCGGCTGCAGACCGAATGGAATGCTCTCTCCGCCGAAGACAAGCAGAAGCTGGCTGAAAAGGTGAAAAGAGCGGAAAGTAAAGAAGGCCGCAAAGGAAAAGCCAAAGGAAAAGAAGAGAGAATGGCCAAAAAGGAAAAGCGCAAGGCGAAAAAGTCAGGCGCGGGCCTCGAATAAACTCGGATTGCAATTCTGCGTCCGGTTCCAGGCGCGGGAGTCTTCAGCCACCAATCTGTAAAGCGCGCTTCTTGGCGATGCGGTCGAATGCGACCAGTTCGTCAAGAAGCGCCGGTATGTCGGCCAGCCTGAGCATGTTGGGCCCGTCCGAAGGCGCACGGTCGGGATCCTGGTGTGTTTCGAGGAATATGACAGCGCAGCCGACGGCGGCCGCGGCACGCGCCAGATAGGGTACCATTTCCCGTTCTCCGCCGCTTCGGTCGCCCTGCCCTCCGGGCTGCTGAACGGAGTGCGTGGCATCGAACACCACAGGTGCTCCGAAGCGGACCATGATCGGAAGCGCGCGAAAATCCGATACCAGCGTGTTGTAACCGAAACTCGCGCCGCGTTCGGTGATCAGCACATTGGGATTGCCTGCTCCCACCACCTTGCCAATCACGTTCTTCATATCCCAGGGCGCGAGAAACTGTCCTTTCTTGACGTTGATCGTCTTTCCCGTTTCAGCGGCGGCAACAAGAAGATCCGTCTGACGGCAAAGAAAGGCCGGTATCTGGAGAACATCGACGGCTTGCGCCGCCAGCGCGCACTGCGCGCGCTCATGAACATCCGTGAGCACCGGGATGTCGAGGCGCTCGCGAAGCTCCGCAAAAATCGGAAGCGATCCTTCGAGGCCGAGGCCGCGCGGCGTTCCGGCACTCGTGCGGTTCGCCTTGTCAAAGCTCGTTTTATAGATCAGCCCGACTCCGGCCTTATCGGCCATTGCCTTCAGCGCCGATGCCATTTCGAATGCGTGGGCGCGGCTCTCGATCTGGCAGGGTCCTGCGATCAGCGCGAGCGGCAAATGATTGCCGATTTCGACGCGGCCAACTCGTACTACGGCATTGGGCGTCAGTGACATCCGCGCCTCCCGGCACCATGCAGGATCCGATATCGAAACAAATTACACCAGCCGGCTCTGGTGAATCGCCGCCGCGATGAAGGACGCAAACAGCGGATGCGGTTCGAGCGGGCGCGATTTGAGCTCGGGGTGAAACTGCACGCCGATAAACCACGGGTGCGCCGGAATCTCCATGATTTCCGGCAGGCGGCCGTCCGGTGACCAGCCCGACACCACGAATCCATGCTCGCCGAGCTGCCGCGTATACTCCACATTGACCTCGTAGCGGTGCCGGTGACGTTCGCTGATTTCGGATTTTCCATAGATTTCGGCCACGCGGCTCCCCGGATGGAGAATTGCGGGATAGGCGCCCAGCCGCATCGTTCCGCCCAGATCGCCGCCTTCGGTCCGGATCTCGAGCGCATTGCCCCTTGTCCACTCCGTCATCAGGGCGATGACGGGATGTCTGGGACGCGAGATTTCCGTCGAGCCCGCACCTTCCAGGCCCGCCAGGTCGCGGGCGACCTCGATCACGGCCATGTGCAGCCCGAAACATATTCCAAAAAAGGGAACGCGGCGTTCGCGCGCGAAGCAGACCGCGCGAATCTTTCCTTCCGTACCCCGCTCGCCAAATCCGCCGGGTACCAGAATGCCGTCGACATCCTCCAGATAGACCGCTACGTCGTCGCGCTCGAAAACCTCGCTGTCGATCCATTCCAGCTGCACGCGGACATTGTTGGCGAGACCGCCATGCGTCAGCGCTTCCGACAGTGATTTGTAGGAATCCTTCACCTGCATGTATTTGCCGACGACGGCAATGCGGACCTCGCCTTCGGGATTCTTCACGCGCTCCATGACCGCCCGCCAGCGCGAAAGCTCCGGCTCCGGTGCGCCCTCGACGCCGAAGACGCGCAGCACCTGCGTATCCAGACCCGCCGCGTGAAGGCTGAGCGGCGCTTCGTAGATGCTGGAGAGATCGGGCGCCGAAATTACACGTTCCGGACGGACGTTGCAGAACAGCGCGATCTTCCTGCGTTCGTCATCGGGTATCTCATGGCGCGCCCGGCACAACAGCACATCCGGCTGGATGCCAATCGAGCGAAGCTCCTTCACAGAATGCTGCGTGGGTTTGGTTTTCAACTCGCCCGCGGTTTCGATATACGGAACAAGCGTCAGATGCACGAAGGCGGCGCGCTCGCGCCCGAGTTCATTGCCAAGCTGGCGGATGGCTTCGAAGAAAGGCAGTCCCTCGATATCCCCGACCGTGCCGCCGATCTCGACCAGCAGGAAATCGACATCGGCTTCGCCAGCCATGACAAATTTCTTGATCGCGTCAGTGACATGGGGGATGACCTGCACGGTACGGCCAAGATAGCCGCCGCGGCGCTCGGTCGAAATAACCTCCTGATAGATGCGGCCGGCCGTTACGTTGTCGGATTTTCCCGACGACACAGCCGTGAACCGCTCGTAATGGCCGAGGTCGAGATCGGTCTCCGCGCCATCGTCGGTGACATAGACCTCGCCGTGCTGGAACGGGCTCATCGTCCCGGGATCGACATTGAGATAGGGATCGAGCTTGCGCAGCCGCACACGGTAGCCACGCGCCTGGAGAAGCGCACCCAAAGCCGCCGACGCAAGCCCCTTGCCCAATGAGGAAACCACGCCGCCGGTGATGAAGATCAACCGCGCCATGGAATCGCAGCATAGGCAAGGGCATGGGTGCCGCTCAAGCGCAAAACACCGTTCCTGCCAGCTATTGGATGGACGCGGATCGGCTCAGCCGTGGGGCGTGGGGACTGCCGGCGCTGCGGGGGCGCCCGCCGGGGATTTCTGAAGCGGCATGGTCTGGCCCGGCAGAGCCGGGTTGGTGTCGAGAAGGGATTGAGGCCGGCCATGCAGTGACAACAGAGTGAGGCAAAGACTCGTGACGAAAAACATGACCGCCAGGATTGCCGTCGTGCGGGTCAGCGTGTCGGCTGCCCCGCGCGGTGAAAAAAGCCCGCCCAGGCCCGAACCGCTGCCGCCGATGCCCAGCGCTCCACCCTCGGAACGCTGAAGGAGCACAACGGCGATCATTGCGATGGACACGAACAGCTGAATGACAATGAGCACAGACTGCATGGAACGGCATTATCCTGATTTGCGGTCGCTCTTAGGGCAAAGCGCGTCCCATGAAAAGGGCCCTGCAGCGTCACTGCCCGGGAGCGGACCGGATGATGGCGAGGAACTCTTCGGCCTTAAGGCTCGCGCCGCCGACCAGCGCACCATTTACATTTGGCAGAGCGAGAATTTCGCGCGCATTCGCGGGCTTCACGGACCCGCCATAAAGGATCGGCATGAAACGTCCCCCGACAGGGAAACGGCTATCGAGCCTCTCGCGAATGAGCTCGTGCATTTGCCCAATCTCGCGGCCTGTCGGCGTACGGCCGCTGCCGATCGCCCAAACGGGCTCATAGGCTATCGCGGTTGTGTCCGGCTGCAGACCGGCTGGAACGCTTGCATCGAGCTGGGACAGCACAACCTGTTCCGATTGTCCGGCGTCGTGCTCCTCTTCGGTCTCGCCGATGCAAATGATGGCCAGAAGCCCGGCCCGCCAAGCGGCTTTGGCCTTGGCGGCCACCATCATGTCCGACTCGCCATGATAATGGCGCCGCTCGGAATGGCCCACGATCACTGCCGTGGCACCTGCATCGGAAAGCATTTCGGCACTTACGTCGCCGGTGAAGGCGCCAGACAGGCGCTCATGGCAGTCCTGCCCGCCTATGGCGATACGGCCCCCGGCCGTGGCGACGGCCCGGGAAAGGAGCGTGAAGGGCGGGCAGATGAGCACATCGGCGTGAACCGGGTTGCCTGCGACCCAGCATGCCACCGCCACGATGTCCGAGAGCGACGGCCCGGTCCCGTGCATTTTCCAGTTTCCGGCGATCAGCGGCCGCATGCCCCGCTCCGCTTTGGCTTGCTGTTGCAGATATGCATCCCCTATCATCCGCCGTTTTTTGCCGCCAGGGAATCGTTCTCCATGCTTCAGCAGATGCGCAACGTCGCCAAGTCCAAGATCGCAACCATAGGTCTGGGCTTGCTTGCGCTCAGCTTCGGCCTCTGGGGTATCGCGGACATTTTTCGCGGCAATGTGGACACGAGCATTGCCACTGTCGGCGGCGAGAAGATCTCCGCGGATATTTTCCAGCGGGACTATCGCAATTTCCTGCGGAGTGCGGGCAACCAGCTCGGGCATGACGTGTCGGCTGAAGAGGCGCACGCCAAGGGACTCGATAAGCAGGCGCTCGAAACCACCCTCAGCCGGACCGCGATCGACCAGGTGGTGTCGCGATACGGATTGCGCGCTACCGACGCCGAGGTGGCCGATGCGATCCGCGCCATACCGGCATTCCGCGGTCCCCTCGGTGCTTTCGACCACGAAACCTTTCTTGATCGAATCCAGGCTGCCGGTTTCACCGAGGACGGCTTCGTGGATGTCGAACGGCACGACATCGCCCGCAATCAGCTGATCATTGCGATCCATGATGGATTTGCCCTGCCCCCCGGATACACATCGCTCATCTTCGACTATGTCGAGCAGCATCGGGCCGCGAATTACGTTGTGGTGCCGAAAGAGGCGGCGGGCACACCTCCGACACCGACGGATGCGGAACTGGATGCCTATATCCGTTCCCATCCCTCCGAATTCAGCACCCCGGAATATCGCGACGTGACCTATGCCGTAGCCAGTCCCCAAGACGTCATGAACCAGGTTCACGTGACCGATCAGGAACTCCAGCAGCAATACGAATTGCGCAAGGACCAGTACCAGATTCCGGAAAAGCGCGACGTCGAGCAGATCGTATTTCCGGACGAGGCCAGCGCGAAGGCCGCAAGCGCAAAGATCGCCGCCGGGACCGGCTTCGACCAGATCGCATTCCAGCGCGGGCTCAAATCCACCGATACGTCTCTCGGAACGGTCGTCGAGGCCGATCTTGGAAAGGACCGCGGGCCTCCGACATTTGCATTGCCGGTGGGCGGCGTGACCCAGCCGATCAAGTCCGCGTTCGGCTGGGTGCTCTTGCATGTCACCAAGATCACGCCGGGGCTCAACAAATCCTTCGCCGATGTGAAAGTCCAACTGCGCAAGGACGTGCTCAATCAGCTCGCCACGGCGAAGCTGACCGATGTAACGAACGCGTTCGACGATGCGAGTGCCGGCGGCGCCGCACTGCCCGAAGCCGCGCGCCGGGCGGGCATGCACGTCGTCCATATTCCGGCGGTCGACAAGAACGGTCTGACGCCGGCGGGAACGAAAGCGAATTTGCCGGCATCGCCGGATTTCCTTGCGCAGTTGCAGAAATCGGAAGTGGGTGAAGAAGGCGATCCGTTCCCGTCTACCGACAACAACGTGTATGTCATCAAGGTCAACGGCGTTACGCCGCCGAAACTCAAGCCGCTTGCTGCCGTGCGCGAGCAGGCGCTGGCGGACTGGACAGCCGACTGGAAAAGCAGGCGTCTCGCGTCGATGGCGAAAGAACTCGTTGGAGACGCGGCGGCAGCCAAGAACCTGGCTGTCATCGCCGCCAAGATGAATACGAGCGTGCAATCCACGGGCGCGATCACGCGGAACAGCAAGGTTCCCGGCATGCCCGCGGATCTCGTGCGCGATCTGTTCAATTCGCCGCCCGGAAAAATCGTATCGAGCCTGGTTCCGAACGGCGGCCTGGTGATCGCACAAGTCATCGGAGTCTCCCAGCCCACGGATCCGATGGGGAACCCGATGTTTTTCCAGCTCGCAAACAGCCTCAGCAACGAGGCCGCCGATGATATCGACAACACTTTCGCAATGGCGGCGCGGGCGCGCGAGGGGGTTTCGGTCAACCAGACCCAGGTCGACCGGGTGACCGGCGGCGGATAATTCGGTCTCATGCAAAGTGAACCGGATTTTGCGGCCTTCGCAGAAAATTACGATGCGGGCCGCGGACAGGCCGTGTTCGCGCGGCGCATCGCCGATCTGGAAACGCCGGTTTCGGCCTGGCTGAAGCTCGCGAACGGTCGCGACAACACATTTCTGCTCGAAAGCGTGCAGGGCGGTGAAACACGCGGCCGCTATTCCATCATCGGAACCGAGCCTGATCTCGTCTGGCGCTGCCGCGCCGGGCGCGCCGAGGTCGCGCGGGACGGCTCACACGATTTTGTTTCGGCGGAAATATCGGAGCAGCCGCTGGAATCCCTGCGTGCACTCGTCCGCACGATACGCATGGAATTACCGGCCGCTCTTCCGCCCATGGCCGTCGGCCTGTTCGGCTATCTCGGCTATGACATGGTACGTCTGGTCGAGCGGCTCGGCCCTCCCCCACCCGATCCGCTCGACCTGCCGGATGCGGTCCTGCTGCGCCCGACCATCACCGCGATCTTTGATAACATCCGCGATGAAATCATCCTGGTCACGCCCGTCTGGCCGCGCGACGGACTGGATGCGCAAACGGCCTATGCAGACGCGCGCAGCCGCCTGTCGAATGCGGTTGCCAGGCTCGACAGCCCCCTTCCGGCTCCGGCTCCAATTCCAACAGCGTCATCGCCGGCAACGGTTCAATCGAATATTCCGCGCGATGCCTATCTCGCGCTCGTCGAGCGCGCGAAGGCCTATATTCTTGCAGGTGACATATTCCAGGTGGTGCCGAGCCAGCGCTTCCGCCGGCCTTTTGCGCTGCCGCCTTTCTCGCTCTATCGCGCGCTGCGCCGGCTCAATCCCTCGCCTTTCCTTTATCACCTCGCCCTGCCCGGCTTTGCGATTGTCGGATCGAGTCCCGAAATTCTCGTGCGCCTTCGCGACGGCGTCGTCACCATTCGTCCTATCGCCGGTACGCGCCCACGCGGCGCCACACCGGCAGACGACGAGCGGCTTGCACGCGAGCTCGCAGCAGATCCCAAGGAGCGCGCGGAGCATCTGATGCTGCTCGATCTGGGCCGGAACGATGTCGGCCGCGTCGCCGCAACAGGAACGGTGAACGTCACCGACAGCTTCTTCATCGAACGCTACTCGCATGTGATGCATCTCGTCTCGAATGTCGAAGGCCGCCTGCGCGAAGGAATGAATGCGGTCGATGTGCTGGCGGCCGGCCTTCCCGCGGGCACGCTCACCGGCGCACCCAAGATCCGCGCCATGGAGATCATCGACGAATTCGAGACGGAAAAGCGCGGTGCCGCCTATGCTGGCGCCGTCGGCTATTTCGCCGCCAATGGCACGATGGACACCTGCATCATGCTGCGCACCGCCCTCGTCAAGGACGGCGTGATGTATGTGCAGGCGGGCGGCGGCGTGGTGGCCGACAGCGAGCCGGAAGCGGAGTATCAGGAGACCGTCAACAAGGCGAAGGCCTTGTTCAGCGCCGCCGACGAGGCCGTGCGATTTCTGTCATCGGAAGATTGATACTCAATCCAGATAAACGGGCCCGCGGAACTGGCGCAGGACCATGGTGGTCCAGCTGCCTTCGTAGGTGTTTTCAGCGCGTGCGAACGCCGTGCGAAGTTCCTGCCACCTAAGCCCGGTCGCGGCGTGATGGATGCCGTGGAAATTGTGGCCCATCACCAGCCAATGCGCCCAGCGCGGCAGGCGCGTGTTGCGGGCGTAAGTTCCCGAGTCGAGCGCGGTGCCGTAATGCGGCGCGTTGTCGAGCAGCGACAGCATCAGAAATCGCACGAGGATCGTCGCAACAAATACCGGCCAACAGGCGCTCCAGCAGAATGCCGCGAGCGCGACAAGCAGGACCGTCACGCAGAGATCGCCGCGGATGCGCGCCTGCCGCTCTTTGTTGGTGAAGGCGCGCAATGCGGCGGTGTGCATCGGTTCCGATTCTGGAACGAGCCGCGTCACCACACGCGCGGGCAGTGCAAGACCGACGGACGACACGGCCGAGATCAGCGCGTGCCCTCCGAGGAGCTTGAGGAAATAAGGCCCCGCTGCAGCCAGTCGCGAGCCGCCCGCCGGCACCGCCTCCGGTCGGTCGAATTCGTGGCGATTGTTGCTGTGATGCAGGAGATGGCCGAACCGCATCACATCCCAGGACAGGCACAGGAAATTGCCCAGCAGCCGCCCCGCGCGACGGTTGGTACCTGGATTGCGGAACAGATTTCCATGGATCGATTCGTGCATCAGTCCCCAATGCAGCGGGGTCGTTACTGCACAGAGACAGACAAGGGCGACCACTCCGGCCAAGCCCATGGGCAGGATCAGCGGCGCAAGAAAGAACTGCAGCAGCGCGACCGCAAGCGCCGCCACAAACAGCGCCGCGTTTGTCAATTCATGCGCATCGGCGCGTGACGGTGTCGCAATATCACAAGCGAGCAATGGAACTGTCCCAGCTGGCCGACGGAGTATCCATGACCGGAGGTTGAAGGCAAGTTACCCGCTGTCGGGCAGCGCCTTAGGCGCGTCCTTCTGCTCCGCCGCCCAGCCGCCGCCAATGGCCTTGTAGATGGCCACGAGGTCAGTGGATACGGCGGCGTTGCTGACGGCCAGCGCCAGTTCCGTCTGCTCTTCGCTGCGTTCGGCATCGAGCACATCGAGGAAGGTGGTCACGCCGCTCTGGTAGCGCTGCTCGGCCAGAGCGAGTGCATCGCGATTCTGCGCCAGCGTGGCCTGAAGCGCATCACGCCGGCGCTGCTCGGTGCCGTAGGCGATGAGTGCGTTCTCCACCTCATGCACTGCGTTCAGGACCGTGCGGGCATAATCTACCGCCGCTTCCTTCTCCTGAAGATTGGCCAGCTTGACGTTTGCCTGCAGCTTGCCACCTTCGAAGATCGGCACGGTGAGACTTGGGCCGATCGAATAGAAGCGGCTTGCCCAGTCGGCGAGCTTCGGGAAGGTCTCCGCCTGCGTACCGAACGGCAGGTCAAAACTGACGCTCGGGAAGAGGGCCGCTACCGCCACGCCCTCCCGCGCCGTCGCTGCGTGCAGTTGCGCCTCGGCCGCGCGGATGTCGGGCCTGCGCCGCAAGAGATCGCCCGGCAGTCCAACCGGAACCTGCGGCGGTACCGGCGGAACGGGCTTCACCGTTTCGAGTTCGGCCGTAAGCGCGCCCGGCTCAAGCGCGAGCAGCTGGCTCAGCTGATTGATGTCGGAGGCGATGCTGCGGCTGAAAGGCGGCGCCTGCGACCGCGTGGTGCGCACCTGCGCCTCTGCATTTGTAACATCCAGCGCCGTGCCGAGTCCCGCGCGGAATCGGTCCCCGGCCAGCGCCCGCGTCTCCTGCTGGGTCAGAAGATTGCGCTTGGTGACCGCCAGTTGGGCCTGCGCGCTTCTCAGATCGATGTAATCGCGCGCCACTTCCGCTTCGAGCGACACGAGCGCGTCGCGCGCGTCCTCTTCCTGAGTCTGCGTGTCAGCTTCGGCGGCCTCGACGGAGCGGCGCACGCCGCCAAACAGATCCGGCTCCCAAGAGGCATCGAAGCCAATCTGATATTGATTATAGGGATTGGGAAAGCTCGGGATCTTGATCGGAAGCCCGGTGCTATTGCCGAGCGAGCTGAAGATCGAGCCTTCCGCGGTCGTCTCGCTGATGCGCTCGTTCGTATACGACGCGTTGCCCGACAGTGTCGGCAGTTCGGCGGCCGCCGATATCTCGCGCTGCGCACGGGCTTCGGCGATGCGCAGCGCGGAGTCCTTGAGGTCGAGATTTGCCGCAGCAGCCTTTTTGATCAGCGATGTCAGTTCGGGATCGTGGAAGCTTTCCCACCACGCCACCGCGGGCTCGGCTGATGTCGCCATGCTGGGCGTTTTGCCCGCCGGCTCCAGCCCCGTTTTCGTCCAAGATTGCGGCACGTCCGCCTTCGGCTTCACGAAATTTGGTCCGACAGCTGTGCAGCCGGCGAGCATGCCGGCGAGTAATAACACCACCAAACAAGCACGACCATATTGATCCTCCCCCGCTTGCGGGGGAGGTGCCCCGTAGGGGCGGAGGGGGGCAGCGGCGCGCGACTTCCCCCCTCCGGCGCATCGCTGCGCTCGCGCCACCTCCCCCGCTCTGCGGGGGAGGATCACCCCACCCGATGGCGGAACATCCATGTCGCGGCTCCGAGCGTGATGGTTGCGATGATGGCCATGGGCCAGAGATTGGGCCACAGCACATCGAGGCCCACGCCTTCGAGATAGACGCGCTGCGCAATGGTGATCGCATAGCGAAGCGGATTGGCGAGGGTCACGATCTGCAGGCTTGCGGGCATGTTGGTGATCGGCGTGGTCAACCCCGAAAGCAGCGAGAACGGCATGATGAGCAGGAAGCCGTAAAGCATCGCCTGCTGCATGGTTTCGGCGATGGAAGAAACAAGGATGCCGATGCCGATCGCCGCGATGAGAAAGAGGATGAGCCCCGGATAGAGCACGAAAAACGATCCCTGAAACGGAATCCGGAACCAGAGCTGCGCGACGAGGAGAATGGTCGTCGCCTGCAGCGTGCCGATGATCATCGACGGCACCGCCTTGCCCGCCATGATTTCCATCGGTCGGAACGGCGTCACCAGCAGCTGGTCGAACGTGCCCTGCTCCCGCTCGCGCGCCACCGACATCGCCGACAGCATCATGGTCTGAATCAGCGTGATGGTGCCGATGAGGCTCGGGATCATGCTCCAGCGCGTCACGAGATTGGGATTGAACCAGGCGCGCATGGTGATCTGGATCGGGGGATCGTCCAGGCCGTGGTCGCTGCGCCAATCGGCGTTGAAATCATCCACGATGGTGCCCGCATAGGCTTGTGCGACACCGGCGGTATTGGAATTCCGTCCGTCCGCGATCAGCTGGATGTTCGCCGGCTTGCCCAGCAGCAGATTGCGCTCGAAATCCCGCGGCACCTGGATAACGAGGATCGCGCGCTCTTCATCTATCGCACGCGCGATGTCGGAGCTGCGCTGGAATTCGGCAACGCGAGTAAAGATATGCGAACCATCGAAACGCGCGAGCAGATCATGCGATGCCATGCTGTGATCCTGATCGAGCACCGCATAAGGAACGTTATTGAGGTCATAGGTGGCCGCGTAACCGAAAACCAAGCATTGCATCACGGGTGGAACGAAGACGCTCCAGCGCGCGCGCGGATCCTTGAGCATCGCAAGCAGCTCTTTGCGGACCAGGGCCAGGATGCGCGCGAAACTCTCCCACATCGCCGCCTCACGCGAGCTTCTTGCGCGTCGCGCGGCGCGACAGCACGAGCAGCACGACAACCATCACCGCGAGCACCGCCGCATCGGGCAGGATGACGCTCCAGACATTTCCCGCCAGGAACACCGTCTGCAACAGCGTCACGAAATAGCGCGCCGGCAGCATGTAGGTGATCGCCCGCACCGCGACCGGCATGCTCCTCAGGTCGAAGATGAAGCCCGACAGCATCATGGCGGGAAGGAACGTCGCCACCATGGTGAGCTGGCTCGCCACGAACTGGCTTTTCGTTGCCGATGAAATGAGCAATCCGATGCCGAGCGCGATCAGGAGATAAAGCGTCGAAATGCCGAGAAACAGCACAACCGAGCCGCGGAACGGCACGTGAAAGAGATAGCGCGAGGCGAGGAAACAGAGCATGAGGCCGATCATGCCCATGAGAAAATAGGGCAGCGTCTTGCCGAGCAGGAATTCGTCGGTGCGCATCGGCGTGACGAACAGCGCCTCGAGCGTGCCGCGCTCCCATTCCCGTGCCACGACCATGGTGGTGAGGAACGCGCCGATCAGCGTCATCACCAGCACGATGAGGCCGGGCACCAGAAAGTAGTGGCTGTCATTGGCGGAGTTGAACCACAGCCGGCTCTCGATGCCGACCGGTCCGCCCGCGACGCTCTGGCCCTCGGCGGTGCGGATGGTCGACCATTGCGCAATGGCGCCCTGCGCATAGGCCTCGATGATGCGTGCCCGGTTGGCATCGGCGCCATGCACCAGCACTTCGACCTTCGCATCGCCCATGGCGAGATGCCGCGCGAAATCGGATTGCAGCACGATGATGCCGTCGACCTTGCGCGCGAGCATCAGCGTCTCGGCTTCCGCCATCGATGTCATCACATGCGCGTCGAAATAGGGCGAGAGACGGAAGCCGGCGATGGCCTGGGTGACAAGCGGCGATGGCTGTTCGGCCACCACGGCAACCGGAACGTTCTTCACATCCAGCGACAGACCGTAGCCGAACAGGAGGATCAGCATCACCGGCATCACGATGCCAAGCGCGATGCTGCTCGGATCGCGCAGAATCTGGTAGCCCTCCTTGCGCATCAGCGCCAGGATCCGCCGCAGCTTTGCCGCCGCCCCCCTCATGCCCGGCAGCCCGCTGCTTCAAAGTAATGATTTGCACGCGGAGACGCGGAGCCGCGGAGAAGACTTACCACGAAGAGCACAAAGTACACGGAGGAAGAAATGCGCGCTTCGCGCGCAACAATTCTTTGTGCTCTTTGTGGTGAATTATTCCTCTGCGCCTCCGCGGCTCCGCGTGCAAACAATACCTCTTTCACGCCGCGCTCCTGTGATTGTTCTTTTCCGCCGCGCGGGCTTTTTCGACGATGGCGATGAAGGCGTTCTCCATGTTGGCGGCGCGGCCCTCGGGAACATGACGGCGCAATTCGGCCGGGGTGCCCTGGGCGCGGATGCGGCCGCCATCGAGGATCGCCACGCGGTCGCAATACTCCGCCTCCTCCATGAAATGGGTGGTGACGATGACGGTGACGCCCTGCTCGCCGAGTGCCGTGATGCGCCGCCAGAATTCGCGCCGCGCGAGGGGATCGGTGCCGCTCGTGGGCTCGTCGAGAAAAAGAATTTCGGGCTCGTGCAGCAGCGCCGCGGCCATGGCGAGCCGCTGTTTGAAGCCGCCGGGAAGCTGTTTGCTGGTCAGATCGCCCTGCCCGCCAAGTTCGAACTGCTCGAGCGCCCAGCTGATGCGCCGCCGCCGCGCAGCGCCGCGCAGGCCGTAGGCGCTCGCGAAAAAATCCAGATTTTCCTGTACGGTCAGATCGCCATAGAGCGAGAATTTCTGCGCCACATAGCCGATACGCTGGCGCGCCGATGCGCGCGCGGTGTGAAGGTCGACGCCCGCCACCTTGAGTGTGCCGCCGGTCGCCGGCAGCAGCCCGCAAAGCATGCGGAACGTCGTCGTCTTGCCCGCGCCGTTGGGACCGAGCAGGCCGAAAATCTCGCCGCGCTTCACCTCGAAGCTGATGTGGTCGACCGCGGTAAAATTCCCGAACATGCGCACGAGATCCTGCACCTCGACCGCCAGCGTGGCCTTCGATTCCAGCGGCCGTTCCAATGACAGCGAGGCGGACGCGCGTTCCGCCCGCTTGTTTTGGAGCAGCGTCATGAACCCGTCTTCAAAACAGGGCTGCACCGGCTCTCCCGGTATGCGCTCGCCGCTCGGCTCATCCTTGCGTGTACAGACGAAGCGCACGCGGCCCGCATCGGGCACGGCGTCGGCGATGTCGTCGCGGTCGAGCAGCCGCGCCTGCAGGCCGCGCGCGGTCTGCCCTTGCGGCGGATCAGCCAGGAACACGCGGCCTTCGGCGAGCCTGGCGATCTCCTGCGGCGCGCCCTGCGCCAGCACCTTGCCTTCATGCAGCACGATGGCGTGGCCGCAGCGCTCCGCCTCGTCCAGATAGGCGGTGGAAATAATGACTGTCGTCTTCGCATCGGCGACGAGTTCGTTGATGATTTCCCAGAGCTCCTGGCGCGAGAGCGGGTCGACGCCGGCCGTTGGTTCGTCGAGCAGCAGCAGCTCGGGCGCGCGCACCAGCGCACAGGCGAGCCCAAGCTTCTGTTTCATGCCGCCCGAAAGCTGGCCTGCGAGGCGGCGCGTGAACGGCCCCAGCGCCGTCATCTCCATCAGGCGTTCGTACGTCGTTTGCCGTTCCTTGCGGGCGACGTCGTGCAGATCGGCATAGAGATCGAGATTTTCCTGGACCGTGAGGTCTTCATAGAGACCGAAGCGCTGCGGCATGTAGCCGACCCGGTTCTGGATGTCCTGGGGCGCACGCGCGGCATCCAGGCCAAGCACCACAATCTCGCCCGCATCGGCGGTCAGAAGACCGGTCGCAAGCCGCAGTAGCGTCGTCTTGCCGGCACCATCGGGGCCCACCAGCGCCGAAAGTGTCCCCCTGTCTGCCCTGAGCGACACGCCATCAAGCGCGATAACGGTCTCCGTCTTGCCGCGCCGGAACACCTTGCGGACCTCCCGCGCCTCCACCGCCGCGGTCATGGCGCGCACGCTGTGCTTTTCCTCCCCCGCTCGCGGGGGAGGTGGCGCAAGCGCAGCGAAGCGCCGGAGGGGGGCTGTACGTGTCGTACTTCCCCCCTCCCCGGCCTTCGGCCGGACCTCCCCCGCATGCGGGGGAGGAAAGCGCTTGCGGAGAAGCGACAGCTAATCATTTGCGCGCGGTCCGTTTCGGGAGCGGAACATGCACCGTCGCGGGCATGCCGAGGCGAAGATCGTCGCCCGGGTCCTTCACGAATACGCGCACCTCATAGACGAGGCTCGTGCGCAGATCGGGCGTCTCCACCGATTTCGGCGTGAACTCGGCGCTCGGCGAGACGAAGCCGATCCAGCCCGCAAAGCGCCGGCCCGGAAAGGAATCGACGCTGACGGTTGCCGCGGCGCCCGGATGTACGTGCCCGAGATCGGTCTCCGGCACATAGACCCGCACCCATTTGGGATCGGTGATGGCGAGCGAGAACACGGGCTTGGTCGGCGATGCCATTTCGCCCGGCTCCATGATCCGTGTACGGACGGTAGCCTCGGAAGGCGCGAAGAGTTCGGCATCGGCGAGCTGCTGGCGCAGCAGCGCAAGCTGCGCCGCGTCGGCGTCGCGTTTCGCGGCCTGCGCATCCATCGTTGCGCGGGCGTTGTCGACATCCTGCTTCGCGATACCACGGCCGGCCGAGTTGCGCGCCAGCTCCGCATCGCGTTCGTATTGCCTGCGGTCATTGTCGTAATTGACGGCATCCAGCGCGACGTTCGCCTCCGCCTGCTTCACTTGCGGCACGAGGCGGCTGGTATCGAGCCGCGCGACCAGCTCGCCCGCATGCACGCGGTCGCCTTCCTGCACCAGCACCTGCGCGATGCGTTCGCTGTTATTGAAGGCGAGATCCACCTCGCGCAGATCGACATTGCCGTAGAGCGTGAGTTCGCCCGGCGCCTTCGCGCGATGGCTGTACCACCACCACCCGCCGGCAGCGGCCGCCGCGAGCACAAGCAGAACAAGCAGCCGCATAGCGGTTTTCATGCTGTCCCCGCAATGCAGGCGGCACGATCATGTTGGCACGCGGAGGCGCGGAGCCGCAGAGTAAGTTCACCACAAAGCACACGAAGGGCACGAAGAATAATTGCGCGCGAGGCGCGCCTTTCTTCCTTCGTGTACCTTGTGCTCTTCATGGCAAATCTTCTCCGCGCCGCCGCGTCTCGGCGTGCCGATAACAGCGCGATGGAACTGACAAACCTCACGGCGCAAGACCCCGGAGCAGCACGTCGATATGCGCCTCGATCAGCCCTTCAAGGTCGTAGGGCACCGTCTCTTCGCGCGCGAAGCTCGTGCGCCACAGCATGACGAGCAGGAGCGGGGCGACGCAGAGCCGCGCCGCATGCTGCGGATCGATCTTGCGGAATTCGCCGCGGGCTATGCCCCTGCCGATGATCGCAGCGAGAAGTCCCAGGCCGTTATCGACAATTTCGGCCCGATAGAACCGGAGCAGCTCCGGGAAATTGCCGGCCTCGGCCATCATGATCTTGGGCAGGACGGCGCGATCGCTCGTGCGCGCGAAATAGCCCATGAAGCGCAGCACGGTTGCAAGCAGTTCGGCGGTCGAACCCGCGAAGGCCTCCGCCTCCATGCGCCGGGCCGCAATCGCCGCGCCGATCGACTCCCGCACCAGGCTTTTGAACAGCTCTTCCTTGCTCGCGAAATAGAGATAGAGCGTGCCCTTGGTCACGCCGGCCCGCGCGGCGATATCGTCCATCCGCGCCGCCGCAAAGCCGCGCGCCGCGAATTCCGCCAGCGCCGCGTCGAGGATCTCGCCCGGACGCGCCTCTTTCCGCCGCCGCCATTTGGCTTCGGCCGCGGGGGATTCGCGCAAGTCCGGCCGGTCTTCTGTGGACGCCATAGCGCCCAATAACTAACTGACCGGTAATTTACAAGTCCTTACTTTCCCCGCAAGCAAGGAATATCTCCGCGTCGGAGCACCCCGACAACCATGATATCGGCCTGGCGCACGCGGTATTCATGTATACCAATTCGGTACTATGGCCCTGGGCTGATGCGGAGTCCGCGCTCGCGAGGAAGAAGCCCGCGGCAAAGATTTTGCTTCGCGTGTCTGGCGAGCCTGCACCTGAGACGAGACACAGCGAGCGGTAGGTATCCCCAATGCGCTACTTTTCCGGCCGATTGTTGATCAGATAGGGAAAGCCGTTGTTGATCTTGGGTTTCTCGGCCCAGATTTTCGGATCGAAGCCGGCGGGAAGGCCGGATTGCAACTGCTGGGTCGTGAGGCCGGTGATGCCGGGGACGTTCTCCTCATAGCAGAGCCCGTATGTGGCGCCGCTCGTGGTCGTGTTCCAGTAGTCGTTGCCATACGTGTCGGGCGTCTGACACACGAAGCCCCCGTCACCGGATTGCACCACACCTGTCGAGTAGGAACTCACGATCACGGTGCCGGCGTCATAGGTGTTATAACCTACCAGACCTCCGGTACCACCGATGCCCCTGACCGTTCCGGTCGAATAGGAATTCTCAATGGTCCCGCCATGTGTACCATCTGATTGATTCGATCCGACCAGCCCACCCAAGACAGCGTCTCCGGTCGCATAGCTTTGGGAAATCGTCCCTTCATTACTGCCTACCAACCCGCCGACCCCGCCTGCACCTCCCACTCGCCCGTCAGCATGCGAGCGTGTAATTGTGCCGCTGTTGTCTGCGACCAAGCCGCCGCCAAGTCCGTTGGGGGCTGTCACCTCAACCCTCGCGGAGGAGGACACTATCATTCCTGTTGGCATGTTCGCGAAGGCGAGTCCGCCTGCTGATCCCTTTGAAATTATTGCCCCGGCAACCTGATCGCCAATGATATATCCTTCGTTCTCTCCAACCAGACCGCCGACGCTGATTTTCGTTTTGTTACGATAGCTTATCTTATTCAATCGCAGGTTTTCGATCGTTCCGGTCGAGCCGACCATCGCGAACATGCCGAGAATATCGCCTTCGCCCCTATGTTTGTGAGGGATGGAATCGATGGAGATGTGGGAAATGATGTTGCCGAGACCGTGAACGGTTCCCGTCAACTCTGTCGCTATGGGAGAATCGCCGTAAATCCCGTCTTGCGAGGCGTCATAACTGTTTGCAAGCGCGTAAGCTCCGCCCGGATTCGCGTTCACGGCGGCGGCGAGCGACGGCAGGGAAGTGACGAGGGTGTAGCTCGCGCCGTTGATGACAAGGGCACTCGAAAGGTCGAGGAAGGAAACGTTTCCCTTCGGTCCGAACGAGAACGTATCGCCCGTGCCGCCGTCGTTGGTCGTAACCGTGAGACCCGCCACGCCGTCGACGGCGACGGGCCGGTTGATGACGACGGAATGGTGGGCGTCGAGCGTCAGGATGCTTGCACTCGTCCAGGTGACGGCGGCATCGATCTCGATGTCCTTTGCCTGAACGCCCGAGCCCGTGGTCGTGACTTCCAGATTTCCGGCAGCGAGATAGTTTTCGAGATCGCCGACGTTCAGCACGGCCTTCTTCGCGGTCGGCGCGCAGATGCCATTGGTACACGACATATTCAGGGTCGCGTCATTGGAAATCGTGACAGTTGCATGGGCCGTCGCCGTCGCCAGCAACAGGGAAGCGATGGCGGTCAATCCACAGCGGATCGCTTCGGACCGGCTCCGGCGCGAGGAATGAAATCGCATGCGTGTCATTGCCATTGTCCCCCATTTGTCGCGCCATCGGCGCCCGCACACGGTGATTGGAATGGATCGGCGTATTATTCTGCGCTCGATCACGGAAAGCAAGCGAACGTCACGGCGACCGACGGGTCAGGCAAATAATTCTCTTGCAAAAGCTCTTGGGGAGGGCTAACGATTACATACAAGGGCTAGTGCGCGGCCTGCAATGCGGATGAGACGCATTGCGCACCCTGAAATCGGCACCGCCACTGGCAAACAGTGCTCAGGACATACATGATCCCATTCAACGTTCGCGCAAGGCGGTCGTATCACCTGCGGTTCTTCGCCGCCCACATCGCTGATCCCCTGGTCACCGGCTATTACAATCCTTCAAGTGGCGGCGGCGCGGAAGGATTCGTGCGCATGCCCTGAATGAGGGGGCGCGCAAGCACGTCGTCAATACCGCGCATTCCCCGGCGTGCGCGGGAAGGGAATGACGTCGCGCACGTTGCTGAGGCCGGTGACGTAGGCGAGCGTGCGCTCGAAGCCGAGCCCGAAGCCGGCATGGGGCACGGTGCCGTAGCGGCGGAGATCGCGGTACCAGTCGTAATGCTCGCGGTCGATGTGGAGCGCGTCCATGCGCGCATCGAGCACGTCGAGCCGCTCCTCGCGCTGGCTGCCGCCGATGATCTCGCCGATGCCGGGCGCCAGCACATCCATCGCCGCAACCGTGCGCCCCTCATCGTTCACCCGCATGTAGAAGGCCTTGATGTCCTTCGGATAGTTCATCACGATCACCGGCTTGCCGACATGTTTTTCGGTCAGATAGCGCTCATGCTCCGACTGGAGATCGACGCCCCATCTCACCGGGAATTCGAACTTCTCCTTCGCCCGCTCGAGCACGGCCACCGCCTCGGTGTAATCCATGCGCACGAATTCGGATGAAACAATATTCTCGAGTTTCGCCACGAGACCCTTCTCGATCCGCTCGTCGAAGAAAGCGAGATCGTCGGCACGTTCGCTGAGCACGCCGGTGAGAGCTGCTTTCAACAAGCGCTCGGCGAGCGTTGCATCGTCCGAAAGATCGGCGAAAGCGATCTCCGGCTCGACCATCCAGAATTCGGCGAGATGCCGGCTGGTGTTGGAGTTCTCGGCGCGGAACGTCGGGCCGAACGTATAAACCTTGGTCAGCGCAAGGCAGTAGGCCTCGACATTGAGCTGGCCCGAGACGGTGAGAAACACGTCGCGGCTGAAGAAATCCTTGCTGATATCCACCGCGCCTGCCTCGTTGCGCGGCAGGTTGGCGAGATCGAGCGTCGAAACCCGGAACATCGCCCCTGCCCCTTCGGCATCGGACGAAGTGATGATCGGCGTGTTGACCCAGAAGAATCCGTCCTCGTCGAAGAAACGGTGAATGGATTTGGCGAGCGTATGGCGCATGCGCGTGACCGCTGCGATCACGTTCGTGCGCGGCCGCAAATGCGCGACCTCGCGCAGGAATTCCATCGTGTGCGGCTTGGGCTGAATGGGATAGGTGTCGGGATCGTCCACCCAGCCGAGCACGCGGATATCGCTTGCCTGCATTTCGAAGGGCTGGCCCTTCGCCGGGGAGGGCACGATCATGCCCGTCGCTTCAACCGCGCAGCCGGTCGTCAGCTTCAGCACTTCATCCGCATAATTCGGCAGCGTGTTCGCCGCCACCACTTGCACCGGATGGAATACCGATCCGTCCGACACATGAACGAACGAAATTCCCGCCTTGGAATCGCGCCGCGTGCGCACCCAGCCGCGGACCGTGACTGGCGCATCCTGCGGCGCGGCGGCCGCCAGGATTTCCCGAACGCTGAAGGTCTTTTCGCTCATGGCCGAGACCTACTCAGGCAACAGGGTGTTGTCCAGCCATATTGCCGTGGAGCGCGGAGCTTGAGTTTTTTCCCGGAAAAAAAAACGCGGCACAGAATGGAAGAGCTTTCGATTGGACAAGGAGGGTGGGCCAATGAAAACTCATCATTCTGTCCTGTGTGCAGCATTGCTGCTGATCGGTCTTGTGCCGCAATTGCAACCGGCTTCGGTCATGGTGACTGGTACATCATCCTGAGATCCCATAGAGCAGCGGGGCATCGCCCATTCTCCGGTCGCGTTCACCATCACCGATGATACCAGTCGTCACTCGTTCGCTTCGATCAGCCCACGGGGAATCAGGTTTGCAATCATATCTCTGGCGGCGTCGATGCAGCCCCGCCCGTTCCGCTCGATGTGGAATGGGAGGACAGCCAGGCAACGCTGAAGCCGGGTGACCGTGCGCGCGTGGACGCGCCCAGCGCACGCATCAAGCCCGCCGCGCCCATGCCGCCCACGACGGTGCTACAGGGAACATGAGCAAACAACCGGCCTCGGCGAGCCCTACGAAAGGCAAGGCCGGTGCGGCCTGCTGCTATTTCGGCTCGTAAAGCGCGAGGCCCTTTGGTCCAGTGCCGTCCGTCAGCGGGAAGGGCGAGCCATCGATCTGCGTGATGCTGCCCGATTCGGCGATATCATAGACGGCAATGTCTTGCGTATTGGCGTTGGTAACGAAAAGGTGTTTGCCGGCCTTGTCGATCGCGACGGCAATAGGTGCCGTTCCGGAGCCGTCCGCGAACGGCGAACCCGCGAGCGCTTCCAACACGCCGCCGCTGCCGATCGAATATCCCGAGATCGTGCCGTCCCCGTAATTGGCGACATAGACGAATTTGTCATTCGGCGTCATCACGATCCCGTTCGGCTGATTGCCCGCCGGAAACGGCGAGCCGCTGAGTTGTGTCAGCACGCCAGCTGCAGCGCTGTAGCCACTGATGTCTCCATGGGCCGCGTCCGTCACGTAGATATAATTTCCCTTGGGCGTGATGATCCCGTCCAGGGGCCCGTAATCCGTCGCGTAGCTGTCGAGTTCCGTCAGAGCACCGTTCTTGGCGACCGAGAAGCTGGACACATACCAGCCATATGAATCGATCGAATAGAGGTACGAACCACTGATCAGAACCTCGCTGGGATTCGACGTGCAGAAACCCGGGCAACTCACAGGAAAGGGTGAGCCAGCTATGGGCTTCAGTTTCGCGCCGCTTTTCTCGACATCGAACGCCGCGATCGCGCCGCCGTCGACCGTGTTGACCAGGTAGAGGCGCTTGTCGGATTTCGCGAGCACCGTCGCGCCGGCGCTTTGTCCGGCGGCCGTCGTGTCCGAAACCGATGTCAGAGAGCCGTCCGTACCGATCGAAAAGATCGCTACATTATCGGAATCGCCGCCCGTCGTGTAGAGGTAGGGTCCGTTGCCGTCTACTGCGATTGCGAAGTCACTCGGCGAATTGGTGTTCGAGTTGAAGGGCGAGCCGGAGATCTCCTTGAGCGAACCGTTCTTTGCGATCTCGAATGCGGAAATCAGGCTGTTGTTGTCTTCGACATAGAGATAGCTCGCCGCCGACGCCGCGTTCCCGCCGACAAGAACAACCGCAGCCGCCGCGGCGAATTCGACAAATCTGGACATGGATACCCCATCATTTTCGCTGTCCGCATTTTCGTCCTGAAGCCGCGCCGCGGCAAGCCGGAAGTGACCATACGCTTAACTGCGGCTCGCCTGCTCCGTTCAATGGATGACATGCAGAGCCCGCGCCCCGTCGAGCACGGCATCGACGACCAGGCGGCGGTCGAATGTGGCCAGCTTCCCGCCATGTGTCAGAGCCAGCGCGAGAAGATAGCTGTCCGTGACCTGTGCCGAATTCAAAAGACGTTCCGTGCTCGTCCGCCTGACATCAAGCAGCGTAATATCGTCGGGCCAGAACGCATGGCCCGTCAGGTCGCAGAATTTCCTTATCAATTGTGCGACCGACGCCGGCGCGCCCGGCGAATTGGGATAGCGCGGGTGGCTGACGATACGCAGCACCCCATTCTGCGTCAGGGGACAGGTAGCCCACGCCTTGTGGCCTTCATGCGCGAACCAAGCATGCGCCGCATCGTGATGCACATGCGCCGGGTCGATCAGCGCGATGAACACATTCACGTCGAGCAGGAACGCCGTCACGGCGATTCGTCGAGCAGTTGCCTTACCAGTTCTGGCGTCACTGGTGTGGCGCGCGCTCGCCTGGGCAGCAGCGGGACACCGTTGCGGGTTCGTCCGCCGGTCGCGCCGGCGGTCAGTGCGGTCCGCGCCAGTTCCGAAATCACTTCGCCCACGCTCCTGCGTTGCCGGTCGGCCATGCCCTTGGCCGCGGCGAGTACATCATCGTCGATCGTCAGCGTGGTGCGCATCGTGCCTCAAACATCGCGCATCGCGCATCAAGCGTCAACGTCATAGCCTCGTCCTCGGCTGACGCCTGGTCCCGGATTTGCATGGGCCTGACCCGGATAGGCCCGATATGGACGCACGGTCCATGCGGGGATGCATTCCAGCGGAGGATTGGGCGATGAAAGCGCTGATGGTCTTGGCAAGCGCACTCGCACTGCTCAGTTGTGCAAGCCCTGAATATCCTCTGCACGACATTGCTCCGGATGCCGGCGCGATGCCCGGTGTGCGCGAGGCGGCGCAGCAGGAGGAACTCCCCGGTTGTCCCGCCAAGCAACGCAAATCCTACAGGCTGGCAGATGAGGCCAACGATCCGTTTCTCTCCTTCCAGACCGGCGCGCGCTATGCCCAGCTTGATGATCCCACCAAGGACTGGACCCGCGACCGTCAGTCCGATCAATCGGGACACTGCCCAACCGGACGGAAGCATCGCTACTTTGCCTGAGTGGTTTGCAGCTGCTTTGTTCTTGATATGTTCTGACAGCATGCTATGTTACGGCAATGGAAGCCGTGGTCGAAATCACTGCCGATTCGCGGGCATTGCGCGGGCGCGGAGCGCAATCGAACGCATCGGGCCGCTATGAGCGCGAGACGCGCGTGCTCATCGATGACGGCTGGACCCGCGAAGACGAGGCGCCGCCGGCCCTGAAGACGGAAGTGCTGCGCGATTCCTCGCGTACCATCATCACCCGGAACAAATCGCCGGATATTTCCTTCGAGCAGTCGATCAATCCCTACAAGGGCTGCGAGCATGGCTGCATTTATTGCTTCGCGCGGCCGACACATGCCTATCTTGGCCTCTCCCCCGGAGCGGATTTCGAATCGCGGTTGTTCGCCAAGCCCAACGCTGCGGAACTGCTCGCGCGCGAGCTGGCGGCGCCGGGTTACGTGCCCAAGGTCATCGCGATGGGCACCAATACCGATCCCTATCAGCCGATCGAGCGCCAGCTGAAGATCACCCGCTCCATTCTCGAAGTGCTGCGCGATTTCTGCCATCCGGTCGGTATCGTGACCAAGTCGCCGCTGATTTTGCGCGACATCGATATTCTCGCTCCCATGGCGCAGCAGGGTCTGGCGCGGGCGGCGATTTCCATCACGACACTCGACCGCAGACTGGCGCGGGCAATGGAGCCGCGCGCGGCCACGCCCGGACGGCGCATCGAGGCCATAGCCGGCCTCCAGCGTTCGGGCGTTCCCGTGGGCGTGATGTTCGCGCCCGTGATACCGGCGCTGAACGACGAAGAGCTGGAAACCGTTCTCGCCGAAGCGGCGGGGGCCGGCGCCGGCAGCGCGGGCTATGTGCTGCTCAGGCTGCCGCTCGAGATCAAGGATCTGTTCCGCGAATGGCTGGAGGAGAAAGAACCCGGCCGCGCGAAACATGTGATGTCGCTGATCCGGCAGATGCGCGGCGGCAAGGACTACGACAGCCAGTGGCACACACGCATGAAGGGCACGGGACCTTATGCGGAAATGATCGCGCGGCGCTTTCACATGGCGGTCAAACGGCTCGGCCTCAACCAGGAACGGACGCCGCTTTCGACCGACAAATTCCGCCGCCCGCCCCGCCCCGGCGATCAGTTGCGGCTTTTGTGAGCCCGCTTAGAAATCGCTGTCATCCCGGAGCCGGGCGGAAGCGAGGCACCCGGGACCCGGTGAGCCCGCGTCCGCGGGCGAAAAGAATCACTCTGCGCGCCGACGCGCGCGACGGGGTTCCCGCTTGCGCGCACAGCTGTCCGGGGAAAGCACGTGGAGGCATATGTCGCGACGTCTCTCACGTGGCATCGTTGCGACACAGTCGGCAAGCATGGCGTGATGCTCCCGAACAGAATGGGCACGCGGAGGCGCGGCCCGCCTTCGCTGAAGCTTCGG
>DATJUM010000047.1:0-12093 GCA_035502355.1 Rhizomicrobium sp. | reverse complement strand
CGGAGGTGCTGACGAACTGGGCGGCGCGTTATGACCATTGGCTTGCGACATCCGCCCTGCCTCTCTGGTGGTCGCTGGGTGCCGATCATCTTCACGGCGGATTTCACGAGTTGCTCGATTCCGGCGGAATCGCGGTAGCGGCGCCGCGGCGCGCGCGCGTGCAGGCCAGGCAGGTGTTCGTCTATGCCACGGCCGAGACGCTTGGCTGGCCCGGGCCGGGACGCGGAGCGGCACTGCATGGAATGAACTGGTTCCGCGCGCATTTCTTCCGCGGCGACGGATTTTTCCGCAGCGAAGTGGCGCCGGATGGGCGCGTGACCGACGAAACGGCACGACTCTACGATCAGAGCTTTGCGCTGCTTGCGATGGCATCGCTTCATGCGCTGTCTGCCGCGCCAAAAGGCTTTCGCGAAGAAGCCGAAGCGCTCCTGGCGGCGCTCAACGGAACGATGCGTCACCAAGCCGGCGGTTTCCGCGAAACCGATGCCAGCCCGTTCCAGTCCAATCCCCACATGCATCTGCTCGAAGCCGCACTCGCCTGGGCTGAAGCCGGCGGCGGCGCAACGTGGGAAGCGCTCGCCGACGAAATCGTGGCGCTGTGCCTGTCGCGCTTCATCGATCCGGATGAAGGTTTGCTGCGCGAGCATTTCACGGCGCGCTGGGAACCGGCCGTCGGTGAACGTGGACGGCTCGTCGAGCCGGGCCATCAGTTCGAGTGGGCGTGGCTGCTGGCGCGCTGGGCGCGGCGAAGGAACGAGCCCACCGCCGAAATAGCGGCGCGGCGTCTTTTCGCTGCGGGCGCGCGCGGAATCGATCCGGTGCGCGGCGTCGCCGTCGATGCGCTGAATGAAGACATGACGATCCGCTCGAGCCGGGCGCGGCTATGGCCACAAACGGAACGGCTCAAAGCGGCGCTCCTGCTCAGCGAAGGACCCGGCGATACGGATGACTCCTACCTCGCGCACGCACTGGCGGCGGCAGAGTCGCTGTGGCGTTATCTCGAAATGCCCACCCGGGGGCTGTGGCGCGACAAGCTTACACCCACCAACCGCTTCGTCGAGGAGCCCTCGCCCGCGAGCTCGTTTTATCACATCGTCGGCGCGGTCGCTGCACTTACTCAATTCAGTGCGGCGCAGCAGCCGAAAGTTTCCCTGGCCGCGCAGTAACGGATTCCCGTCAATCGGCGGCCGGAGGTTTCGCGTCAAGCAGTGCGCGGAGCTGGTCAATAACGGCCGGCTCGAGCAAAATTTCATGCCCCTTGTTCTTCAGCTCGATGACCCGAACATCCACGCCTTTCTGTTTGAGAGCGGAAGCGAACGCAAATGTCAAAGCCGGTGGCGCTATGTCATCGGCCGAACCGGTGACCATGCGTATGACGATATGCCGGGGGATGGATGAAACATGGTCGATGGGCGAAATGCTCGCAACGGGCAGAAGCCACATCGGATTCCACTGCGACTTGAACATGCTCCAGCGGAACGCTGCAACGTCGCAGGGACAGGACACCAGCAGGGCCCGCGCTGCAAGATGCGGGTACAGTTCCAGAATATCGGCCGCAATCGCGGAGCCGCCGGAATGCCCCACAAGGGTAAGATCGGACGCATGATAGCGCGCCACCAGCGATCGGGCGGCCGCTGCAATGCTGACGATGCGATCGGATGTATAATTGTCCGCGGTGGTGAGTCCTCTTGAACCCTGACTCCTTTCGCCCTGAGCATCACGGTAGCCGGGCCGCAATAGCGCAACTGCGACGACGTTCTGCAGCGCCTGCGCAGCCGATTCTGCGAACACGTATTGGTAGGTCGGGTTCACGAATGGCGCATCGCCGTGCAGCACCAGTATGAGATGCGGATGCGCAGTCAGTTGGGGATTTCGAAAGACGCGCCCCGCAAGAAGCCACGGTCCTCCCTGCACGCGGATCGCTCCGCCGCTCGCCCGGGCACCGAACGGCGACAGAATTATCAGGCCAGTGCCGCTGCTATCGCCGCCGGTCTATTCACAACACCACCATCAACAGCGCCTCGGCGGGCTCTTTGCTCCTGTTGCGGATGGCGTGCGGGCGGTCGGCGCGGTAGCGGATGGTGGCACCGGCGGGAACGTCGCTTTCTTCGCTATCTACCGAAACGACCAGCTCGCCTTTGAGAACGGACAGATGCTCGGTCGTGCGTGGCTGATGCGGCGTGGAAACAAGCTCACCACCGGCTTCCGCTTCGAGCAGATACCATTCCAGATGGCCGGCGAGATCGAGCGGCCCGAGAATGCGCAGACGGCACAGACCGTCGGCGCTGGTTATCGATGGCGTTGCGTGGTCACTAAGCATATCGACGATCGGGCTTTGCACCGAGCCGCGCAGCAACTCCGGCAGATCGACGCCAAGCGCCGTGGCCAGCCGCCAGGCAATGCCGACGGTCGGATTGGTGCGGTCCTTCTCGATTTCATGCAACATGGAGCGCGATATGCCCGCCTGCTGCGCAAGCGCCGCGAGCGAAAGCCTGCGCTCCTTGCGAAGCCGGGCGACGGCTACGGCGATGCTGGGATCAGAACCGGGCATGTCCAATATCTTGGTTGCACCGTACCAGTATAGCGGATAGTTTCCCGCGCCGAAACTGGAAGGGACGCCGATGTTCGCTATCCTCAAAGCACGCCCCGGGAAAGGGCTTTCGGACACCGAGGTGGAAAGCCCGGCGGCGCCAGGGCCGGGCGAGGTCGAGATCGCCGTCAGCATGGCAGGCGTGTGCGGGACCGATTTCCATATCTGGAAATGGGACGAATGGTCGTCGCGCCGGGTGAAGCCCCCGCGCGTGGTGGGGCACGAATTCGTCGGCCGCATCACGAAAGTCGGCGAAGGCGTGAATCACCTTTCGCCGGGCCAGCGGGTCAGCTGCGAATGCCACGTCACCTGCGGACATTGCCGTCTGTGCCGCACCGGCCGCGCGCATCTCTGCCGCGAGACATCGATCATAGGCGTCGATCGTGCGGGCGCGTTCGCGGAACGCGTGGTCGTGCCGGCACTGAATGTCTGGCCGGTGCATAATGACATTCCCGACCGTCATGCGGCCGTATTCGATCCGTGCGGCAATGCCATGCATTCGGCGACTGTTGTATCATTGGCGGGGCGCGACGTGTTGATCACCGGCGCCGGTACCATCGGCCTCTTCAGCATCGGCATCGCGCGCTCGCATGGCGCGCGCAAAGTGATCGTGACCGAGATCTCGGAGTACCGATCCGAAATCGCCCGCAGCCTCGGTGCTGATCTTGTCGTCGATCCGCGCAACCCCGAAGCGCGCGAACAGATTTTCGCCGCGGCCGACGGCCAGGGACCGCAGATCGTGCTCGAAATGAGCGGCAATGCGGATGCGCTCAGAAGCGCTCTCGAAATGGCGAGCAACGGCGCGCATGTCGTGCTGCTCGGCCTGCCCGGCTCCGACGTGACGCTCGATCTGGCCGAAACCGTCATCATGAAAGGCGCGACACTCCACGGCGTCACCGGCCGGCGCATGTTCGAGACCTGGTATGATGTCTCCGCCTTCATGCTGCGCAATCCGGATGTGATGGACCGTGTTCTCACGCACCGGCTCGAGGCGCGCGATTACGCGACCGGCTTCGATCTCATCGCCGCCGGCAAATGCGGCAAGATCATTCTCGATTTCGGCAAGGAGGCAGCATGACAAACGCGGTCCTCGATCGGCTTGAGCGCGAACTCGCCAAGACGCGCGAAGTTGGAAATTACAAGACCCTTCACGATCTGGAGACCGCGACGAGTGCGCATGTGAAAGTCGCCGAGATCGGCGAAGTCCTGCTCATGTGTTCGAACGATTATCAGGGCTTTGCGGATCACCCCGAAGTCGTGGCTGCGGCGCGCGCCGCGCTCGACCGTTTCGGCGTCGGCCCGGCCTCCGTGCGCTTCATCTGCGGAACACTAACCATCCACGAAGAACTCGAGCGCAAGATCGCGGAGTTTCTGCACGCGGAGTCTGCGATCACCTATTCCTCCTGCTGGTCGGCGAATACCGGGTTGTTTCCGGTGCTGGCGGGACCGGGCGATGTGGTGATTTCTGATGCGCTCAACCATGCGAGCATCATCGATGGCTGCCGCGCCATCTCCAGGGAAGCGACGCGCGACATCTACCGCCATGCCGACATGGAATATCTCGCGCGCGTACTCGAGAAATATGCGGAACGGCCGGGCAAGGTCATCGTCACGGACGGCGTGTTCTCAATGGAAGGTGATCTGGCACCCCTGCCCGAAATCGTGCGCCTTGCAAGGCAGCACGACGCGCTCGTGGTCGTCGACGATTCGCATGGCGTGGGCGTCGTCGGTCCCACCGCCCGCGGCACGGTCGAACATTTCGGCCTGCTCGACGAGATCGACATCCACACCGGCACGCTCGGCAAGGCGCTGGGTGGCGGCGCCGGCGGCTATGTCGCCGGTCCGCGCGTGGTCATCGATTCGCTGATCCAGAAATCACGCCCGCATCTGTTTTCAAATGCGGTTCCACCTTCCGTTGCCGCGGCCGGGCTCGAGTCGCTGCGCATCCTCGAAAGAGAACCGCATCGCGGGGAGCAGCTGCGTGAGAAAGCAAGGCTGTTCCGCCACGCCCTGAAATCGCGCGAGATCACGCCGCTCGAAGGCGAAGGCGCAATCGTTCCGGTCGTCGTGGGCGATTCGGCGAAGTCGAAAGCGATCAGCCAGGACCTCCTCGCGGGCGGATTGCTGGCGACGAGCTTTTCCTTTCCCGTCGTGCCGGAAGGCGCTGCGCGCATCCGCTTCCAGGTGTCGCAATCGCACAGCGAAGCCGATCTCGACTGGGCGGCAGAACTGATCGCCACCACCTTTCGCAAGCAAGGTGCAAAGCCAATCGCACATCGCTGAACCGCGCTTGCCGCCACCCTGGAAAGCTCCGGTAAACCAATCGCGTTCACCGGCAGTTTAGCGGATTTTCATATCGAGAACCGGACAAATGCATCCTGCAGGAAGCCCGGTCATGTCTCTTCCGCCCGTTATGGGCTGGACTCTCGGTGCCGTGGGCGTTGCCGGCCTGCTCTGGAACCTGGTCAAATCGGTCCATGTGAAGGTCAAGGTCAATGTGAGGAAATTGATGCCGGATGATCCTGCCCGGGCGCGAAGAACCAAAATTTGCCTTCGAAAAACAGATACGAGTCCAGCATGGCAAGCCGCGGAACTTCGACGCGCGGACTGATCTGCCGAAACAGGACGTTTAGGCCGCCTCGAAATGCGGAACCGGCTTTCTCCCAGCTCCGAGGCAAACGAAGGGAACCGCGGGGCCGTTCATGGTTAGTTATCCCACGCCGGACTAGAATTCGCTGCGATTCGCCCACAGGAGATGGCGCATGGCAGGACAGGAGAATTTCGCGATGGTCATCTTCTTTGTGGTCGTCGCATTTTTTGCCCTGATCGTGCTTGCTTCGAGTTTCTTCACCGTCGAGCAGCAAAGCCGGGCGATTATCGAGCGCTTTGGCCGTTATGTGCGGACCGCCGGTCCGGGGCTGAATTTCAAGACCCCGTTTACCGACTCGGTCGCGCAGCGTGTCTCCCTGCGCGTGCAGCAATTGCCCGTCGAGGTGGAGACGAAAACGCTCGACAACGTCTTCGTGAAGCTGTTCGTCGCCGTCCAGTATCGCGTGATCGAAGGCAAGGAGGCGGATGCCTATTACAAGCTGCAGAACGCGCGCGACCAGATCACGTCCTACGTCCTCGACGTGGTGCGGGCGCAGGTCCCGAAGATGAATCTCGACGAAGTGTTCGAGAAGAAGGACGAGGTCGGCAGCTCGGTCAAGGTCGAGCTCGATGCCTCCATGAAAATCTACGGCTTCGAAATTCCCAATGCGCTGGTGACCGATGTCAATCCGGCCGACAACGTCAAGGCGGCGATGAACGAGATCCAGACGCAGCAGCGTCTGCAGGTCGCAGCAGCCGCGAAGGGTGAAGCAAACAAGATACTCGTGGTCAAGAACGCCGAGGCCGAAGCGGAATCCAAACGTCTGCAGGGCGAAGGTATCGCGCAGCAGCGGCGCGCCATCGTGGATGGTCTGCGCGAATCGATTGCCGCCTTCACCGGTCAGATCGGCGAGGTTTCGGCGGCCGATGTGCTCAAGCTGGTGCTGATGACCCAGTATTTCGACACGATGAAGGAAATCGGCGTCTCCGCCGGCAGCAAAGTCATCCTGATGCCGCATACGCCGGGTGGCATGGCCGACATCGCCGAGCAGCTTCGAGGGGCCATTATTTCCGCCAACGAAGCGAAGACCGGCTGAAACACCGCCACAATCCTGACTCAGCCGCAGTGAATCCCGCATTCGGTGCGGGCGCGGCCGCGCCAGCGGCCGTCGCGGACGCCCTCGCCTTCGCGGGCGCGTGTCGAACAGGGCAGACAGCCGACGGACAGATATCCCGACGCGGCGAGCGGATGTCGCGGCAGGTTCGCGGCGCGGAAACGCGCGGCGATTTCCTTCTGCGGCGTGGCGGCGAACGGATTGAACTTGAGGCGCCCAGCGTCTGCCTCGACGATCGCGAGCTGCGAACGCGCGCCGCCCTGAAAGCGCTTGCGGCCGGTGACCCAGGCGTCGAACGGAACGAGTGCGCGCGCCAGCGGCTCAACCTTGCGCAGCCGGCAGCAGGCATCGGCATCCTCGGACCATAATTCCGACTCGGGATCGACGCGGTCCAGACGCTCGGGATCCGGATGAATTGTGCGCACATCCGAAAGGCCAAGACGTTCGATCAGCGCATCGCGATAGGCGAGCGTTTCGCCGAACAGCCATCCCGTATCAAGAAATATCACCGGCAGCGAAGGGTCCGCCTGCGCCACCAGATGTAACAGCACCGCCGACTCGATGCCAAACGAAGACACGACGGCAAGCTTCGGCGTGACCCGGATTGCTCTTGCGAGAATTTCTTCCGGCGACGCATTTTCAAGTGCGGCGTTGAGCGCCGGCGCGTCGCAACCAGGCCTGCCAATGGCGCGCGCTCCGATTCCCATTGTGGCTTGTGAACGCCTTGAAACGGCGGCGATCGCTGCGCCACCGGCCGAGCGCTGATAGAAGACACTATAACGCGATACAACCTCCGGAAACGCGGCTGCGTCGGCGTCCTTGCGAACTTCAAATGAATCAAAACCGGCGCGCAACATGAAAAGAAACTGATCGCGCAGAACATCGCCGGTCGCTCGCAATTCGCCTGCGAAGCGATGCTGCTCACGCAATTGCCGTGCCTGGCCGTAGGCGCGGCCGTCGCGGAATGTGGGAAAATTCAATGCGACGAGCGCAAGCCGATCAAGGTAAGGCGCGAGTTCGGCGACCGGGCGGTTGTTGGGCCATGCGACGCCAATCGGAGCCGCCCTTTGTTTGACCAGCATGGGATCAGCAAGGAAGCGTGCCGCCGACAGGATGATTGCGCCCTTCACGGTTATCGGCGCATCATCGTGGAGCGCAACAAAATCGTCGGTAACGATTTCTCCGTTCCTAATGAGCAACATGGACTCGCGCCTTCACGGCCTCTGCACTGACGCGGGCGATCGTGTCCGGGAACAGCTCACCGGGCTGCCGGAGGTCGAGATAGGCACGCGCGATCTGCTCGACGATGTCGGCAACTTTATCGCGAGCAACCGCTGGCCCGATGAGTTCGCCCAGCACAGCCTTCTCGTCGGCGCGGCCGCCGATCGTGACCTGGTAGTACTCTTCGCCGTTCTTCTCGACGCCCAGGAGTCCGACATGGCCGACGTGATGATGACCGCAGGCGTTGATGCAGCCCGATATATTGATGTGGAACCGGCCGAGATCGTGAGCGTCTTCCAGCTGCCGGAAACGCCGGCTTAATTCCTGCGCCAGCGGAATTGATCGCGCATTCGCGAGGCTGCAGTAATCGAGACCTGGACAGGCAATGATGTCGGATGCAAGTCCGACATTTGGCGTTGCGAGGCCCGTGCCTTCAAGCGTCTGCCAGACAGCAAACAAATTTCGCTGCGCGACGTGTGGCAGGACGAGATTCTGATCGTGTCCGACGCGGATTTCACCGAAGCTTTCCCTGTCGGCGAGATCGGCGACCGTCTCCATCTGTTCGGCGGTCGCATCGCCCGGCGTTCCCCCTTCAGGCTTCAGCGAGATGGTGACGATCGCGTAGCCGGGGATACGGTGTGATGAAACAGCCCTTTCGCACCACGCGTCAAACTTTGCATTGCGCGCGCGTCCCGTTGTCCACGCCGCGGGATTGTTTTCAAGCCGCGCGTAATCGGGATAATGGAAGCGCGACCGGATTTCTGCGACAATGGCGGAGTCCAGCACAAGAACATCGCGGATGATGCGCCATTCCGCTTCCACTTCACGCGCGAAGCGCTCCACACCAAGCTCATGAACGAGGATTTTGATCCGCGCCTTGTAGATGTTGTCGCGACGGCCATGCTGATTATAGACGCGCAGGATCGCCTCGATATAGCTCAGCAGATCACGTGCCGGCAGGAATGGCTTTATGGTTTTGGCAAGAAACGGCGTGCGCCCGAGACCGCCGCCGACCAGTATCTCGAAGCCCGTCTCGCCCGCTTCGTTTTCATGCAGCCTGAGGCCGATGTCATGCACCCTGACGGCGGCGCGATCATGTTTGGCGGCGGTGATCGCGATCTTGAACTTGCGCGGCAGGAATGAGAATTCCGGATGCAGTGTCGTATGCTGGCGCAGAATTTCGGCCCAGATGCGCGGATCGTCGATCTCGTCCGGTGCCGCACCGGCCCATTGATCGGTCGTGATATTGCGCACGCAATTGCCGCTTGTTTGAATGGCATGCAGGCCGACGCCTGCGAGAGCGGCAAGCGCATCCGGCAGCTGTTCCAGTTTCATCCAGTTGAACTGAATGTTCTGCCGGGTGGTGAAATGGCCGTATCCGCGATCAAACTCGCGCGCGATCCGCGCGAGGCCGCGCAGCTGTGCCGATGACAGCGTGCCGTAAGGAATACCGACGCGCAGCATATAGGCGTGGAGCTGGAGATAGACCCCGTTCATCAGCCGGAGCGGCTTGAATTCGTCCTCGCTCAGCTCGCCGGACAGCCTCCGCGCCACCTGGTCGCGGAATTCGGCCACGCGTTCTGCGACAAGCGTCTGGTCAAATTCGTCCTGAACATACATGAGTCTTCAACCCTGTATCGGAGGTCCGGCCGAGGGACCGTCGCAACGGATCCATTCGCGAAGATTTGCCGGTATCCAACTGCCGTCCTCACCATTTGCAACGGGCGCGATGTAGGGATCGACGACGCGTTGCGTATCCGTGCGCGCGGCCTCAAACCATGTCCCTGCCTGTGCTGGGTTTGTGGCAATTGCGGCGGATGCGAGCTCCGTGACCCAACTGCCGTCGAAAGCGCGATAAACCACCTTGCCGTCGTGGAGACGGTTTGCGGTAATCACGACGGGCCCTGCGATCCTGATTTTCTGCTGTTGCGGGGCGGTCATGCTGCCTCCGCGATACTTCGCGTGATGTTTTCGGCAAATGCGCGCCACGGTTTCGAGCGCGCAACGACTTCTCCGACCACGATCAGCGCCGGACCGTCGCCCGCCTGCGCGGCCAGCGAGGGGAGATCCTCAAGCAGGCCTGCAACGGCGAATGAATCCGCGCAGGTTCCCCGCGCGAGGATAGCCGCGGGCGTCGCGGGCGAACGTCCCGCCGCCACCAGCCCGTCACGGATCGCCGGCGCCGAAGTGAGACCCATATAAATCACCACCGTCGTCGCAGGATCCGCCGCGCCCGACCAATCGATCGCTGCATTCTTTCTTGCGAAATGACCCGTGATAACAACCAGTCTTGTTGCTTCATCGCGGAAGGTCAGCGGCAGTTCCGCCTCCGCGGCACATCCCAGTGCGGCGGTGATGCCGGGCACCACGGAAACCGGAACGCCCGCCGCCTGCAGCGCGGCCAATTCTTCCCCGCCCCTGCCGAACACGAAAGGATCGCCGCCCTTGAGTCGGACCACGCGCGCGCCACTTTGCGCCGCGACAATCAGACGGCGATTGATCTCCTCCTGGTCTTCGCTTGGTAGACCGTTGCGCTTGCCGACCGGCACCTTCGTGGCATCGCGACGGGCGCGAGAAAGGATTTCGGGCGTAACCAGCGCATCGTAAAAAATAACATCGGCATTCTGGAGGGCATGGAGCGCTTTCAACGTCAGCAGGTCGGGATCGCCGGGCCCCGCACCTACCAGGGCGACCGACCCGAATTGTTTCTTCCTGGCGTTTGACAGTTCTGCATCGAACATCTGCTCGGCCTCGCGCGTCCGGCCCTCGACCACACGCTGCGCAATGGGACCATCAATGATGTTTTCCCAGAAGTGGCGGTCAGCCCGCAGACGCGAATTCCGGAGCCGCGCGCGCTGGCGCCCGAGAAAACCCGCAAGGGCGCCCAGCCTTGCAGGCAGGAGCGCTTCGATGCGTTCCCGCAACCGTCGCGCAAGAACGGGCGCCGCGCCGCCGGTGCCGATCGCAACGACGACGTCGCCACGATCGACGATCGCCGGAAACAGAAAACTCGATTGTTCGGGAGCATCGACGACGTTTGCCGGAATACCCAGGCGTCGCGCATGTCGTGCAACGCGCGTATCGATCTCATCGCCCGCAGCGGCAATGACGGCGGCCACGCCCGAGAAATCCGCCTCCGACGGCGCGCCATCGAAGATTTCGAATCCGCCGTCATGCCGGGGCGGAAAAACTCTTTCTGCTTCCTCGCGCCCAAGCGTTACGGGATACCAGCGTATTTCCGCGCCGCGCTGGCGCAACATTTCGAGCTTGGAACGCGCGGCGGGTGTCGCGCCGATGACAACAATCGTTCCTTTGCTGAGATCGAGAAAGATCGGCAGGGACCGCATCGCGCTCTCCGGTTTCGCATGAGCACGACATTCGATATAGGCCGGAAAACAGCCCAGTAAAGCAAAAGAAATTTTTGCTCTTTGCGCGATTTGCGCGAGCATATTCTTCTTTGCGCGCGGGTTTCGAAAGCGGAATTGTTTCAGCACGGAGGCGCCGCAGCGGGCCATGCGTACAGAATGGCGTTCACGGCACCGGCAGGACGGTGGTGGATTTGATGCGCTCCATCGCGAAACGCGAGGTGACATTCTTGAGCGCCGCCACGCCGATCAGCCGCTTGTAGAAGGCGTCGTAGCTCTGGATATCCGCCGCCACGACCCGCAGCATGTAATCGACATCGCCGGCCATCCGGTAGAATTCCATCACTTCCGGCATGGCCCGGATGGCGGTGGCAAAATGCGCCAGCCATTCCTCGGAATGATCGCCCGTCTCGATCGAAACAAACACCGTGAGACCGAGACCAACCTTGTCGGGGTCGATCACCGCCACGCGTCTTGCAATGACACCCTCCTCCTCCAGCCGCTGGATGCGTTTCCAGCATGGCGTGGAAGACAATCCCACCCGCTTGCCGATTTCGGCCACGGACAGCGAGGCGTCCTCCTGGAGGAGGCGAATGATCTGCCGGTCGGTAAGATCCATGGATATTTCCCTTCTGAGAACCCCACCGGAGCGCGAAGCTGTCAGGTCTGAGGCAAAGTTCCCGGCGCCCGGAATAATGTACGGGCCCGAATATTTATCTTGATGCCTTTAACCCATGCAATTGCACACGTCCTCGGTCCCGGCTGAAAAGCGGGCGCGACGGGGGCTCACGAACGGGGCGATAGGTTCTGATTACTGGGACACGACAACAAGCGGGACAAATTACGGCACAAAAAGATCTGGGCCGGGAACCCGAAGGTCAATAACGGCCTGCCCTATCTGAGCAACAATCCCCGTCTTCTCGCGCCGCTGCGTCCGTCTTTGCCATCCCCGGCCGAGGTTGAACCGCGGAGCCGCAAAGGCGCGGAGAGAAACGGCGCGCGCATACAATCTCCGCGGCTCGGCGCCTCTGCGGTGAACCTCTGCCGTGGCACGAGGCGCGGCCCTGCAATCCTCACCCGCCGCTGCGCTGTTCGAGCCACATGGCGTTGAGCACGGCAAAGGTGCAGGCGAAGCCGAGGCCGAGGACCCAGGAAAAATACCACATGAGCGTTTGTCTCCCGGTTGTTGCTAATAGGCCGTGTGGGAATTGCG
>DATJUM010000046.1:0-3113 GCA_035502355.1 Rhizomicrobium sp. | reverse complement strand
AGGACGAATTTTATGGTCAGCGGCGCGGCTTCCATGCGGCGCAATACGGCGTCCATGCCGGCACGCTGCTCGTCGGCCGAAAACACCGGAGCCCGGACCAGCCGGGTCAAATCCGCGCTTTGCGCAAGCAGCGCCTTCAGGCCGGCGAGATCCTGCGCAACCGCATCGACGGCGCGCTCCTCCATCGCCAGTTCGAAAAGCGCCGTGGCATACCGGCCCGCCAGCCCTTGGTTGTGTGGTTCTTCGCCAGCCACGTTCGTCTCCGGGCGCGGTCGTCTTGCAAACCTGCCCCGCTGTTTAATCCGTTGAATCCGCAAGGGAATCACCCACGCGGGAAAGCTCCCCTAAGCCCGCGCGGGCGTGCAGTTAGCATGCGCCTTTCGCGCGCGCAAGAATCTGGCGCGCCCGCGCGATTGGGGACTGCCGCAATGCCGTCACAGCGATCTTGCCGCTGCCTTTGCAAGCTGAACGTCGAGCGTCACGAGTTCGATGCCCAAATGCCGGGCAAGCCACAAATAGCTCGCGTCGTAGCCACTCAGGCCACGATGTTCGGCGAGTTCCATTACAGGACCCGGATCGACGTCTCGAAGTTCGATTGCCGTTGCCTGGAAATTTGCGAAACCGCGCAGGAGTATCTGCCGGATATGCGGCTGCGAACGAATCTTCTTGACGCAAACATTCATCATTTCGAAGGGGAGCAGACGGGGCGCGAATAGCCTCGATCCCCTCAATTTCTCGACCAGCCAGGAGTGGGGTGGTTCGAGAAAAGCGAGCGCGGCCATCGCCGACGCATCGATGACCTTATCGGTCACGATCCTCGCGTATCCACTGAGTGGCCTCATCCGGCGTGCTGATACCCAGAGCGCGGTTTCGTCTCACGAGTTCTTCAACCGTGATCCTCCCGTCAGCCCGGGTGGCGTCCTCGAGAATTGCCAACATTTCGCCCTGCAGCGAACGATGATGGCGTTTGGCACGTTGGCGCAAACGCTCGACAACCTCGTCGGGCGCGTTCTTGATCGAGAGATTGACCGGCATGGCTTGCTCCAAAATAGAGCAAAAATATATCCGAATTGGAGCCGCAAATGCAAGCTTTCGACTGGTGAACGAGCCGTGGAATTGCTTTATTACGGGCGTCGGCGACCCGAAAAGGAATCGATATGACACGGATCACGCGGGCACAGGCGCTCTGCGCGTCTTTGATGGCGGCGGCATTTGCTGGACCAGCGCTCGCGGCGCTCGCCGTCGGTGCCATGGCGCCGGATTTCACCGCCCAGGCTTCGCTGGGCGGCAAGGAATATCAGTTCTCGCTGGCCGATGCGCTTAAGAAGGGGCCTGTGGTGCTTTATTTCTATCCCGCCGCTTTCACCAAGGGCTGCACCATCGAGGCGCATGATTTCGCCGCGGCGATGCCGCAATTCGCGGCGCTCGGCGCCACGGTGATCGGCGTGTCGCATGACACCATCGATACGCTTGATAGGTTCTCGGTCAGCGAATGCCGGAGCAAATTTCCCGTCGCGGCCGATCCCGACGAGACGGTGATCAAATCCTACGACGCGGTCCTGCCGATCAAGCCGCAATACGCGAACCGCACCTCCTATGTGATCGCGCCCGACCACACGATCCTTTTGGCCTATACCGATCTCAACCCGGACCAGCATGTCGCCCAGACGCTGGCAGCCGTGAAGAAGTGGCGCGATGAGCATCCGCAGACGGAAACGAAATAGGCGCCGCGCTTGACCCGCAGGGCGGGGACTGCCAAACGCCCGCGCCATGATCGAGCTCACCCAGGAATTCCGCTTCGACGCGGCGCATTTTCTTGACGCGGGCGCTCCGGAAAACCGGCGCGTCCACGGCCATTCCTTCTATGTCGATGTGACCCTTCGCGGCGAACCCGATCCGGCAACCGGCATGCTGCAGGATCTGGGCGAGGTGAGGCGCGTGCTTTCGGCGCTCGCGCAGGATCTCGATCATCGCATGTTGAACGATGTTGCGGGCCTCGGGCCGCCCACGCTGGAAAATCTCGCGCGCTATGTTTTTGCAAGGGCCAGGGAAAAATTGCCGGCCGTGGCGCGCGTCTGCGTGCGCCGCCCGTCCTTGGGCCAATCCTGCACTTGCGAGGAGGGCGAGGCGTGGCGAAGCGCAAAGCGCTGACGCAACTCGGCCGCGCAGTGCCGGTTCCGCAATCGCCTGAGGCGGCACGGCTCGAAAGTGTCGATAATCCGCATACGGACGTAGATTACGTCGTGCGTTTCACCGCGCCCGAATTTACGACCCTGTGTCCGATCACCGGCCAGCCCGATTTCGCGCATTTCGTCATCGATTACTGCCCGGCGAAATCTCTTGTCGAATCCAAGTCGCTGAAACTGTTCCTGGCGAGCTTCCGCAATCACGCGGCGTTCCACGAGGACTGCACGCTCGCCATCGGCAAGCGTGTTGCGGCGGCGATACGTCCGAAATATCTGCGCATCGCCGGCTTCTGGTATCCCCGCGGCGGCATGCCCATCGACGTGTTCTGGCAGAGAGGCCGGCTGCCGCCCGGCGTCTGGCTGACCGACCCCGGCATCCCGCCATATCGCGGACGGGGGTGAAATTCCACACCGCTTCAAGCGCGCGAAGGCTCCCAAAAATGCTATCGCTGTAGCGCATGCCCGGCCTTTCTTTCTCAGTCTTGACAACCAGAAAGTAGCCGCTTCACGTGAAACTATCGTACAGATCATTCCACTCCACCGGCCAATTTCCGCCGCTTACATGCAATTACCCTGATGTCATGGCCCGTGAATGCGGGCCACCCAGGTGAAGTTCGCTCTTCTCTTGCAGAGAATGGAGAACATCGCAAAAGGACCGGCATTTTTCAGGTGGCAACTGGGTGGCCCGCATTCACGGGCCATGACAGAAATTGGATAAGATTCAATACGACCGGTATTTCTCGAGCGGCCTGAATGAGATTTGGCGTCCACTCCCGCTGCCCGCGCGGCCCGGGACCCAGATTAGCACGCGTCCCGCGCGCGGCCAATTTCCGCCGCTTACATGTAATTACCCTGATGTCATGGCCCGTGAATGCGGGCCACCCAGGTGAAGTTCGCTCTTCTCTTGCAGAGAATGGAGAACATCGC